>JAGXIR010000034.1 GCA_024635605.1 Sunxiuqinia sp.
GAACGTGGTGGAGAAACAAGGAACACCTTTGCTGGCGCTCGATGTGTGGGAGCACGCCTATTACCTGCATTATCAAAACTGTCGGGCCTACTATGTCGACAATTTCTGGAACATTGTCAATTGGGAAGTGGTTGGTCTGCGGTAGCAAAACGCTTAACAGGAACCGGTTTTTAGCTGGTTTTTTTGTTTCTTTGGGTGGTGTAACGGAAAAGCTCATCTATGATTCAGAAAATTGTATTGATCGGCGCAGGTAATTTAGCCACACAGCTGGGAAAAGCACTCCGGGAAAACGGTTTGGATGTGGTGCAGGTGTATAGCCGTACCGAAGCGTCGGCCAAAGCGCTGGCTTTTGTTTTGGAATGCCCGTACACCACCAGCCTCGATGAACTGGAACCCTGCGATTTGTGCCTTGTTTCGGTGAAAGATGATGCGCTGGAAACGGTACTCCGGCAAATTCCGCTGGAAACAACCGTTGTGCATACAGCAGGAAGTATTCCGATGGAGCTTCTTTCCAACTATTTCAAAAACTTCGGTGTTTTCTATCCCCTGCAAACCTTTTCGAAACAGCGGGATGTCGATTTCTCAACGATTCCAATTTGTTTGGAGGCTAGCTCAGACGAGGTTTTTGCCGATCTCCAAGTCTTGGCCCAAAAGCTTTCCTCTTCCGTTCAGCCCATTTATTCCGAAGAGCGAAGGGTACTGCATCTGGCAGCGGTTTATACCTGCAATTTTGTCAATCATTTGTACCAAATTGGCGACTCGATGTTGGAAGAAAAAGGACTAAGCTTCGATTTGTTGAAACCGCTGATTCAGGAAACCGCCCAGAAAGTTATGGGCATGAAACCCATCGACGCTCAAACCGGACCGGCTGTCCGTATGGATGAAACGATTATCAATAAACACCTGGATTTACTGGCTGATCAACCCGAACGAAAGAAGATTTATCAGCTGGTGACCGAAAGCATATACAAAACTCAAAATACCAAGTAACCGTATGGCCTTTTTTAAAGATAAGCTAAAAAGCATAAAAGCATTGATTTTTGATATTGACGGCGTTCTATCGCTCGATACCATGGTTCTCAATGAAGCAGGCGTGCCAGTGCGCACCGCCAATGTAAAAGACGGCTATGCGCTTCGCAATGCCTTGAACATGGGCTACCAGATTGGGATTATTACGGGCGGAAACCTGGAGCAGGTCAGGACCCGTTATGCCAACCTTGGGGTCGAATACATTTACATGGGAGTACGTGATAAAATGGAATGTCTGAATGACTTTATGCTGAAAACCGGAGTTCAAGCGGAAGAAGTGCTTTACATGGGCGACGACCTGGTCGATTACCAGGTGATGCAAGCCGTCGGAGTGGCTGTGTGCCCCTTGGATGCTGTCAGCGAAATTAAAGAAATTTCTTCTTATATTTCGGATAAGAAAGGGGGCGAGGGTTGCGCCCGCGATATCATTGAGCAAGTTATGAAAGCTCAGGATACTTGGATTAATGAACACTCATATTATTGGAGATCAATATAATGGTACCTGAAAATTTACAAAAATATCAACTGATACTGGCTTCGAAATCGCCACGACGCCAACATTTGCTGAAAGAACTGGGGCTTGATTTCCAGGTTCATGTTTCGGATGTGAAGGAATATTTTCCGCCTGAACTGGGGATGACAGCCATTCCGGAATACTTGGCTGAACTAAAAGCCACTGCCGTTCGAAAAAACTTACCCGAAAATAGCTTGGTCATTGCTGCCGATACCATCGTTTGGAAAGACGAAGAAGTACTGGGCAAACCGGCTGACCGGTCTGCGGCCATCAAAATGCTCCGGCATTTATCATCCAGCCAGCACCAGGTCATTACGGGGGTCAATATCCAGTCGGCCACCAAAAAATACTCCTTCCATGCCGTTACCGCAGTTTGGTTTGAAGAGCTAACTGATGCCGAAATCGAATACTATGTCGACCGGTTTAAGCCTTACGACAAAGCCGGTGGTTACGGGATTCAGGAGTGGATTGGTTTTGTTGGGGTGAAAAAAATTGAAGGTTCTTTTTTCAATGTGATGGGCCTTCCAGTGCACAAAGTCTACCAATTTCTGAAAGAATTTTAGCGGATGAATTGGTGTTAATGCCATCGTCAAAGCAATTCTGACAAAGAGAAACGTGTTGTTGAATCCGTTTTGCTGAAAAAATACTGATCAATGAGAAAATTATTCCTGTTTTTTATTGTTGCCGTTTTTAGTCTTTCCCTGTCGGCCAAAGAGGGGATGTGGATCCCGACTTTGCTGGAAAAGTACAACATCGAAGAAATGCAGGAGATGGGCTTTCGCCTGACTGCTGAGGATGTTTACAGTGTGAACCAGAACAGTTTGAAAGATGCGGTGGTTATCTTTGGAAGAGGATGTACCGGAGAAATGATTTCGGATCAGGGGCTGTTGCTCACCAATCACCATTGTGGATTTTCGAATATTCAGTCACACAGTTCGGTGGAGCAGGATTATTTGTCCGACGGGTTTTGGGCCATGTCGCAGGAAGAAGAACTACCCAACCCCGGGTTAACCGCCAAATTTCTGGACCGGATGGTGGATGTTTCGGATTCTGTTTTTGCCGGGACATCTGGGTTGGAAGGGGATTCATTACAGGCAAAGTTGAATGAGAACATCAGCCGTATTCAGCGGGAAGCTGCTGAAGATGGAAAATTTGAAGCCGTCGTAAAACCGTTGTTTTATGGCAATCAATACTTCTTGTATACTTACCTGGTCTTTCAAGATGTTCGCCTGGTGGGTGCGCCGCCGCAGGCAATCGGCAAATTTGGCGGCGACACCGACAACTGGATGTGGCCGCGCCACACCGGCGACTTTTCAATCTTCAGGGTGTACGCCAATCAGGATAACGAACCAGCGGCATATGCTACGGACAACGTTCCTTACCGGCCCAAAAAATGGCTGCCCATATCGCTGGACGGTATTCAACCAAATGATTTCATGATGCTGATGGGCTATCCGGGGACCACGCAACAATACCTTCCCTCGCACGCGGTTGAACTGATTAAGAATCAGAGCAACCCCGACCGCATCAAAATCAGAACTACCATTCTCGATATTTTTTCAAAACATATGGCTGCCAACCCCAAAGTTCGTATTCAGTATGCTTCGAAGTATGCCCGAACCAGCAATTCGTGGAAACGGTGGAAAGGCGAAATTCGGGGACTGGATCGCTTGCAGGCTGTGGAGCAAAAGATGGCCTTTGAAGCTGATTTTGAAGTTTGGTACATGCAAAACGACACACTGGAAGAGACTTACAGCCCGGTGCTTCCCCAATTCGAAAAATTGTATGTTGACTTACAGCCTTATGACAAAGCTTATCATTATTACCAGGAGATTGTTTTTAAGGGGATTGAAATTTTTAAGCTGGCCGACTTTTTCCCACGAAATGATCGGGGATGGAACCGGATGGATGAAGATCATCACGAACTGGTGCGGAAAGCCCTGGCAATAAAAGTGACCGAGTATTTTGATGATTACGACCAGGAAACGGATCAGGAGCTTTTTGTGGAACTGCTTCGGATGTTACGAAATGATTTGGACGAGAGTTTTCTGCCTGAAGAGTTGATGCAGATGCTTTCGAGGTTTGAAGACGAAAAGTTGATCCGTAAAGTGTATGCCAAGTCGGTATTGGCTGATCCGGAGAAGTTGCAGCAAATTATTTCAGAATTTGATGGCAAGTCGATTGCTAAATTGCAAAAGGATCCGATAGTCGAATTGTTTCAGGCCTTGAAGGGGTACTATCAGCGGAATATAGAACTGGTTCATCAGGGGATTCAGGAGAATATTAAAACCGTTCAGCAGAAATACATGAAGGGTATTATGTTGATGGAAAAGAACTTTCAGTTATACCCCGATGCCAATTTTACCTTGCGTGTGGCTTACGGCAAAGTGGAGGGCTACCAGCCGCGCGATGGCGTGAATTACCGCTATTATACCACCTTGGAAGGCGTGATGGAGAAATATGATCCGGAAGTTCCGGATTATCAGGTTCCCGAAAGATTAAGGCATCTGTATCACGCCGGCGACTTTGGCGAATACGAAAGCGATGGTGAGGTTCCGGTGGCTTACATCGCATCCATTCATTCAACTGGAGGCAATTCCGGAAGCCCGGCAATCAACGCCCGTGGGCAGCTGGTGGGCCTCAATTTTGATCGGTGTTGGGAAGGCACCATGAGCGACATCATGTTCGATCCCGATCAGTGCCGGAACATCATGCTTGATGTTCGCTACATCTTGTTTATCATCGATAAGTTTGCCGGAGCTGGTTATTTAATTGATGAAATGGAATTGGTTTCGGAATGATTTAGTGGTAGTCGCAATAGCCTTTCAGCCATCCAGCGTCTAGCTACAAGAAAATTCAAAATTCCAGATTCCAAATTTCAAGTTGTCCAAACACCCGAGCTGAATAGCAATCAATGACAATAGAATGACCGGATGAAAAAGTCTCATTAGGCAGTTCCGGTGTCCCGGACTCAGACAATAAGTATCCTCTTTTACTTTTTTCTATTTGGTCTATGTGGCTATTGTGGTTTTTATAAATTTTAATTTATTAAAAGAACGGATACGAATCTTGATTTCAGATTAATAGAAAGAAGATGTTAGATTCAGCTTTCAGCTATCCAGCGTCCAGCACGATCAACTTCCGAACCGGTAAATCAGCGACAATTGTTGCGACTGATCCAAGTCATTGCCTTCAATCAAGTGAAAGGAAAGATTAAAGCGGCCTTCAACATGTTCGCTGCTGATGAATCGCCAAATCACATCGGTGCGCCAGTAGCTGTCTACATCGTAAAAGCGGTCGCCATTCATCAGGTTATGCCCATCCCCCAAATGCAAGCCCGAGCGTAAGGCAAATTGCTTCACTTCTCCATAAAATTCAGCCAAAATACTCGTTGAATTCAGGTAGCCATCCATCACATGGCGTTCGCGGTATTTCGAATGGAGCAGGCCCAGTTTGATATAAGAGTTGTGCATTGGCAGCACCTGATCCAGGTCGGAACCCAGGAAAAAGGCTGTTCCCAGGTTATCATGAATATTTTCACCCTCGGGCCGAAGTGTCGTGCCGGCATAATGAAACAAGGTGACGTAGTTTTGAAAGAAGATGGATTGATGGCGGATTTCACCCGAAAAACCAGCCATGAAGGTCTCCCTTTGGGTTTCTGTTTGGTGACCCGTCCAGTCCACAAAGGCACTTTGATGGCCCCAGTCCCAGTTGTATTTTCCATACAAGCCTTCAATGTTGGGTCGATAGTACAAAAAAGTGTCGGTAATCAAGGCCAGCGGAAAATCAATCAGCCCCATGCGCGGAAAAGCGCCAAAGTAAAATTCCGCTTGCTCGTCTGAATAATGGTAGTAGGCTGTCAGCTTGGGTTGTTGATCATTGAGCTCACTTCCAAATTCAAACAAATGGCTCAGCCCAATCCGAAATTCGTGCTTTTCTTCCAAAGTAGTTCCCACCACAAAACTGGTTCGTTCTCCCAAAATGGTTTGCGAGTTGGCCACTCCGCTAAAATACTCCCGGTTATCACCAATACCATGAAACAAAACATCGTATTCAAAACTTTGGGCAAGCGAAGTCATCGTGAAGAGCAAGAGAAAAAGACTAAATGATAGTTTCATTTTGAGGGAATTGATTCTGTTTGTGTTTCGTTAGATTTTCAGGAAAGAAAAGCGTTCTACTAGTGTTCAATTGAAAGTACTTTGGATAAGCCGTTTCTTATGTCATCCAGAATTGAGTCAGAAATATTACCCAGCCTCTTGATTAGCCTTTCTTGTGATACTGACCTCACTTGAAAGCAATCAGCGGAAGAAACCTTTACTAAACCATTTTTTGAATTGGGTTCTATTTTTACCATCCAAGGCGCAACCTGATATCTTTCTTTCCAATCGGTAAGCGGAACAATAATTTTTAAAGGTAATTTACCTAAGGAATTATCATTTACAATGATTGCCGGTCGGGTCTTTTTTATTTCTGCGCCAACTGTTGGGTCGAGATTGATCAGCCAAATTTCACCTTGTTTCATAGAAGTCTTCAAAATCAAGATTTGTAAATGCTGTCAATTTTCTATCGAATTTGTAATCATCGTACAAGGCATCAGCCGCTGTTTTCAATTGCTTTTGTTCTTCTTGCTTACGGATGAAATGGATGGTTCTCTCAATGATGTAAATACGCTTTGAGATAGGTAACTGTTGAATTTCTTTTATGATCTCCTGAGTCTTCATGTCAAATCATTTTAATGGTGCAAATTACAAAATTAATCGCACAGAATATACATATCGCGTTTTGGGTTGATGCAAAGCACCGGCAAGTGACTGGCCTTTTTGATGATTTTTGCTTCGGGCAAGCCAATGATCAGGTCGATGAGGCTGATGTTTTTACTGGAGGGGACGATCAGTAAATCGTGCTTTTCGTCGTGGCAACGTTGCAAGGCATCAAAAGGTAAACCGAAACTGCCTTTGCGGCTGTTTGAAATTTGAAAGTTAAGTTTAAGACTGGTTAATAAGTGTTTGATGAACTTCACATTTTTACGAATCATGATCGCTTGGTCCTTATTTTTTTCCACCGCAGGAAAAACAGTCACATCAGCTTGGTTGAAGCGGGCAAAATAACTGGCCCAAAGCGAGGTGTCTTTCATCACTTTTCTGAAGTCGACCGGGAGTAGCACGCTTTTGTAGCCAAGCGATTCGGGTTGATAGCCGTTGACAAACAAGAACGGGATTTGGCTGACTTGCAGTGCGGGCAACTTTGCTTTTACGTTCTCCGAAGTCAACACCAGCATAATTCCATCGTATTGCTCAGCAATCCGGTCAATGCAGCTGGTCAGGTCCCCTTTTAAGGTCAGGCTGGAAATGGGGATATCAGGCAGGTCCTTTTTCAACTGGTGAATGATTTCGGACAGGGTCTTTTGAACGGCCAGTTTTTCCGCTTTCCCTTTTTTTGGCAACGGATGAAACAGACACAATTCTTTTCGAAAAATAGTTGCCATTCGCACGCCATGAGCAATTGCGTTGTTCGTCGACTCCGAAAAGTCGCAGTGAACCATAATTCGTTGTTCTGTAAGATTTGCCATTTCGATGCCAAAACTATTCAAAAAAATATCAAAACCGAAACGGATGCCGGTTTTGCGAATCCTGATTCCTCATGCTCTCATACCTTCGCCTATGCCTTTTCTCGAACATATCCTGTTTCACCTGAATAATATCAGCGGTCATGAGCAGGGAATTCGTATTTTTGATGAAAATAGACCGAATTTATGCTGACACGAGAACTCATCTGGCCCAAAAGTATTGTCGTTGTAGGTGCTTCAAACGATGTTTCCAAACCTGGAGGCAAATTGCTCAAGAACTTGGTGGATAATCATTTTGAAGGCGATTTGTATGTGGTCAATCCAAAAACCAAAGTGGTTCAGGGAATCAAAACGTATCCGTCGATTGACGAATTGCCGGAGGTTGAAACTGCGGTGCTGGCTGTGCCGGCCAGGTTTTGTCCCGAAATGACCTTGCAGTTGTGCCGTGATAAGAAAGCCAAAGGGATCATCATTATTTCGGCTGGTTTTAGCGAAGAGAGTGAAGAAGGGCGACAGCTGGAACAACAAATTGTTGAAACGGTCAATCGTTACGGGGCTTCGCTGATTGGCCCCAACTGTATTGGGATTATCACTCCTGCGCATGCCAGCGTTTTCACCACGCCGGTTCCCAAACTCGATCAGATGGGTTGCGATTTTATTTCCAGTTCGGGAGCTACGGCCGTGTTTATTATGGAGTCGGGTATTCCGAAAGGTTTACACTTTGCCAGTGTTTTTTCGGTGGGCAACTCGGCCCAGGTTGGGGTTGAAGATGTGCTGGAATTTATGGATGATGTGTTTGATCCCAAAACCAGCACCCGGGTCAAATTACTCTATATCGAAAGCATTCAAAATCCGGATAAACTGTTGAAGCATGCTTCTTCACTCATTCGAAAAGGCTGCAAAATTGCGGCTATCAAAGCAGGAAGCAGCGATGCAGGCAGCCGTGCCGCCTCGTCACATACCGGGGCTATGGCCAGCTCCGATTCAGCGGTTGAAGCCCTGTTCCGGAAAGCGGGCATCGTTCGTTGTTACGGACGCGAGGAGCTGACCACTGTAGGCTGCGTGTTTATGTGCAAGGAAATGAAGGGCAAGCGCATGGCGATTATTACGCATGCCGGTGGGCCCGCGGTGATGCTAACCGATGCGCTGGAGGCCGGAGGCTTGAAGATTCCCCAAATTCAGGATTCGCCCCAAAAAGGCCGCTTGAAAGAAAAGCTGTTTCCCGGTTCTTCGGTTGAAAACCCCATTGATTTTTTGGCCACCGGCAATGCCGAACAGTTGGGGGCCATTATTGACGCTTGCGATAATGACTTTAAAGAAGTGGACGGGATGGCGGTCATCTACGGAAGCCCGGGCCTTTTCCCGGTAGGCGATGTGTATGAAGTGCTGAACGGCAAGATGCACACCTGCAAAAAGCCGATTTATCCGATTTTGCCGTCGGTGATTAATGTGAGCGACGATGTGGCGTATTTTCTTTCCGAAGGGAATGTGAACTTCCCCGACGAAGTGTTGCTTGGGCGGGCTTTGTCGAAAGTTGCCAGTACGCCCAAACCGCATACTGATGAAATTTTCCTCGAAGGGGTGGACATTCCCGAAATCCGTTGCATTGTTGACCAGGCTAGCGATGGGTATCAGCCTCCCGAAATTATTCACCGTTTGTTCGATGCTGCCGGCATTCCCCGAGTACAGGAGCTGGTGGTCAAAACGACGGACGAGGCGTTGCAGGCAGCCGAACAGCTGGGTTGGCCCTTGGTGATGAAGGTCATAGGACCGGTTCATAAAAGCGATGTGCGTGGCGTGGTACTGAATGTGCACGACAAGGAAACGGTGTTGCACGAATTCAACCGGCTGATCAATATTCCGGAAACCGAAGCGGTGCTGATGGCCGAGATGGCCTCCGGGATAGAGCTGTTTGTCGGGGCGAAATACGAAGACCGCTTTGGGCATATTGTACTTTGCGGCATGGGCGGAACGATGGTGGAAGTTTTGAAAGATGTCACCTCCGGATTAGCTCCGCTGGGCATGTGTGAAGCGTCATCGATGATCAAAAACCTGAAATCGTACCAAATTATTAAAGGCTACCGGGGACAGGAAGGGGCTAACCAGCGTAAGTTTGCCGAAATCATCGTTCGTTTGTCCAGCATGTTGCGATTTGCTGTCGAAATTAAAGAGATGGACATCAATCCCTTGCTGGGGAAGGGCGATAGAATATTGGCCGTGGATGCCCGGATCCGCATTGAGAAGAATCCTCGCCTCGATTGATATTCGCTGCTGTTGGCAATAGGGAATATTTAATCGGCAACAGCGAATAGTTAATATTCGCAAGGGAATATCTTTGCGGCAGCCTTGCCGATCTTTCCGGCAATAGCGAATATTCAATCGGCAACAAAGAATACTCAATATTCGCAGGTAAACTGACCTTTGATTTTCGCCGTGACTTCCCTAACTTGCGTAAAAAAGTAACTGAGGCATAGAATTATTGATAATCGCGACGAACGGATGTGGGGCATGCTTTGTCACCTGGCGGCTTTCGCCGGGCTGGTTATTCCGGTTGCCGGAAATATCGTCGGCCCCCTAATTGTATATCTGCTGAAAAAAGAAGAATACGGCTTTGTCGAAGACCAGGGCAAAGAGTCGCTGAATTTTCAGATTACCGTAACGATTCTGATTTTTATTTCAGGAATTCTGGTTGTCACTGGAATCGGACTGCTGCTAATGGCTGTCGTTGGCATTGCTGCTTTGGTTTTTACCATCATTGCTGCCATTAAAGCCAACGAAGGCGAATTTTACCGCTATCCATGGTCGATTCGCTTTCTGAATTAAGAAATGTTGAAAAAAATTGAAAAAGGCCGGATCCATTCCGGCTTTTCTTGTTTTTAGTTACTTTTGCAGTTCGAATAAAAAACAGACTATGGCTCAGAAACCTTCGATTCCTAAAGGAACACGCGACTTTTCACCGGTAGAGATGGCTCGCCGCAATTATATTTTCGATACGGTTAAGGAAATTTTTCAACGCTACGGCTTTCAACCCATTGAAACACCGGCGATGGAAAACCTTTCGACCTTGATGGGAAAGTATGGCGAGGAAGGCGATAAGCTGTTGTTTAAAATCCTGAATTCAGGCGATTTTATTTCGAAGGTGGACGAGGATGAATTACAGGAGCGCAATAGTATCCGGCTCACCAACAAGATTTCGGAGAAGGGGCTGCGCTATGACTTGACGGTTCCTTTTGCCCGCTTTGTTGTGCAGCATCGCAACGAAATTTCCTTCCCGTTTAAACGCTTCCAAATTCAACCCGTTTGGCGTGCCGACCGCCCGCAAAAAGGTCGCTACCGCGAGTTTTACCAATGCGATGTGGACATCGTTGGAAGTAATTCGCTGCTGAATGAATTGGAGCTGGTTCAAATTATCAACGATGTTTTCAATCAGTTCCGAATCAATACGGTGGTGAAAATTAACAACCGGAAGATTTTGGCCGGTATTGCCGAAACCATTGGCGAAGCCGACCGCATCATTGACATTACCGTGGCTATTGACAAGCTCGACAAAATTGGTCTGGAAAAGGTGAATCTTGAGCTGCTGGAAAAAGGGGTGTCGCAGGAAGCCGTTGATAAATTGCAGCCCATTCTGAAGCTGAGTGGATCCAATGCCGAAAAGCTGGATCAGATTGAAGCTGTGATTGGCGCTTCAGAGGCCGGGAAGAAGGGTGTGGATGAAATGCGGACGCTGTTTGGCTATCTGGCCGGATTTGATCTGAACACCGAGGTGGAACTGGACCTGACCTTGGCCCGTGGACTGAATTATTACACAGGCGCTATTTTCGAGGTAAAAGCCAAAGATGTACAAATAGGTAGCATTTGTGGCGGTGGCCGCTACGACGACCTGACCGGCATTTTTGGTATGCCCGATGTGTCGGGTGTGGGCATTTCGTTTGGAGCCGACCGCATTTACGATGTCATGACGCAATTGGAATTGTTCCCTGAAGATGCGGTTGCTTCAACCAAAGTGTTGTTCGTCAATTTTGGTGAAAAGGAAGAAGCGTATTGTTTGCCTATTTTGGCGAAGTTGCGCGCCAGCAAAGTCAATGCTGAAATCTATCCCGAACCGGTAAAAATGAAGAAGCAAATGACCTGGGCCGATCGCAAGCAAGTGGCTTTTGTGGTGATGGTAGGCGAGGAAGAAATGAATCAAGGAAAGTTGACGCTGAAGAATATGAAATCAGGCGAACAGCAATTGGTCACTCCTGAAGAACTGATAAAAATCCTTTCTGAATAAGTTGGTTTTGACGTTCTTGCTTGCATGTGGCATAGCAGAACAACAGCAATTGGCAGCGACGACCGGCCCGTAAAGGCATTTGGTTGTGATACCCGCTGCCCGTGAATTGGACCCTTTCTTTTTTGATAGGTAATTGTTGAACGATTAAAAACGAAAAAAGATGGAGTCTAAAGTTTATACGATCAGTCCCGCACCCCTCAGTTTCAAAATCATTGAAGACATTCTGGAAGAAAAGAAAAAGCTGGTTCTTTCGGATGAGTCGGTGGCGTTAATTCAGAAATCGAAAGCTTTTCTCGATAAAAAACTGGCCGAAAGTGAAGATCCGATTTACGGAATCAACACCGGTTTTGGCGCGTTGTGCGATATTAAAGTGTCCAAGGCCGAGCTGAGTAAGTTGCAGGAAAACCTTGTGGTTTCGCACGCCTGCAACATTGGCGATGAAATTCCGCAGGATATTGTCCGGCTGATGCTGTTGCTGAAAGCCCATGCCTTGGCCAAAGGTAATTCGGCCGTGCAGCTAAAAACCGTTCAGCGGATCCTGGATTTATTTAACGAAGATATATTACCCGAAGTGTTTGAGCAGGGCTCGCTTGGCGCTAGTGGTGATTTAGCGCCTTTGGCTATGTTGTTTTTACCCTTGCTGGGACTGGGAACCGTGAATTACTGTGGAAAAAAAGTGAAGTCGGCTGATGTGCTGACCGAAAAAGGCTGGGAGCCCGTCCGGCTGGAAGCGAAGGAGGGCTTGGCTCTTTTAAATGGTACCCAGTTTATGAGTGCCCACGGCGTTTACACCTTGCTGAAAGCCTTTAAGGTGGTGAAATATGCGGATGTCATTGGCGCCCTGTCGCTGGATAGTTATGATGGGCTGATTGAGCCCTTTATGGCACAGGTGCAACAAATTCGTCCACATGCCGGGCAGATAGATACGGCTGATAATTTCCGCAAATTGCTCGAAGGAAGTGAGCTGATCAACCGGGAGAAGGAACATGTGCAGGATCCGTATTCGTTTCGCTGTATTCCTCAGGTGCATGGCGCGGTGAAAGATACGGTTGACTATGTGTCACGCGTGATGGAAATCGAAATTAACTCGGTGACGGATAACCCAACGGTTTTTCCGGATGACGATCTGATTATCAGCGGAGGAAACTTTCATGGGGAGCCTCTGGCTCTTTCGCTCGATTTTTTAACGATTGCGCTTTCCGAAATAGCCAGCATTTCAGAACGGCGAACCTACCGGCTGATTTCAGGTGAACGGGGCTTGCCCGAATTTTTGGTTGCCAACCCCGGTTTAAACTCCGGCTTTATGATCCCTCAGTATGCCGCAGCCTCTATTGTCAGTCAGAACAAGCAGCTGTGTACGCCGGCTTCGGTCGATTCCATTCCGTCATCGAACGAGCAGGAAGACCATGTGAGCATGGGAGGCAATGCAGCAACAAAAGCCTTGAAGGTGACGGACAATGTGATGAAAGTAATAGCTATTGAGCTGTATAATGGAGCGCAAGCGATGGAGTTTCGAAAACCGCAAAAGACATCGCCTTACCTGGAATATTTTCTTCGGGAATATCGCAGGCACGTGCCTTTTGTTCGCGAGGATTGCCTCATGTATGAAGGAATTAATGAAACCATCGCATTTTTGGAGCAGGGGAAGTTTGTATAAAAAAAGAGGCCGAAAGTTCGGCCCCTAATATTTTAAAATATGATACTCTCTGTATTTGATTTTCTCGCAAAGACTCTAAATCGCGTCTAAGGCTGATTTTAGCGCTAGCGGTTGTCTCCTTTTTGTTTTTCCTTGTATTCTCTCAGAATCTGCGATCGGAAATCATTTTCCATATCGTAAAGCATAACCACCTTTTTTGCAGGTAGAACCTGAAAGAATTTCTCGTTGTAAGCTTTCATCAGATCCGCTTCCCTTTGGAAGAGTCCGATAAAGTCCAGTGAGATTTTCTTGAGCTGTTCTTGATTTAAGCCTTCCAAATTGTCCATGGTTTCCCGTTCCATCTCCCTGCGTTTCATGTGGATCTCGAAGCGTTTCTCTTCAAATTCGTTAAACACTGGCCAGAATTTCTGGGCTTCGCCCGGCGTTAGTTCGAGCTTGTGGGTCAGGAATGCCACCTTCTCAGCTCTGATCTTTTGCATCCAGTCGTCGCTATGCTTTTTATCAGGTTGAGCCATTAAAGCTCCCGACACTGTGACTATTGTTAGAAGAAATAAAATAAGTTTTTTCATCGCTTTAATTGATTTTTTGATGGTCAATTGATTAATTCAGCATAGATATCAGCCTCATTCATCTCGAAAGCTAAATAGTCGAGCATTTCCTGCTCATCGACCTCGACTTCAGGTGTCTCTTCTTCGCTGCTAAAGAGATCGTAGTAGGAGTGCGTAAAACTTGAGAAGTATGAAATTGCTAAATCGTCATCGGTCACACTTGCCGTATCCGCAGCCTCTTCGGCATTTTTTGCCAGGTAATTGGGTAGAAAAACGCTTAGCGGATAATAAACCAGCATGAAAATAAGAGCGAAACTGGCGGCCATCGCCAGCATGGGCTTCATCATCCGAATCAGTTTTCCTTTTGATGAAACAGGAGCCGCTTCTTCTGCAATTCTGGCTTCGATCAGATCTTCCAGCGTATCAAAATAACCATCCGGAACCTTAAATGGGGGTTTGGAAGGTTGATTTTGTGATTCAGTCCATATGTTTTTCTCTTTGTTCATCATTCGCTTTGACTCTTATATTTTAAAAAGGTTTAATGCTGATTGTTAGCTGTTTCGATTACTCTTCTGATTTTAAGTATTCCTCAATCTTCTTTGCGGCATGATGATACGATGCCTTTAAAGCACCAGCCGATGTTTCCAGTATTTTTTCCATGTCCTGGTACTTAATATCATCGTAATACCGCATATTAAAAACCAGGCGCTGTTTGTCGGGCAGCCGGGCAATGGCTTTTTGTAATCTGTATTCAATGTCGTCTCCGTCAAAATAAGGATCCGTTTGTAAGTTTTCAATGATATAGTCATTGGTTTCGTCATGACTTACAAATGCTCGTTTCTTTTTCTGGCTTAAAAAGGTGAGTGACTCGTTTGTTGCAATTCGGAACAGCCAGGTAAACAGGCCAGATTCTTCGCGAAAGCCATCAATGTTACGCCATACTTTAACGAAGGTGTTTTGTAAAACATCATCGGCATCATCATGGCTGAGCACAATTTTACGAACATGCCAGTACAGGCGTTCCTTGTATATGGACACCAGATCGCGGAAAGCAGCTTGTTGGGTACTTTCGTTTTTGAGTTCAGCTAAAATTTGCTGGTCGCTTTTCATGGATTAACCGGATGATTTCAACTCGATAGATTATTTCATTCAGCAATAGTTTAACCGGATGTATGACTTTAACAAAACTTTAGCTTTTCTTCTCCCAAAAACAAACTGGAATTGAATCCCGCAGTTTCGCCTGGTCTTGCTGCTTTGTTAAATCATGACCCTCCAGATTAATGGATGTCCAAAAATAGTCAAAAAGGATTAACTTTGCCGCTCAATTTTTAAGAAGAAAAACAACATGGCTTTAAAGTGTGGAATTGTAGGACTTCCGAATGTGGGAAAGTCAACCTTGTTCAATTGTTTGTCGAATGCCAAAGCGCAGTCGGCAAATTTTCCGTTTTGTACCATCGAACCCAATATTGGAGTGATTACGGTGCCCGATGACCGGTTGATTAAGCTGGAGGAGTTGGTTAAGCCTCAGCGGGTGGTGCCTACAACCGTTGAAATTGTTGATATTGCCGGTTTGGTTCGCGGAGCAAGTAAAGGAGAAGGATTGGGCAATAAGTTCCTGGGGAATATTCGTGAAACCGATGCCATTATTCATGTATTGCGTTGTTTCGAAAATGAAAATATAACGCACGTTGATACGACCATCAACCCGGTTCGGGATAAGGAAACCATTGATATTGAGTTGCAGTTGAAGGATTTGGAAACGGTAGAAAGCCGAATTGCAAAGGTTGAAAAGCAGGCAAAAACAGGGAATGACCCCGAGGCGAAACGCATGTTTAAAGTGCTGTCGATGTATAAAGAGGTATTGATTCAGGGGAAATCTGCCCGAACTTTGGAGTTGGATGAAGCTGATGCCAAACTTGCCAGGGATTTGCAGCTACTGACCAATAAGCCAATTCTATACATCTGTAATGTGGATGAAGCGGCTGTTGTAAAGGGCAATGCTCACGTGGAAGCTTTGAAAGAAGCCATCAAAGATGAAAATGCCGAAATGCTGATGATTGCCGCAGCAACTGAAGCCGATATTGCTGAACTGGAAGACTTTGAAGAACGTCAGCTATTTTTGGAAGATTTGGGATTGAAAGAATCGGGCGTAAATAAGCTGATCAAATTAGCCTACAAACTGCTGCAGTTGGAAACCTATTTTACCGCAGGTGTGAAAGAGGTTAGGGCATGGACCTACAAGCGGGGGTTTAAAGCGCCACAAGCTGCCGGCGTTATTCATTCCGACTTTGAAAAAGGGTTTATTCGTGCCGAAGTGATTAAGTACAATGACTTTGTTACTCTCGGATCGGAACAAGCCTGCAAGGAAGCTGGGAAAATGGCTGTCGAAGGAAAAGATTATGTGGTGAAGGATGGCGATATCATGCACTTCCGCTTCAACGTTTAATGTTAATTTTATTTGAAAATACAGCAAGGGACTTTGGTCCCTTTTTTTGCTCTTTCCCATTGTAGAATCATGGGTTTGGGGTTTATTCTAGCATAAAATTGAATCATGAAAAACCAACTTATCCAGATGTTTTGATATATAATAGGATATAGTTGGAGAATATTTTTTATTTTCGGCCTCAAATAAAAAATTAATAGAATCAGACTTATGAACCATGGAACTGTAGAAAGTATGCCTTTGTGGCTATCCTTGCCGTTTGTGGCTATGTTGCTGTTTATTGCAATAGGTCCTTTATTTTTCCATCACTGGTGGGAGGAAAATATAAATAAGTTGAAAATTTCATTGATTCTGGGTATTCCGCTGGCAATTTTGCTGATTGTACGGGGCCTGCATCATGAATTAATCCACCAGATGTTGTTCGACTATGTGCCCTTTATTATTCTTCTTGGAGCGCTGTTTGTCATCACGGGGGGCATTCACCTAAAAGGTGATATTGAAGCTAAACCAACCATCAACACCCTGTTTTTGGCTATTGGTGCTGTGCTTGCTTCGTTTATGGGCACGACCGGTGCCGCGATGCTTTTGATCCGTCCAGTCATTAAGACTAACTCCGAGCGGAAGTTTAAAGTACACACCATCCTGTTTTTCATTGCCATTGTGGCCAATGCTGGTGGTATGTTGACTCCACTGGGTGATCCACCGCTGTTTTTGCTGTACCTGAGAGGAGCACCGTTCTCCTGGTTCTTTGGATTGGTTGGACCTTGGTTTTTTGCCAACGCCGTGCTGTTGATCATTTATTTTATTGTCGACAGTTATTACCACAAGAAAGAATCGGTTACAGCCATCATCGAAGATCGTACGCATATTGAACCCATCCGGCTGAAAGGAAATCTGAATTTTGTCTTTCTCATTGGAGTTGTACTGGCCGTTGCCTTTCTGAACCAGCAATACATCCATGCCATTCACGATAACCCCTACCTGGGTTTTATGCGGGAAGGAGTGATCCTTTTAATGGCAATTTTATCGCTGGTGTTTACCAACAATAACATGCGTTACAAGGAAAATAAGTTTACCTGGGGCCCAATTGTCGAAGTAGCTTACCTGTTCCTTGGAATTTTCATCACCATGGTTCCGGCTTTGCTATACCTGAGAGAAAATGCGCATTCGTTTGGATTGTCAACGCCTACACATTTCTATTATGCAACCGGGGCTTTAAGTGCCTTCCTTGACAACGCACCGACGGCTGTGTCGTTTCATAACCTGGCGCTGGGGATGGTCGATCAGTTTGGGGCTGCCACCTTGGTTGCCGGAATTCCAGAGGTGCTTCTGAAAGCCATCAGTTTGGGCGCTGTATTCTTTGGCGCAATGACCTACATTGGTAACGGGCCTAACTTTATGGTGAAAGCCATTGCCGAAGAAAATAAAATTGAAATGCCAAGTTTCTTTGGATATATGGTGAAATTTTCATTGGTCGTGTTGTTACCCGTCTATATTGTTACGCAATTGATTTTCCTGTAACAAGAGGAAAATCCCGATAGCACATACAAAAGAAGCAGTTCAGAAATGAGCTGCTTTTTTTGTGCTCATTCCAGTGTTAATTTGTTCTGAAGAAGTTTCGAGGGGGTTGTCAGTGAATTTTTCGTTTGATGCCAGGGAGCCCCATTGTTTTCCAGAGGGTGGCGATTTGTTTTTGCTCTTTTCTGTGGCGAAGGGGTGTTGAAAAAAGGGGGGAGTGCTAAAATATGTTTTTTCAAAATGTAAAAATATTGATGTATATATGAAATATTTGGTAATGAAAATTAATTAACGATAGAAAAATGTCAGTAAATATTTTGAATTAAGAACAAAACGATTATTTTTGAAGTCTGAAATAATAGAACTGAAAACTCATTTTTTAATTAATTGGCATTATGTGTGGAATTGTAGGAGTATTTGACTTAAAAACCGATGCGCAGGAACTCAGGCCTCAGGTCTTGGAGCAATCTAAAAAAGTAAGGCATCGCGGACCAGACTGGTCTGGAATTTACTGTGGGGAAAAAGCAATTATTGCTCACGAACGTTTGTCGATTGTTGATCCGGAGTCAGGTGGTCAGCCCTTGTATAGTAAAGATAAGAAACTGATTTTGGGGGTGAATGGAGAGATTTATAACCATCAGGCCATCCGAGAGCAAACCAAAGATCGGTACGAGTATCAAACCGGCTCTGACTGCGAAGTGATCTTGGCTTTGTATCAGGAGAAAGGAGTTGATTTTCTGGATGATTTGAATGGAATTTTTGCCTTTGCTTTGTACGACGAAGAGAAGGATGCCTACATGATTGGCCGCGATCATATCGGAATTATTCCGTTATACACGGGATGGGATAAGTTCGGAAACTTTTATGTGGGGTCCGAATTGAAAACGCTGGAAGGTGTTTGTTCTAAAATTGAAGAATTTCCTCCAGGCAGTTACCTGTACAGTAAAGAGGGAGAGATTAAACGCTGGTGGACCCGCGACTGGATGGATTATGAAAATGTAAAAGATAATGAAGCCAGTATTCCGGAGTTGAAAAAAGCCATGGAAGATGCCGTACACCGCCAGCTTATGTCGGATGTGCCCTATGGCGTGTTGCTTTCAGGTGGATTGGATTCGTCGGTGACTTCAGCGCTGGCTAAAAAATTCTCTGCCAAGCGGGTCGAAGATGGTGACCAAAAGGATGCCTGGTGGCCTCAGTTGCACTCATTTGTTATTGGCTTAGATGGTTCCCCCGATCTGGCAGCAGCTCGTAAGGTGGCTGATCATATCGGAACCATTCATCACGAGATTCATTACACGATTCAGGAAGGATTGGATGCCATTCGCGATGTGATTTACCATATTGAAACCTACGATGTGACTACTATTCGGGCGGCAACTCCCATGTATATGCTGGCACGGGTGATCAAGTCGATGGGGATTAAAATGGTGCTGACAGGTGAGGGAGCCGACGAAATTTTTGGTGGCTACCTGTATTTCCATAAAGCACCGAACCCGGAAGAATTCCACAAGGAAACCCTGCGTAAACTGAGCAAGTTGAACTTGTACGACTGTTTGCGCGCAAATAAATCGCTGGCAGCCTGGGGTGTTGAAGGACGGGTGCCTTTTCTCGACAAGGAATTTATTGATGTGGCTATGCGCATGAACCCCAAAGAGAAAATGGCCGGTAATGGCCGGATGGAAAAGTGGGTGGTTCGCAAAGCGTTTGAAGATATGCTGCCCCAAAGTGTGGCATGGCGCCAGAAAGAGCAGTTCTCTGACGGCGTGGGCTACGGCTGGATTGATACCCTGAAGCAAATTGCGAAAGAGAAGGTGTCGGACGAAATGATGGCTAATGGAGGATTCCGGTTTCCAATCAATACGCCCCGTTCAAAAGAAGAATATTTATACCGCACTGTTTTTGAAGAACATTTTCCGTCTGATGCGGCAGCGTCCTGTGTGCCTTCGGTACCGTCTATTGCCTGTAGCACGGCTGAAGCCCTAGCCTGGGATGCATCGTTTCAGAATAATGCCGACCCATCAGGACGTTCGGTGAGTGGCGTGCACGAGCAAAGCACTATTTTTGAAAAATAAGTTGAACCAAAACCTCTTATAAGTACTGCGAATCATGTAGTGTCCTGTTTCGAGTCTTTAACAATTTGTGATAGAGGCGATACGGAAAATATTAAATAGGTCCGTGACCTTAGATAAAGCATTGCTCGCGAAGCAATGTACATTTTGCCAAAAATGAGTGGAAAGCCGGTGTCCCAGGACACTGGCTTTTTTTATGACTTTTTTTTCGGGTTTGAAAACAGAAATTCGCAGTTTTAAAACATTTCCTCGCGAAGTATCGTTAAGTTTATAGCGAATTAATGAGTTATAAAACGATTCTATTTCATTTAAAATTTAAAAATATGGCGATTAAGAAAGTTTGGATCGAAGAAGGATGTACTTCCTGTGGATTGTGTGAAAGTGCTTGTCCTGAGGTGTTTGAAATGCCTGACGAAGCAATTGTAATTGAAGGTGCCGATCTGGCGTCAAACGAAGATGGCATCATCGAAGCTGCCGAAGGGTGCCCTGTAGAGGTAATTAAATACGAAGAGGAATAAGTTCATCGTCAACGGTCAGCGGGAACAAAAAGGAGGTTAGTTCATGCCTGCATCGCAGTGCTGTAACTTTGATCCAAGGTTGATCTCTTCGGAAAACATACAGAAAGGCCGCTGGTTAGACGGCCTTTCATACATGAGTAACAAAAATGAAGATTGCTCTTCAGATTTAGTACCGCTAATTAAAGCAATGTTTTTATGAATTGGTGCATTCTTCTCTCGAAAATCACAAGAAAGTAACATGCATTTGTGATTGCCCGAACCGTTTGCTGTTTTCCTCCCGGCAAATTATCGCACCTGCCGTTTACAAATATCGATGAAATTCTGAATCAGCTTCGGATTCAGGTATTCAGGATGAAACTGAAAGGTGTACATGGGTTTATTCCGGTATTTCATAGCCTGGTTGAAGCATACGGTTGATTTGGCTAAGTGAATAAATCCACTGGGGAGTGTCACCGAATCGTTGTGCATTTGACGGGTGGTAAAGGTTTTTCCAAGTCCGGCGAATATTGGGTCATCCTGAATGATCTCAACTTCGCAATCGCCTGATTCCGGCTCCTTGCTTCGGAGATATTCTGATCCGTGCATCAATCCGGTGATGTGGTGTCCGGCACAAATTCCGAAGACTGGCTTATCAAAAGTTTTGATCCATTGAAAAAAAGGTTGGTGGTGCTCCACAATGTCATCGCCTTGAGGTGAGCCGGAGATCAAAATGCCGTTGTAGTTTGAAAAATCCTGAGTCAAACAGTTCTGATAGTTGATGAGCTCGTAGTCTACCTGTTCGCTTTGCACAATTTGAGCGATATTTTCCGCGAATTCGGTCACTTCAGGTTCAGCGCTATTCACAATCAAGAGTTGCATGGGCTTTTTTTTCCGAAGATAAGGGATTCTGATTCATTTTAAAAAAAGTCGTTTTTAATCCGTAGCATTCTGGAGCCGAACTTGCTTGTGGTCGTGTTCGGGGGCGCGACAAGAGCAGTCAGCAAAATATTAGATACACCTGCGCATTTGTTTGCTTTTGCCTGTGATTATTTAACTATTTTTGGCGCAAACTAATCCGGGTTCCCAATGAAAGACTTCACTAGATTTTGTCTGATTCAGCTTTTTAATTTACAGTTTCAGCCCATACTTCAGGAGGCAGGCGTATGATGGCGTATTGGGGAGAAATTGCAGCCTTGTTAACCGCTCTTTTCTGGACGGTAACCAGCATGGCTTTTGAATCGGCCGGGAAGAAAGTGGGTTCACTGGCGGTCAACCTGATTCGCTTGGTCATTGCTTTTTTCATTTATTCCATTTACACTCAAATTTCACGGGGCATGTGGTTCCCGTTTGATGCCACAGCTTACCAGTGGGGCTGGCTTGCCTTGTCGGGCTTGGTGGGCTTTGTGATTGGCGATTTACTTTTGTTTCAGGCTTTTGTGGTGATTGGTGCCCGCATCTCCATGCTGATCATGGCGATGACTCCGCCTTTTACCGCTTTCATTTCCTATTTTATTTTGGGAGAAGTATTGTCGCCCATGAATTGGGTGGGAATGATCATTACCCTCTGGGGAATCAGCATGGTTATTTTGAAACGCGAAAACAGCGCACTCAATGGCGGACAGAAAATTCGGAAACGATTAACATCGGCCTACTCGGTGCCCGGAATTTTACTTGCCTTGGGTGGTGCGCTGGGGCAAGCTACCGGTTTGGTTTTGAGCAAAAAAGGTATGGGGGACTACGATGCTTTTGCCGCGTCACAAATTCGGGTCATGACTGGGATTGTTGGCTTTGCGATTTTGCTTCTTTTCATGAGGCGTTATCACCGCGTATGGGCAGCTTTGAAAAATATCTCAGCGATGAAACGCATTAGCCTGGGATCGTTCTTCGGTCCTTTCCTGGGGGTTTCCTTTTCGCTGATTGCCGTTCAAAACACCAAAGCCGGTATTGCCGCAACCATCATGTCGATTGTGCCGGTGCTGATTATTCCGCCGGCCATTATCATCTTCAAGGAAAAAGTGAACTGGAAAGAAGTCGTCGGGGCCGTAATTACCGTCTTGGGAGTCGCCATCTTTTTTGTCTAAGATTGCAAGACAGAAAAAGTAAGCAAAATGTCACCTGGTTAAATCCGCGCTGACGTGAATACTTTTCAAAAGTCTTTTCTGAATTGGGTTTCAAATGATGACTTGGTTTGCTATTTTTGAGCAACCGAAATAAATCATGCGTATGAAACCAATCTTTGCAAACTCACTGGCTCTGCTAACGGCCACCGCCGGAATCGTTGGCTGTGCTCCCAATGAGCAGGAGAGCAAGCGTCTAAATATCGTTTTTATCATGTCCGACGATCATGCCTACCAGGCCATCAGCGCCTACGGACATGGACTGAACGAAACCCCAAACATTGACCGGCTTGCCAAAGAAGGCGCCATTTTTACCCGCGCTACGGTGACTAATTCCATTTGTGCGCCCAGTCGGGCTGTCCTTCTCACCGGCAAACATAGCTTTGTGAATGGAAAGGTTGACAATGTTCAGCCTTTTGATTGGGAACAGGACAATTTTCCGAAGCTACTTCAGGCTAATGGCTACCAAACAGCGATGATTGGAAAAATTCACCTCGATGGGTTGCCAACCGGCTTCGATTACTCGGCCGTACTGCCCGGACAGGGAGCGTATTATAATCCCGATTTTATAATCAATGGAGAACGAAAACGCCTTCCCGGTTATGTGACCGACCTGACTACGGAGATGACTCTCGAATGGCTGAGTAACCGGGATCCGGAAAAACCGTTTTGCGTTCTTTATCATCAGAAGGCACCACACCGGGAATGGCTGCCTGCCAATCGGCATTATAAAACGTACACCAAAATGAATTTTCAAGAGCCGGAAACTCTTTTCGACGATTATGAAGGAAGGGGAACCGCAGCCAAAGAGTCGGAAATGAATATTTTGGAGCATATGAACTGGGCCGGCGACTCCAAAGTTTATCCCGATGTGATGGATCGGCTGGGAATTGAGGAAACTGCTGGCTGGGACAAAGCGGCCTTTCACCGCGAGGTTGGCCGAATGGACTTCGAACAACGGGCTGCGTGGGACTCTGTTTATGGTCCGGTTAACGAGGAGTTTCAGCGCGATTATGCCAATATGAACGAGCAAGAACTTATGCAGTGGCGTTACCAGCGCTACATGCAGGATTACCTGGGCTGTATTGCGTCGGTTGATGATGGGGTGGGGGAATTGCTGGACTTTCTGGAAGAAAATGGACTGGATGAAAATACGATTGTGGTCTATACTTCCGATCAGGGATTTTACCTGGGTGAGCATGGCTGGTTTGATAAGCGATTTATGTACGAAGAGTCGTTCCGTACGCCATTGCTTGTTCGTTATCCCAAAGAGATTAAGCCTGGGACAACGATTGATCAGCTCGTACAGAATCTTGATTTTGCTCCAACTTTTCTGGATTATGCCGGCGTTGAAGTTCCTGAGGCGATGCAGGGTGAATCTTTTCGCAGATTATTAAATGGCGAAAGCAGCGAGTGGC
This sequence comes from Sunxiuqinia sp., assembly GCA_024635605.1. Lineage (GTDB taxonomy): Bacteria > Bacteroidota > Bacteroidia > Bacteroidales > Prolixibacteraceae > Sunxiuqinia. Next base: position 23,653 of record JAGXIR010000034.1, read on the forward strand.
GCGATGCAGTTTACTATACTTATTACGAGTATCCTTCGATACACATGGTAAAACGCCATTATGGCGTAGCAACGGACCGCTATAAACTGATGCATTTTTATTACGATATTGATGAATGGGAAATGTATGACCTGGAAAAAGATCCGCGTGAAATGAAAAGTGTTTACGACGACCCGGAATATGCCAATGTACAAGAAATGATGCACGGACGTTTGGCGGAACTACGCGAGAAATATGGCGACTCCGACGAAAATGATCAGCGCTTCTTAAAAGAATATCTGGAAGTGGTCAAGAACTAAGTGTCAGAATTCGATTCTTTCATTTTATACCCGAAATAGCGTAGTCGCATCAAATTACTGGATGCGACTACGCTATTTTCAGTTGATCCATTTAAAGTGATCCGTGGTGCACTTGAGGCCGAAGAACAAAAAAAGGAAAAAACCGAAGTTTCTTCCCTTTTGAGTGGTGCCACCTGGAATTGAACCAGGGACACACGGATTTTCAGTCCGTTGCTCTACCAACTGAGCTATGGCACCATTGCTTTTTTGCGTTGGCAAATATAAGCCAAAATATTTAACTACAAAACAAATTTTCACCCTCAAACAGTAAAAAAATCAAGGCTTCTGCAGAACCTTTTCTTTTTCATGGATTTATCAATTGAATTTCCGCTTACGTTTTCTACTTTTGCACTCCAATTTAAGAGAACGTGAAAATAAATAC
>JAGXIR010000001.1 GCA_024635605.1 Sunxiuqinia sp.
ATCCATTGCAGATCGTGTTCATTCAAGCGATAAAACGGATCTTCAATCTCTCCGTTGGCCAGCAAATCGGTATGCACACTGCCGGGAACGCTTGCAGGCAGCCATTCATTTTTGCCATGTTCTGAGAACTGCCAACCTTCATTCAACTCCGTAGTTTTAGTCATCAGTACAGTTTCTTTGGGTTGACAAGCCGATAGCAGCACGCTTGCCAGGATAAGCGATAAAGTAATTTGCCGTTTCATTTATCGATGGATTATTAATTTGCGAGTTCAAATTTGGCGATTGAACGCTAGAATCATAAACAAAAAATCCGAAGGAAAATTGCCTTCGGATTCTAAATTTATTGATTCGTTCAGACTTTCGGTAAAACCCACGGACTCCGGTAAGTTGGTGTCAGGTATTGGTTGGCCTCTTCATCATCAATGAACAAGCTTTTCTCAGCATCCCAATACAGACGGCGGCCGGTTTTCAGGGCGATGTTGCCCAAATGAGCCACGCGCGCCGTGTTGGCTGCAATATCAATGCTGCAGTTCAAATCGCGCCGGCGATTACGCACCCCGTCAAGGAAGTCAGCCATGTGCAGATCCAATCCTTTTCCGGTTCCTTTCTGAAGCTCCACACGTTCTACCAGGTCTTTGTCATTTTTGCGTTCCGGAATCACTTCCCATCCATCGCGGTCAACGACCAGGGTTCCGTTGTTACCTACAAAACCAACCCCGTGATTCCGGCCAAAGTGTCCGCCATTAATGCCGGTTCCATGATCCCAAAGCATGGTAAAACCATCAAACTCGTAGAGCGCCTGCAAGCTATCGGGTGTTTCGGCAGCATCATCCGGGTAAGCATATTTGCCACCCATCGCCATCACCGACTTGGGCGCTTGGGCCTGCATGCCAAATAAACCATAATCGATGATATGGACACCCCAGTCGGTCATCAAACCGCCTGCGTAATCCCAAAACCAGCGGAAGTTAAAGTGAAAACGGTTGGGGTTGAACGGACGTTCGGGAGCCGGCCCCAGCCAAAAGTCGTAATCAACGCCTTCAGGAGCCTCTCCATCCGGTTTTACCGGTACCGGCTCCATCCAGCCCTGGTAAGCCCAGGTCCTCACGGTCCGAACCTTACCCAGTTTACCGGAAGCAACGTAGTCAACTGCATCGCGCCAATGCGGATCGCTGCGTTGCCATTGCCCAACCTGAACCACCGTTTTATGCTTGTTGGCGGTCGCTTCCATGATGTTAATTTCTTCGATGGAGTTGCCCAGTGGCTTTTCGCAATAAACATCTTTCCCGGCCTGGCAAGCCTCAACAAAAGGCAAACAGTGCCAATGGTCGGGTGTACCGATGATCACCACATCCACTTCCGGATCTGCAATCACCTGGCGGTAATCTCGATAGGCTTTTGGCTTTTTGCCCTGCAGCTTCTCGGTGTCTGTAATCCGGGCATCCAGCACCCGCTGATCAACGTCGCAAATGGCGACACACTCGGTATTGGGTTGCCCCAGGAAAGCCCGCAAATCAGCAAAACCCATTCCTTTGGCTCCAATCAATCCGCAGCGAATCACTTTGTCGGGCGAACAGGCACTCATGGCGGCCGGTATGGTGGCGGCCAAACCAACAGCTGCCGTTGCCGCTGTGGTACTTTTAATAAAAGATCTTCTTGTTGTCATTCGTATGGTTTAATAGTTCAGTTGTTTTCCGCTTATTCTTTTTGCATCGCGTCATCAAAAGCGATATCCGAAGGCGCGAAATCGCTGTAGCGAACAAATTCGCAGGATTCGGCTGCGCCGGCCTCACGATCCATGCCACTGTCTTCCCATTCAACAGAAAGCGGGCCGTTGTATTTGATCGTATTTAAGGCGCGAATAATATTCTCAAAATCAATTTTCCCTCGTCCTATGCTTCGGAAATCCCAGTAGCGACGATGATCTCCAAAAGGCACATGCCCGCCAAACACGCCAACAGTAGTTGGCACATCGCTCCAGTGCACATCTTTCATGTGGACATGGAAAATACGGTCGGCAAAGTCGTAGATGAACCGGACGTAATCGACATGCTGATAGCCCAAATGGCTGGGATCATAATTGAACCCAAAAGCCGGATGGAAGTCCAGGGCTTCCAGGGCACGTTTGGCCGATTCAATATCGAAGGCAATTTCGGTTGGATGCACTTCCAAAGCGAACTTTACACCCATTTTTTGGTATTCATCCAGAATGGGTTTCCAGCGCTTTGCAAAGTCCTCAAACCCTTTGTCGATCATAGTTTGTGGCAGCGGAGGAAACGCGTACAGCAAATGCCAAATCGAACTGCCCGTAAAACCGACTACCGTGTCGAGTCCGAGTTGTTTGGCTACTTTGCCGGTTTGAATCATTTCTTTGGCAGCGCGCTGGCGAACACCTTCTGGATCGCCATCGCCCCATACATGAGGCGGTAAAATACTCTTGTGCCGCTCATCAATGTTGTCGCAAACACATTGACCTACCAAATGATTGGAAATGGCAAAAAGTTGCAGGTCATATTTTTTTAAGAGTGCTTTTCGTTCGTCGCAATAGGCCTGGTCGGCTTTTTCAACCTCCATGTGATCGCCCCAACAACAAAGCTCCACACCGTCGTAGCCAAAATCCTTGGCTTTCTGGCACATCGTCTCGATGGGTAAATCGGCCCATTGGCCTGTAAATAGTGTTACTGGTCTGCCCATAGTTTTATTTTTTTAGATTGTTCACTTACGTACCTATTTGTTATGCCGTAGCTGTTCATTATTGTCATTCATGGTCATTTTATTGTCATTGATTGTTTCAAAACACCTTAATGACTACCGAATGACAATTGAATGACTTTTTTTATGACATTGGGTAGTCTTACTGATATTCATTATTTCTTGTTAGTCATTAGTCACTGTACTGAAGCTGTGTAAATGAGCTCCCGAACCGACAACTGAAAACTGATAACTAATAACTGTCAACTTACTCCCCAAACTTCAACCATTTTACCGAGTCATTGTAGCCGGCTTCAACAACGGTATCAATAAATCGCATGCCGCGGATCCCGTCTTCAATGCCCGGAAAGTCAAGCATGGCTTCGGTGGGTTGTTCGCCGTTCATTTTGGCGCGAACGGTCAACGAAAAATTTCGATAGATGTTGGCAAAAGCCTCGAGATATCCTTCGGGATGACCTCCGGGTGTGCGGGTGTTGTGTTGCGCGATATCGTCCATCTGGCCGGTTCCAACACGTACCATTTCGGTGGGTCGGTCTATCCATTTCAGCCAAAGGGTATTGGGCTCCATCTGGCTCCATTCCAGTCCGCCTTTTTCGCCATACATCCGGATTTTTAGCGCATTCTCTTCGCCAGCTGCGATTTGAGTGGCCACCAGCACCCCGCGTGCGCCGTTGTCAAAACGAAGGAAAGCAGCACCGTCATCATCCAGCAAACGTCCAGGCACAAAAACATTGAGTTCAGCACATAATTCAGTAACCTTTAATCCAGAGATGTATTCGGCCAATTGATGCGCATGCGTTCCGATATCGCCCATGCAACCTGCTTTTCCCGAACGCTTGGGATCGGTCCGCCAACTGGCCTGCTGGTTGCCGGTATCTTCGAGTTTCGAAGCCAACCAGCCTTGCGGATACTCCACGAAAATACGCCGGATCTTTCCGAAATCACCACTGGCAACACGGGCCCGCGCATCTTTCACCGCCGGATAGCCCGAATACGTATGCGTAAGTGCCAGCGTCAGTCCGGTTTCTTCAATTTTCTTCTGAAGCTGCAACGCTTCATCCAGCGTGAAAGTGATGGGCTTATCAATCACGACATGAAAGCCACTACTCAAGGCCATCATCGCCGGGTCGAAATGCACAAAGTTGGGAGTGACGATGGTCACAAAGTCCATACGCTCTCCCTCCGGAAGCTTGGCTTCACCATCAAACATTTCCTGGTAGGTTTTATAAACGCGATTCTCAGGTAAGAAATACGATTTGCCCGAAGACAAGGAAACATCCGGGTTAACGCTGAAACAGCCGCAGACCAATTCGATCTGGTTATCCATAAAGGCGGCAAGGCGGTGAATAGCACCGATGAAAGCATCAGATCCTCCACCAACCATGCCCATTCGAAGTTTACGATTCATAGTAATTTGTTTATGAGATTTAGTAATTCCCAAATGTATAAAACTTCTGTCGAAGATAGAAAAAACAGACCAGAATAGTATTGGGAAAAACTCCGAAGGATTATAATGTTCATCACCCCGTACGAAGCTCGGGGTAGGCGGACAATTAAGAATGAGCAACCTAGTAGTGGGTTGAATCTATTTGTAACGAGTACCTCTCTGGTGTTCAACCCACTTCGGGGTTGAGGCCACGTCCGTGCCTTTTTAACCCCCAAATGCTTTGGGCGTCATTAATATTGAACCCTTTGGGTTCCTTTTCTTACGGGCTTCCCGGAGAAAATTTAGCTTGAGCAAACCCTCCATCGTTATGTATAAAGACCTGTGGGTTGTCTCCCCCGGCGGTGCTTCGGCATAACTCCGAAGGAGTATAATGTTCATCACCCCGTGCGAAGCTCGGGGTAGGCGGACAATTAAGAATGAGCAACCTCGTAGTGGGTTGAATCTATTCGTAACGAGTACTTCCCAGGAGTTCAACCCACTTCGGGGTTGGATCGGTGTCGTTGCCTTAGCCCCCAATATTCATTGGGGGTGATGAACATTAAACCCTTTACGGGTTTTACACACTCCCTTAGCCAACATCTTCGCCTGGTTCGCCACGGTCAGCTTCCCTCATCTTGACAATTAGCGACCGGACTTCTTTCAGCTGCTCAAACGACAATTCCCTGATTTCAAAAATCCGTTTGTAATCTGAAGGAAATAGTCTTATTTTTGAGACTTTACTAAACCAATTACTACAATGAAACGAAGAAATTTTATCAGAAATGCCGCTTTCGGCAGTTTTGCAGCTACCGGATTAACGGCCGGACTATCGGCCTCGGCTTCAGGACAGCAAACCTCCAATTCGGCTAAGTTTCAGCTCAAGTATGCACCCGGGCTGGGTACTTTCAATGAAATGGCCGGAAATGATCCGATCGACCAGATCAAGTTTATGAACGATCAAGGCTTTCGTGCCATCTTCGACAACGGACTGATGCACAAGGATGCAGCACTACAGGATAAAATTGCCAACGAGTTGGCTCGGCACGGAATGGATTTGGGCCCGTTTGTGCTGTATGCTGATTTTGGGGTGAAGTCGTTTGTTACGCAAGATCCTGAGATCAAGGACATGCTGAAAAAGAAAATGCAGGAAGGTCTGGATTGTGCCAAACGAACTGGCGCCAAAACGGCACTGGTGGTTCCGGGGCGCTATGCCGACAATCTGGAATGGGACTACCAAACCGCCAACGTGATTGACAACCTACGCATGTGCTGCGACATTGTGGAGCCACACGGGCTGACCCTGGTGCTGGAACCACTCAACGCCTGGACCGATCATCCCGGCCTGTTCCTGACCAAGATTCCGCAAACACACATGATCTGCCAAGCCGTCAATAGCCCGAGCTGTAAACTGGTGAACGACCTGTACCACCAGCAAATTACCGAAGGTAACCTCATTCCGAACATCGATATGGCCTGGGAATCGATTGCCGCTTTCCATATTGGAGACAACCCCGGACGCAAAGAACCGGGCACCGGCGAGATCAACTTTGTGAATGTTTTTAAACACATTCATAATAAAGGCTACGATGGGGTGCTTTGTTGCGAGCATGGCCGCAGTATTCCGGGGAAAGCAGGCGAGCAAGCTTTCATTGATGCCTACCGAAAAGCAGACAGTTTTTAAAACCTAAGATCACTACAAAAGAGCTTCACTTGTTGAGGCTTTTTTTTATCGTTTAAATTTTAATCCAAATCCAAAACTTATTGAGGTTCTGTGTGTAACTAATGTTAGCGAAATTAATTCTATTTTTGACCGAAGAAAAAAAATTGCTTGTGCCAGTAGTTACAGTATTGTATGCCAAACCAACCGAACAAAGACCATTTACTCTGGAAAAGCTTTAAAGACGGGGACGATAAAGCTTTTTACGATTTATACGATCAATATAGCGATGCGTTATATGGCTTTGGCATGCAGTTCAGCAAGGATACTGGGTTCGTCAAAGATTGTATCCATGACTTATTTTTAGATCTGCACAAGTACCGGGAACAGCTGAAACCGACTGATTCAATCCAGTTCTATCTGTTCCGTGCTTTGAGGCGAATCATCCACAAGCAAAAACTAAAAATTGGCTTGTTAAACCTGAACCGAAACCACGAGCAAACATCCCACTTACATGCACCTGCGTCAGACGAGGCTCTGATCCATTCAGAAATGCAACAGAAAAATCTGGATCTGCTGGCAAATGCCGTTAGTCAACTTACCAAAGTCCAACAACGAGCGCTTTTTTTAAAATTTGAGCAAGATCTTACTTATCCCGAAATTGCCACCCTGCTGAATATCTCGGTTGAATCGGCCAGAACCAATATGTACCGTGCCTTAAAAGCACTACGAAAAACTTTGTCGAAAGACCGAATTTACTTGAATTTATTCCTTCAATTCTTCCCCAAAAGGTAGATTATAACCAGTAGCAGTAATTTTTAAAAAAAATCATTTTTGCTGTCTATGTTTCCGCCTTTTTCTCCTTTATCATGGTATAAGCACAATTCACGTGAAAAAGAAAGTCGAAGATATTTTAGCAGAAGAAAAGGCTACTGAACAGAAAATCAAGGACGAGGCAAAAGCCAGTCCGAAGGTTTTAGATACTGCCAATCAGCTATATTCCTACTTAAGAACCCCAAAAAACAAGTGGTCTGTCCTAGAGAAAAAGCAATTAAACTTCCGAATACAGCATTCGATTGAAACCATAACCCGAAGAAAAACCCGGCGAATCTGGTTTACTGCAGCTTCGTTTTTCATTTTAGCCCTGTCTGGTGGAGTTTGGTATAACCAAGTTGATCAGCACTCCGAGATTACGGAGTTTGCCAACAACATCAAGGAGAATAAAAACGACACAATTACGCGCCTGGTGTTAAGTGAAGCCCGGGCAATCGAGATTCCGGAAGTGGAGTCGGAAATTCAGTACGACACCAAAGGAGAAGAAATAGCAATTGGTGCGAATCAAACCATTCAGCAAAAACTGGAACCTGTAAAACCAAGCTACAATACGCTTACCGTTCCGTACGGTAAACGGTCAAAAATTACCCTATCCGAAGGCACCACAGTCTGGTTAAACTCGGGCTCAAAGATGGTTTACCCCGCTGTTTTTGCTGAAAACAAACGAGAAGTTTACCTGGACGGCGAAGCCATTTTCAATGTCTCCAAAGATCCGACAAAGCCATTTATCGTTAAATCACACCAGTTCGACATCGAAGTGATTGGAACCATTTTCAACCTCAATGCTTATTCGGAGGATAAAATTTCAAGTGCCGTTTTAAAAGAGGGTTCCATCAAACTGAGCCGTAAAACAAAAGCCTATTTGCCAGCCGAAAACAAGATGGTTTCACCGGGAGAGAAGATCACGTTTGACGCCAACGAAGAAAAATTCCATGTCACAAATGTTGACCCTTCCGATTATTTGTCGTGGCACTATGGCTATTATGTATTTAAAAGTGAAACCCTTGGCAATATTCTGAAAAGAATTTCACGCTACTACAATATTGAGATTGATTTGAAACATCAACAATTGGCTCGTGTCACTTTTTCAGGACGGCTAGACCTAAAAAGCAGTCCCGCGGAAGTTTTAAATACAATTAAGAAGACAACACCATTTAATTTTAAAGAGGAGGAACAACGAATCACTATCTACTAAACTAAATACATTACAATCAAACCTGAAACAAAAAAGCTTACAGGTGTTGCAGCACCTGTAAGCTTGGGTATTTAACTAACATCGCACGAAGCGATATTAATAACTAAAAGAGGAACAAATTTATGAAAAAAAGTAGCAACTGTGCGTATTTTTTCCATAGGAGGGACTACTGTGCACATTTCTTAAGAGTTATGAAATTAACCTTACTTCTGCTTGTGATGGGAGTTGGCAGCTTGTATGCAACTTCTACTTATTCCCAGAGTACCCGGCTTTCCGTGAACATGGAAAACGGGACAATGAAGCAGCTTTTTGAAGAAATTCAGGAACAGAGTGAGTTTATTATCTTTTACAAGGACAGCGATGTCGATTTGGAAAAGAAAGTAAGCGTGAAGGCTGA
>JAGXIR010000035.1 GCA_024635605.1 Sunxiuqinia sp.
ATTCAAAGCACTTGCAATGGCATGGGCAACCGTATTCATGAGGTGGATATCAGCCTCGTGCCATCTTTTTTCTTTCACGACCGAGTCGAAGCCAATAAATCCCAGCAGATTTTTTTGGTAATGAATGGGTACCACCAGCAACGAAATAATCGACTGGCTCCTTAATATCTCTCTTTCCGTTCCTGCGTCAACTGGCAATTCCTGCACCTGCCTGATGTAAATGTGTTCCAGTCTGTTTAGCTTTTTCATCCACCACGGAAAAATGGAGGATGGAAGATTTTGCAATCTTTCTATTTCCGGGGAGATTCCTCTGGTATGCCATTCGTGGGTATTGTCTATGAATGAGTTATTATCGCGGAACTGAAAGACATAGCAGCGATCTACTTTCAGAAACTCACCAATCTTTTTAAGCGCCAAATCGATCACTTTGTCTGCATCGTTCAGTTGTATTCCAACAAAATCTGACGAGATCTCAGACACCAACTTTTCAATCTCGTACCGGTATTGAAGCTTGTTTTTTGAATGATAAAGTTCAGAAATGTCGGTCGATGTACCACTCAATACTTTTGGATTTCCAAAGGAATCGAATTCTGCAATTCCTCCGTTGAACTGCGCCCAAACCCAGTCCCCGTTTTTGTGTTTTAGTCTTGTTCTGAATGAGAAGTGTTTGCTGTTTGTTTGAATAACATTATTTAGTGTTTCTCTAATAATATTGCGGTCTTCCGGGTGGCAGCGTTTAAACCAACGTTTTGCACTAAATGGATAAAGTTCTCCGGGAGTGTATCCGATCAGTTGAGCCCAGGCTTCATTCACCATGAGTTTGTCGCTGTCAATGTTCCAATGCCAGATGCCTGTTTGAGCGGCATTCAACGCAGTTTGGAGGATACTTTCCTGAGATTGCTTTATTTTTTGTTTTTGTTCCAAATAGGTTAAATATTAGCTATCTAAATTAGAGTTTAATTTTTCATCTCTTGCATTCATGTGTAGTTTTAACTTTTATTAAGACTTTTAAATGAAAAATATTCTTAATCGTAAGCTGATGATTGTTTGTGATGAAAAATAAACTAAAGAACTACTGTTTGATTGATGTTCTTGAACTGGTCTCAATTTGCAATTAGCTTTTTTGAACGTACACTCCAAATTACGAATAAAATTGCATGAAAAAAGGGGATTGAAAAAAATCTTATTCACACGAAATTAACAATGAGTCAGTTGAGCCTGAAAGTTAATTTTGCACTATTGTGTTTATCTGATTGATTAATTATTTATGTTTGATTTAACCAATTTCGGAGGCGGCATCTTCATCCAAAAAAAAGATGATTTTTCCTTGTTTTGGTTCAATATAAAAAGTCGGAAACTTGCCGGCCGTTTTTTTATTGTTCATCATTTCAGAAATCCGTTTTGCTTTCGATTTTCCTGAAATTAAGAAGTAAACGCGGTTCGCATTGTTGATCACTTGTCCGGTAAGGCTTACCCGCTTTTGCCCGCTTTCCGGGTGTGTAGCCACCTCGCATATGTTGGATGAATGAAGGAGTTCCATTTCGTGGGGGAATATTGACGCCGTGTGCCCGTCATCACCCATCCCCAAAATGATCAGGTCGAACACAGGCCAATTGGCCCGTTCATTCAGGTGCGACTGAATCTCACGAATGTAATCGCTGGCGGCATCATCAGGAGCCAGCTCACCTTTTATTCGGTGCACCTGGCTTTCAATCATCTCAATTTTCGAAAGCAAGTGTTTTTTTGTCATGCCATAGTTACTTTCCTCGCTGGTCGGTGGCACACATCGCTCGTCGCCCCACCAAAAATGAATCCGATCCCAGGGCATTTTTTTACCATAGGAGTTGACCAGCACATTAAAGAGTAATTTTGGAGTGCTACCGCCAGAAAGCGCGATGTCAAAACGTTGCCGGTTGCTTTTCATCATGTGAAAGAGTTCAGAAGCAAAAGCTTCGGCTAGTTCTTGTGCGTCGGAAAAGATCTTTATTTCCTTATTTTCAGCCATGATTCGTTACTTTAAGTATTTGCTCGAAACGATTCTTTAAATTACAATTCACAGTAAGTTCCATCATTCGACAGATTTTTGCAGGGATATCGCCATTGTCCGTCTTCGACTAACTGGTCGGCAACATCCGGCCCCCAAGTGCCGGCAGGGTAACCATAAATCGGAATCTCCGGATTATTTTGCCATGCATTCATAATGGACTGCACGTATTCCCAGGCTTTTTCCACCGCATCGCCGCGCGAGTAGAGCGTGGCATCTCCCTGCATGCAGTCGAGCAGCAGGCGTTCGTAAGCAGCGGGCAGGTGGTGAGCATCGGCCAGGTCTTGGTAATGAAAATCCATATTGACGGATTGAACCCGGAAGCCCGCTCCGGGAACTTTCATGCCAAATTTGAGTAGGATTCCTTCGTCCGGTTGAATGCGGATCACCAATTGGTTAGCCGTTTGTTCCGTGTTGTATTGGCTCCCAAACAGATGATGCGGGGTTTTTCTGAAGTGAATAACCACTTCAGTCACGCGGGTGGGAAGCTTTTTCCCGGTGCGAATATAGAACGGAACGCCAGCCCAGCGCCAGTTGTCAATGAAAAACTTCATCGCCAGAAAGGTTTCTGTCCGGCTTTCAGGATCAACGCCTTCTTCCTGACGGTAACCTTTTATCAGTTCGTTTTTTATATGCGATTCGATGTACTGTCCGCGGATGACATATTTTTCAACTTCCTCCTCTTTGATTGGCCGCAAGGATTGAAATACCTTCAGCACTTCATTTCTGATGGCATCAGCATCAACCACCACCGGTGGCTCCATCGCAACTAGGCCAACCAGCTGTAGCAGGTGGTTTTGCACCATGTCGCGCATGGCGCCCGAATGATCGTAATAGCCACCGCGGTTTTCTACGCCAAGGCTTTCGGCTGAGGTTATTTCAACATGGTGAATGAAATTGTGGTTCCAGATGGGCTCGAAAATTCCATTGGAGAAACGCGTCACCAGCAGGTTCTGAACCGATTCTTTTCCAAGGTAATGATCGATTCGATAAATCTGATCTTCAGCAAAATAATTAAGTAGGTTTTTATTAAGCTCTTTGGCTGAATTAAAATTGATTCCAAATGGTTTTTCCACGATCAATCTTCTGAATCCATCGTCCGATTTGTTCAGATTGACACTAGCCAGGTTTTTCGGAATGATTTCATACAACTGTGGTGGGGTGGACAGATAAAAAATAAAATTCTCCGGGATCAGGTTTTCCTTGGCAATGGTTAGCAAACGATCTTTCAATATCGGGTATTCATAAGACTCGGCTGTTGAAATCGATTGGTAATAAAGCCGGTTAAGAAATTTATCGAGTAGTTTTTCGTCTTCTTTTTTTTCGAGGAATTCGGTCATGCGCTGGCGGAATTCTTTGTCTGAAAGATTGGTGCGGCTCACTCCAAGCACCGCAAAACGGTCGGGCAGCAGTTTTTGTTTCTCCAATTCGAGAAGGGCAGGGATGAGTTTGCGCTTGGTTAAATCGCCCGAGGCTCCAAAAATGACTAATATATGTGATTCAGCTTCTTTCATGACGGTGATTTTGGGGATAAACAACTGGATAGCGATGAAGTTCTAAAAGCGGTTGTTTTTTATTGTTTTGCTTACGTAGCTACCAAATAAACAATGAATTGCCCGTTGTGCTCAAAGTAATTGAGCCGAAAGGTTTGATAGCAATCCGGTGTTTTTAATGCAGCAGCTAACTGATTGTTTTGTTCCGGCGCAACTGAAATCTGGTCGGCAAAATGAATTCCCGGGATTCCGGCGATTTTGTAAACAGCTTCCTTGGCGCACCAAAAAAGACAGTGCCATTTTTTATTTTGATTTGCCAGTTCAATTTCTGCTGATGAAAGGTATTTTTTTTCGATGACTGAAAAATTTCGGGTTAAACTCTCAATGTCCAGCCCAACCGCTCGGTGCGGGTGAAGGAAAATGCCGGCTAGTTGATTCGAATGACTGATGCTAATGTGTTGATAATTTAAATGTTTGATTTGTGGCTGTCCGTTGTCGTTGTAGTAAACCTTCAGGTCGTTGCAGCCAATGTGTTTGAGCATCATCTTTACGGTCAGCCATTCCTGCTGCCTTTTTTTATTTTTCAGCGTTTGAAATGTTTGATCTGTTTCGAGCAACGGAAATTGTGTTTTTAACCAGTCCAGGTCTTCGTCCAGTTCCCAAAGCAACAGCAAACCCTCGTCGATATGAATTTCTTTGGCTAATGGCATTGGTTAGTTCCAGCTTGTTGTTTCAATAAGATGAATGATATCGGGCCGAAGAAAATCGATGACCGGACGGATCGAGTCAATATTGGGTATTTCGCGGATGTAGAGCGCGCCACGCAAAAAATGGTTGGTGCTGTCGGTCAGATAAAACTGAATAGGCGATGCCGCATTTCCTTCAATATAGTAGATGGTGCCATAAACGTTTTTATCAGGATTAACAAACAAGCGCTCCTCAATGGCATCGGCTTTGATGGAATGGTCGTATGCCAAGCGCCGCGATTCTTCCATGTGCTTTCTCAGATCGTCATTGAGTTGGGCATAGCTAAGGTGTAAATCAGTCTTATTGGCCGGTGTGCTTATCGTGATCCAGCCAGAATTGGCCATTGCTGTTGATGGAGTGCTGGCTTTCGAATAGTCGGCAATTTCAAACGAATACGGGAGATTCTGATTTAATTTATGGTAAGATTTCTCAGGAAAGTCGATCCGGAAATAACCACGGGGTTTTGGCGTGTATTCTTTTTGACAACTGCCCAGCGCTATGAGAATTATACCAATAAAAAGAAGTTGGTTTTGCATAGAATCACTCCTTAATTAATCACAACCTTGATTTTTTTTATGCGTCGGTTATCAACAGACTCAATCGAGAAGTCAAAATTTTCGCAGGTCAATTTCTCATGAGCGATCGGAATCTCACCTTTTAGCTCCAAAATTAATCCGGCCAGTGTGTCGGCGTCACCTTTGTAATCATCAAAAACATGGTCGTTGGTGCCGGTAATTTTATAAAAATCGTGCAGTAGGATTTTGCCGTCAAACAGGTATTTATTTTCTGCAATTTTGGCGAAATAGTTTTCTTCTTCATCAAATTCGTCTACAATTTCGCCTACTATTTCTTCCAATACATCTTCAAGAGTGACGATTCCTGAACTTCCGCCATATTCATCAACCACAATGGCCATGTGAACCTTGTTTTTTTGAAACTCTTCGAGCAGGTCGTCAATTTTTTTGGTTTCAGGTACATAAAATGGCGGACGGATGATGGTTTGCCATTTGAAGTTTTCTTTTTTGTGAATGTGTGGAAGCAAGTCTTTGATGTAGAGGATTCCTTTGATGTTGTCGAAGGAGCCGGAATAGACCGGAATACGGGAATAGCCTGACTCGTTGATCAGGTTAATGACTTTGTTGTAGGAGTCTTTGAGGTCAAGAGCTTCAACATCAACACGCGAACGCATGATTTCCACCACATTTTTGTTTCCAAACTTGACAATTCCTTCCAGAATTTCCTTGTCTTCGGCGTGTTCATGCTCCAGAGTGAGTTCCAGCGCTTGGGACAACTCATTGACCGAAATATTTTGCGTTTGTTTTTGAACCCGATTGTTGACGAAAGACGTTGAGTAAATAAGTACTGAATTGACTGGCCTGAAAATTCGTTCAAGCACGGTCAGCGGGATGGCCATGAAACGGGCAAATGCCAGCGGGCGCCTGGTTGCATAAACTTTGGGAACGATCTCGCCAAAAAGCAGCAGGATAAACGTAATGACAATAACCTGGAAAATAATGCCCAAGGTGGGCGAGGAGGCAAAGTTGAATAGCTTTCCGGTGGTGTAGGCTGAAAGAATGACGATACCTACATTGGTAAAATTATTGGCCACCAAGATGGTGGCCAATAATTTTGCAGGGCTTTCAAGATTTCTTTCGATCGCATGATTCTGCTTACTTTTGACGGACTTGAGTTTTTCGTGGTCTTGCGGGCTCAGTGAAAAATAGGCGACTTCGGAGCCTGAGATCAAAGCCGAAGAAAATAATAAGACCAAAATAAAAGCAAGGCTTAGAATTACAGCGGTTGTTATGGGATAAAATTCAATATCCCAGTTGATTGCTGTGAGTATCGGTAAAGGGTCTGTTTCCAATGAAATTAATTTAAGTTTCTAAAATGGTAAATCGTCTTCTTCGTTCGGTTCAAAGTCCGGTTCGCTGACACGATTTTCCTTTTCGTTCTGCGGACTGGCCTGTTGGTTGTCATTACTTCCGCTTTGATTGCGCGGCCCACCAAGCATTTCCATATTGTCGCCGTAAATTTCTGTTGTGTAACGCTTGTTACCTTCTTTGTCTTCCCACGAACGGGTGCGAATACGACCTTCAATGTACAAACGGTCACCTTTTTTTACATATTGCTCGACAACTTTTGCCAAGCCTCTCCAAATAACAATGCTGTGCCATTCGGTTGTAGTTACTTTCTCACCGTTTTTTGCGGTGTAGCTCTCAGAGGTAGCGAGCGAAAAATTGGCAACAGCAACATCTTTGTCAAGGTACCTGACCTCAGGGTCTTTGCCTACATTTCCGACTAAAATTACTTTGTTTACTGACATAGTTAAGGTTTTAAAATTAAACAATAATAAATTTACAAAATTTCTTTCTCTGAGAGGTAAAAAAAATTAAAGAATTTCATGAACGGCACAATTTAACGGCAAAACCATAACATTTCTCATACGAACGAATCAAAACCAGTTGTTTTGTTCCAGTTCCTTCTCAATTGGTTTTGGAACGGCAAAGTTAAAAATATCTTTTTTATTCACCCTAATCAAGGACGAAGGGATATTTACTTTACCAGCTAATTTTAGGTAAATAAACCGGTAAAAAATGTGTTGGTGACTTAATACCTGTTTTTGCCAGTCAGTTTCTTTTTTGATCTGAATCTCGGTTCCTGTAGCCAAAAAAGACTGGTGCTCCTTTAGCGTGCTTGCAAGGTCGTTTTTTTCAGTGGTTTCGGTAACGGGAAATTCATACAGGTTTTTCCAGATATCATTTCCAGTCCGTTTGTTGAGATAGGTGTATGATCCATGTTCAATAACCAGGTAATTAAAATAACGTTTCCTGATTTTGGTTTTTCCTCTTTTTACGGGTAACGCATCGGTTGTGCCATTTTTCCATGCTATGCAGAGATTATTGAGTGGGCAATTTTCGCAGTCCGGTTTTTTTGGTGAGCATTGAATGGCGCCAAACTCCATTAGGGCTTGGTTGAACTGTCCCGGCTGACTTCGGTCAATCAATTCATTGGCCAGTTTTGTAAATTCTTTTTTCCCTATTCCCGTGTCAATGGGCGTGTCTATTCCATAAACGCGGGCCAATACCCGAAAAACATTGCCATCGACGGTTGCGTGTGGTAAATTGAATGCGATGGACGCAATGGCCGAAGCGGTATATTCACCCACTCCTTTGAGCCGGAGCAAGCTTGTGTAGTCTGCCGGAAACTGACCTTGGTGTTCCCGGACGATTGTCTTTGCCGTGCTGTGCATGTTACGGGCACGGGAGTAGTAGCCAAGTCCCTGCCACATTTTCAGAATTTCATCTTCCGAAGCGGCAGCAAAATCGTAGATGGTCGGATAGGAGTCAATGAATCTTAAATAATAGGCCATACCCTGGTCAATCCGGGTTTGTTGCAGAATGACTTCTGACAGCCAAATTGCGTAGGGATCAAAGGTTTCGCGCCAGGGGAGTTCGCGCTTGTGTTTTTCGTACCAATTCAGAACAATACGGGTAAAAGAGCTGTTTTTAGTCATAACTGCTTTAAAATCTTCATGAATTGCAAAAATAATTCATTTAGGATGTATATAGTTTTTAAATAATTTTTATTTTTGCACACCGATTAGCATGAATTTTATAATTTATTGAAAACTAAATATTTTAAGAGATGACTAAAGCAGATATTGTTAATGAAATTAGCAAGAACACGGGAATTGAAAAAGTGACAGTGCAAAAAGCTGTAGAGGCTTTTATGGAAACAGTTAAAGACTCACTAACTGAGGGAAGAAATGTTTATCTTCGGGGATTTGGTAGCTTTATCGTGAAAAAGAGAGCTGAGAAAACAGCACGCAATATTTCGAAGAACACAACAATTATTATTCCTGAGCATTTTATTCCGGCTTTTAAACCAGCCAAAACATTTGTTGCTCAAGTTAAAGATGAAGTAAAAAAATAGAGTTATGCCAAGCGGAAAAAAAAGAAAAAGACATAAGATGGCTACGCACAAGCGTAAGAAAAGACTACGTAAAAACAGACACAAGAAAAAGAAATAGTCTTACGCTTTTTTTAGCAGTAGCTTTGAAAAGAAAGAATGATTAAACCTAAAGTACAAAAGTGCTTTAGGTTTAATCCGTTTTTAACTAATGTAAAAAGTTACATTATAAATTAAATTTAAAATAACGTTGTGAGTAGCGATCTAATTATTGATGTCTCTCCCTCTGAAGTCGTTATTGCCTTATTAGAAAATAAACGCTTAGTTGAACTTACCAGGGAAAAAAGCGGAGCAAAATTTGCCGTAGGCGATATTTATTTAGCCAAGGTGAAGAAAATTATGCCGAGCTTAAACGCTGCATTCATCGACGTTGGTTATGAAAAAGATGCATTTTTGCATTATCTCGACATGGGACCTCAATTTTCAACTTTGAATAAGTTCATGAAAATTGCCAGTTCCAAAAAGAACCGTATTTCTTCATTATCTAAAATTCACTCTCTGCCCGATATTAACAAGGAGGGCAAAGTAACAGAAGTACTCAAAGCAGGCCAGACTATTTTGGTCCAAATAGCCAAAGAACCCATTTCTACCAAGGGACCCAGGCTAACTTCTGAGCTTTCAATAGCTGGACGAAATTTAGTGTTGATGCCTTTTAGCGATAAAGTTAGTGTTTCGCAAAAGATTAGCTCAACCGAAGAAAAAAACAGGCTGAAGAAATTAATACAAAGTATTCGACCGAAGAAATATGGTGTGATTGTCCGAACCGTTGCCGAAGGTAAACGGGTAGCAGAACTGGACCAGGAATTGAAAAGACTGGTCGCCAAGTTTGAAACTACTTTCCAAAAACTAAAAATAGCCACCGCCCCGGCTTTAATTGTTGGAGAGATTGACCGGACAACAGCTTTATTACGAGATATTTATACCCCAACGTTTAATAGTATCATCGTAAACGATGCTGCTGTAGCCGATGATGTAGCTGATTACATTGCGACGATTGCCCCGGAAAAACGAAAAATTGTAAAAACGTACAAAAGCGGACAGCCAATTTTCGAGTATTTCGGAGTAGACAAGCAAGTAAAAGCGTCATTTGGGCAAACCGTTTCATTTAAAAACGGCGCGTACCTGATTATTGAACATACCGAAGCTTTTCATGTGATTGACGTTAATAGCGGCAATCGGTCAAAAGCAGGAGTTGATCAGGAAACCAATGCACTGGAAGTCAACCTGGCAGCAGCCGAGGAAGTAGCAAGACAGTTGAGGTTGAGAGACATGGGAGGAATCATCGTGATCGATTTTATCGACATGCATGAAGCAGGAAACCGACAAAAGGTTTTCGAACGTATGAAAGAGGCGATGGGCGCCGATCGTACCAAACACAACATACTGCCTTTAAGTAAGTTTTGTTTGATGCAGATCACCCGACAGCGGGTAAGACCCGAAGAGCATGTGGAAACAGCCGAAGTCTGTCCATCGTGCAAGGGCACCGGAAAAATAACGCCAACCATTCTCTTTACTGATGAACTGAGCAGCAAAGTCAACTACATTTTCAAAGATTTGAATAAAAAGAGTTTGACCTTGAAAGTTCATCCGTATGTGGCCGCTTTTTTAACCAAAGGAATTCATTCCATTAAAAGAAAGTGGGCCTTTAAGTATTTCAGACGAATAACGGTTGAAGGCGTGAATGCCTACAGCTTTCTGGAATATCATTTTTACGACGATAATTTAGACGAAATTATTCTTTAAATACCTGAAAATCCCGGACAAACAGTTCGGGATTTTTTACTTTAAACTCATTAACAATCATTCAGCTTTCTTTTGATGTATCCAAATATGTTGATATTAAAATATTTGAACCGGAGAAAACATCAGCAGATGCCTGCAAATGGTTGAAAGTCATTTCCAGAACAAGCATTTCCTGACTATCTTTGTTATAGTCATCAAAAAAATAGAAGATATTCGTATGAAACTAAAAAAGCGTATTCTTACAATCGTTCTGCTTTTGTTAGCATTCCCCACGTTTTCACAGATTTTGGAGCCTGTTAAATGGAGTTTCGATTCGAAACAAGAGGGCAAGGAGGTCCAGCTCATTTTTAAAGCTACCATTGAAGACACCTGGCATTTGTACGATACCTACCTGCCTGAAGGCGGACCTGTGCCTACCTCAATCAATTACCAAGATACCACCCAATTTGAATTCGTTGGTGATTTGCAAAAGAACCCGGAGCCGGTGGAAGAGTTTGATGAAACTTTCCAGATGAATCTAAGGTTTTACAGCGATCAGGTAGAATTCATTCAAACCATTCGCTTAAAGACCGATGATCCCTTGGTCATTGCCGGCTATGTCGAATTTATGTGTTGCGACGACGAAGTGTGTTTGCCGCCCACCGAAGCCGATTTTAGCTTTGCCCTTAATGGGGAGGAAGAGGGCGGTACCGGACAGATTGAAGCGCCAGGAGAGCAAAAAAAGGGTTCGACCCGTATGCTAACCGATAAAGGCAAGGAAGGATCGAGTGAAACGCTTTGGTTGTTTTTCTTTTTTTCATTTCTGGCAGGACTGGCTGCGATTCTTACACCCTGTGTTTTTCCGATGATTCCCATGACCGTTTCCTTTTTCATGAACAGCGGCCGGTCAAAATTTAAGTCTCGTTTGCTGGCAGTATTTTTCGGCCTGTCCATTATTGCGATTTACACCGTTGTCGGAACGGTGGTTGCGGTTATTTTTGGTCCTGGTATTGCCAATTGGCTGAGCACGCACTGGCTTCCCAACGTCCTGTTTTTCGTTGTCTTTGTGTTGTTTGCCTTTTCATTTTTCGGCATGTTCGAAATTGTGATGCCCGGTTGGCTGGTCAACAGGTCGGATAAGCAGGCGGATAAAGGCGGATTTTTGGGTTCGTTTTTTATGGCATTTACACTGGTGCTGGTTTCCTTTTCGTGTACTGGCCCTATTGTGGGTGCTATTTTAGTTGAATCGGCTGGAGGAGCTGTGTTGAAGCCGATTGTTGGCATGTTTGGATTTGCCCTTGCTTTTGCCTTGCCTTTTACCCTGTTTGCACTGTTTCCGGGTTGGTTAAGCAACCTTCCCAAATCGGGTGGCTGGTTGAATTCCGTGAAAGTGGTTCTTGGCTTTTTGGAATTGGCCCTCGGCTTAAAATTTCTGAGCATTGCCGACCAAACCTATCACTGGGGAATTCTCGACCGCGAAGTCTATCTGGCGCTTTGGATCGTCATTTTTGCCTTGCTGGGACTGTATCTGTTGGGAAAGTTGAAGTTTTCGCACGACAGCGATTTGAAGTTCATTTCAGTGCCCCGGCTGATGATGGCCATTGCTTCTTTTTCGTTCGTGGTTTATTTAATCCCGGGCATGTTTGGTGCCCCGTTGAAAGCCATTGCAGGCTATGTTCCGCCGCAGAGCACCCACGATTTTGACTTGCATAAGATCATTCGCGACGAAGTACGGTTGGTGAGTGC
>JAGXIR010000036.1 GCA_024635605.1 Sunxiuqinia sp.
TGGCGGAATCAAAACGTCAGAAAGAACGTTAAACCGATTTATTTGTGGCGCAAGTGGAAGGGCTGAAACACAAAGCCCTGAGACAATGCATCATTGAAGCTCATTGCCGTTCCTGAAAAATATTGGGATCGGCTGTATGCCTGATTTGTTGAATTGAATCGGTACATTTGCAGACAATTTTTTTTTGATGGATAAAACTAAAGAGTTGGGCGAGGGGAGTATCCCACGCCTGATGCTGAAATATTTTATACCAGCTTTCATCGGGGTATTTGTGAATGCCTTGTACAACATTGTCGACCGTATTTTTATTGGCCAGGGGGTGAGTGCCGTGGCGTTGAGTGCGGTATCTGTTATTTTTCCGGTGATGCTGATCATGATGGCCTTTGGTATGCTCATCGGCATTGGTGCGGGGGTGCTGGTGTCCATCAACATGGGTCGCCGCGATATGGACAAAGCTGAGCGCGTGTTGGGCAACAGCTTTCTGTTGATGATTCTGGCTTCGGGTCTGATCACCCTGATTGGTTTCGCGATTAAAATGCCCATGCTGGAAATGTTTGGGGCAACACGCGAAACCATTGAATATGCGAATGATTACCTGAATATTATTTTGTTAGGAACGGTTTTTCAGGTGGTGGGTTTTTCGCTGAACAATGTCATCCGAAGTGAAGGGAACGCCCGGATTGCCATGTATTCCATGATTCTGAGTGCCGGTCTGAATATTGTTCTCGATCCCCTGTTTATTTTTGTCTTCGACCTGGGCGTGAAAGGCGCTGCTTATGCCACGGTAATTTCAATGATTGCTCTAACGGTTTGGGTGCTTTTACACTTTCGCAGCAGCCGGTCCATTGTCAAACTACGTCCCAAATACTTCAGGCTGGAACTACCCATTGTGAAGGAGATTTTAGCGATTGGAATGGCGCCGTTCTTTATGCAAACGGCCAACTCAGCGGTACAGGCGCTGATCAATACCAAGCTGATCCGGTTTGGCGGCGATTTGGCGGTCGGAGCCATGGGCATCATCAATTCGGTCATCACCCTGATTGTGATGTCTATTGTGGCCATCAACATGGCAACGCAGCCCATTATCGGCTTTAATTATGGTGCGAATGCGGGAAGCCGGGTAAAAGAAACCTTACGCCTGGCTATGATTTCGGCTACGGTAATTTCAGTAGTCGCTTTTACCTTGGTTCAGGCCTTTCCTGAAGCCATTGTGGGATTGTTCAACTCGTCGGATCCGGAACTGCTGGCTATAGGAAAACAAGGCTTGCGGCTGGCCATGCTGGCCTTGCCATTGGTCGGCTTTCAGGTGGTGGTGGGCAACTTCTTTCAGTCGGTTGGAAAAGCGAAAATTGCCACCCTTTTAACCTTGCTGAGGCAGGTCATCGTCTTGATTCCGTTGTTGTATATTCTGCCCGATTTTCTGGAATTAAAAGGAATCTGGATTTCCATGCCCATTGCCGATACCTGTTCGGCCTTGATTGTCACTTATTTTATTTCAAGGGAATGGAAGAAAATTGGCTAAAGCCGGGATGCTGATCGGAAGTGATCTCTTAACTCGAATTATTCATGCAAAACCGCAGTGAATTGCATGAATGAGCGATGGGTCGTGCGCTGCAATTCGGGAAATCCCGATTTAGAGATACCCAAATTTGGGGAATGTAAGGAACCCAAAATTGTGGTATATCTTAATCGTCAGGAAAATTCGTGGATTTTTGGGGTTACCTGTAAGGTTCATAAAAAAAACGATGTCCGTTGCATGAGGTTCAACGGACATCGTTTTTTTTATTTTTTTGGCTTGGAGCCGGAATTAGATGTTGGTTTTTTCCAGTTTTTGCTTGAAAGCTTCCAGCTCCTTGAAAACATCGCGTTTCATTTCCTGAAGCTTGTTTTCGTATTTCTTAAAAAATTCCTGATAATAGTTGATGCCGTCCTTCAGGTTGGCCTGGAACTTCCGCAAATAAACCAGTTGCTTACTGTCCTGAGTTTCGCGTGCCTCTTTCAGCCTGTTTTCAAGGAATTCGACATACATATTCAATTCTTTCAGGAATAAATTTGGCCGTTTGACGCCTTTCAGCAAATTGATTTTTCCGTAAATGTGGTCAACCATTTCCTTTAACGAAACCACTTGTTTAAAATAGGCAATGTTTGGTCCGGGACAAATGCTCACGCCGGTCCGTTTGCTTTCGGGTTCAAGGCCGTTGGCCAGGTAGGTCGAATTGGTCAGTCCTTCGCAAAGGCATTCCTTCTCGGTCAGTTTCCCTTTTTTGTATTGCTTTTCATCCGGTGTCATTTCCGATTCATTAACCTCTTTTAATTTTATTTTCAGGTATTGTTTTGAAGCGGTACAGATGGGTCTGTCGGTATACTCGGTATTGAAGACCAGGTATTTTTTTGTACAGGGAAAACCGGGCTTTCCTTCAGCAAGGTAATTCTGAATAGCTTTTTGCTGGCTGGCACCTCTAACGTTGTTGAAATGAACGCCAAGCGGTGAAGCATCGCTCAAATACAAATCTTCCTCCCCGGCATTTTTGAGCAGGTTTAAACTTTCTTCGTCCATGTTGCAGGCCTCTGGAACGAGCATAAACGGGCTTCCCCAACCAATGCTGTCCAGGTTATACTCATCAAGCAGCAGCTGGTGTTCCTCGTTGGTTCCAACGCCACCTTGGGCGGTAATCTTTATTTCGGGTGCCTGGCTCAGTTCTGACAGTCCTTTTTCTTTCAGTCCGCCCTGGTAAACGGCAAAGGTCGAATCAATCAGTTCTTGCCGCTTCTCCTTAAACTCTTGCAGGATGGGCCCGAGTAAGTGACCTTGGGTAGCGAAAGCATGTCCGCCACAGTTCAGACCCGATTCAACACGGTATTCCGAAATCCAGATTCCTTTTTTAGCCAGAAAGCGCCCCTGAACCATGGCCGAGCGAAAATCGCTGACCTTCAAGGTGATTTTCTTGCGAAGCTGGCCGTTTTCATCAGGATAAAAATCACTGAAGTTTTCCAGATAGCTGTACAGCCGTGGATTCATTCCGGCCGAAAGAACCAGCGATGAGCTCAAGTTACTGTTGGCAAATCCACGTAAAGCGGCATGCGCATCATTAAATTCGGTAGGTAGTTGTTCGCGGTTCAGGTAATTGGCTTTGTCCAGCTTGGTCATGATGTTGACATCAATACTGCCCGGACGTAAAGTCGAACGCAGCCAGTTTTTAACATCAGTTAGACTTTTATTCTCCAACAGATGGTTAAACTTTTCGCGAATTTGGTTGGAGTCGGGGAGCAGCTCGAAATATTTCTCCAGCTCACCTTCTTTTTTGTGCAGGTTTTCAACCAGCTCGTCATATTTTTTATTCACCAGTTCATCTACCAAATTCAGGTACGCTGTGATGCGTTTCGCCCGAAAGTCTTCAGTCTTATTGGTGATTGTTTGGTAAGGGATGTCAAACTTCTGGCTGTAAAATTCACGCATTTTTTCCATCAAAATATCATCGACCAAAGAGATGACCGATGAAATTCCAAAGTGAGCCACCCGTACAGGAGTGTCTATGGTGTACCCCAGTCCCATGACTGGAATGCTGAATGTGTGTTTGTTTAAATTCATTGGATACTTATTTATTGTTACTGGAAAGTTTTGATCTTCAGGCTGTATATGATTTTCTAAATCGTCAGTTCAATTTTCCATTGTTCATGCTTTTGTTTGGGTGTAAAGATATTGATTTTTATCTCGTTTGAAAGAAAATTAGCCTATTCTCGATGCTTGCAATAGAGCATTTATAATTTTTCAGCCAATGCCAGTGCCGTGTATGATTTTGAGTTTTTAACCATTTCTTCGGGTGTTCCTTCGAAAAGAACATGTCCGCCGTTTTTACCACCTTCGGGTCCTAGATCGATAATCCAGTCGGCTGACTTGATAATTTCCAGGTTGTGTTCGATAATGATGATGCTGTGTCCGCGCGCGATGAGTGCGTTGAACGAGTCCAGTAACTTTTTGATATCGTGGAAGTGAAGCCCGGTTGTGGGTTCATCAAAAATGAACAGGGCCGGCGAGTCTTTTTCCTTGGCGAGAAAGGCGGCCAGTTTTACCCGTTGGCTTTCTCCGCCCGATAAGGTGGACGAACTTTGCCCCAGCTTGACGTAGCCCAGCCCGACATCCTTTAGGGGTTGCAGCTTTTTGGCAATCTTTTTCTCGGTGCTGCCCTTGCTGTCCCCAAAAAAATCGATGGATTGGTTGATCGTCATTTCCAGGATATCGTGAATGTTTTTTCCATTGAATTGGACTTCCAGGATTTCATCTTTGAATCGCTTGCCGTGGCAGCTTTCGCACTGCAGATGAATGTCGGCCATAAATTGCATTTCAACTTTTATCTCGCCTTCGCCCTGACATTCTTCACATCGTCCGCCATCCACGTTGAACGAAAAGTGCGACGGTTTGAAGCCTTGGTACTTCGATGCCTGTTGCTCTGAAAAAAGCTTGCGAATTTCGTCGTAGGCTTTCAGGTAAGTCACCGGGTTTGATCGGGAGGATTTTCCGATCGGATTTTGATCGACAAATTCAACGGAAGTCACTCGTTTATAATCACCTGTAATGGTGTCGTGCTGGCCGGTTTTTTCGCCATAGCCGCCAAAGAGCTTGGCAATAGCAGGGTACAAAATTCGGCTCACCAGGGTTGATTTTCCCGATCCGCTGACTCCGGTTACCACGGTCATGGTATTAAGCGGGAACTTGACTGTGATGTTTTTCAGGTTGTTTTCGCGCGCGCCTTTTATTTCAATGAAGTTATTCCATTTCCGGCGTCGCTCGGGCAGTTCAATTTTTCTGGTGCCATTCAGGTAATCGGCTGTTAGACTGTTTTTTGCCCGCAACAACTGCTGGTGATCTCCCTGGAAGACCAGCTTTCCGCCATGAATGCCCGCTTCGGGGCCAATGTCGATAATTTCATCGGCAGCGCGGATAATTTCTTCGTCGTGTTCCACCACCAAAACGGTGTTCCCAATTCGTTGAAGTTTTCGCAAGACGCTGATCAGACGTTCGGTGTCTTTGGGATGCAGCCCAATGCTGGGTTCATCCAGTATGTATAACGAGCCAACCAAGCTTGATCCGAGCGATGTGGCCAGGTTGATGCGCTGCGACTCGCCGCCCGAGAGGGTAGAGGAGAGCCGATTGAGTGTCAGGTAGCCCAGCCCCACGTCGTAAAGAAAGTCGAGTCGGTTGCTGATTTCGATTAAAATGCGCTTGGCTACTTTTTGCTCATGCTCGTTGAGTTCAAGCTGTTTGAAAAAATCTTTCAACTCGTTCACAGGCAGTAAAACCAAATCCTGAATGGATTGACCTGCGACTTTGACGTAGCCTGCTTCTTTTTTTAGGCGGGTTCCGCGGCAATCGGGGCAATGTGTTTTTCCGCGGTAACGCGAAAGCATCACCCGGTATTGAATTTTATAGCTGTTCGATTCCAACATCTTGAAAAAGGCATTCAGCCCTTCAAAATAACGATTCCCTTTCCAGATTAGCTCCCGTTGTTCCTGGGTTAACTCATAATACGGTTTGTGAATTGGGAAGTCGAATTTTGAGGCGTGCTGAATCAGCTCAAGCTTCCACTTCTGCATACTGTCGCCTTTCCAGCAGGCTACAGCATCCTGGTAAATGGAAAGTGACTTATCCGGAATAACCAAATCTTCATCAATACCAATCACTTTTCCATACCCTTCGCAGGTTGTACAAGCACCCACCGGATTGTTAAAGCTGAACAGGTGTTCGGAGGGCTCTTCAAACTCCATTCCGTCTGCTTCAAACAGGTTCGAAAAAGTATGCTCCGTTACTTTCTCTCCCTCGTAAACTTTGATGATGCAGGAGCCGTGTCCTTCAAAAAAAGCCGTTTCAACCGAATCAGCCATCCGGCTCACA
>JAGXIR010000037.1 GCA_024635605.1 Sunxiuqinia sp.
CCAAGTTTAACAACTGTTTGGACGGTTTGATTTTGCTTGATGTTTATGATGTTCCACGAAATACCACTGAATCGCTTTCAAAAGAAACGAATGACGGCACAATTTTGAATCGTTTTTATAGTAGTCGTGAATAATTTCAACTTTCTTTGTCAACCAGATGTTTTAAGAATAAAATTAACATGATTGTATTATGAGATTATTACTGTTTGCATTGCTAATTAGCGCTCTTTCGTTGTCTTCCTGTGTTCAGAAGAAGAAAAAAGAATCTGTTCAACCCCTTGATACCAGTTCGTTGATCCATCAGGTTACGGTTGATGAAGTGATTCAAACCAGCACGTACACTTATTTGAAAGTAACTGAAAATAACCAGGAACATTGGCTGGCAGTAAACCGGCAGGAAGTGGAAGTGGGAGAGCAATATTATTACGAGTCGGCTTTGGAAATGAAAGATTTTGAAAGCAAAGCACTGGGTCGGGTGTTTGAGTCCATCTATTTTGTGCAGAAATTCAGCCAACAGCCCATCACATCGAACAATCCGGTTGCCGGAAAACAATCGCCCCAAGGAAAAGCACTCGAAGATTTTAATGAGGGAATCCAGGTTAGTCCGGTTGAAGGAAGCCTGACAATTGCCGAGCTGTATGCGTCAAAAGACGATTATTCAGGAGAGAAAGTCATTGTAAGAGGGCAGGTTGTTAAAGTGAATAAAAACATCATGTCGCGCAACTGGCTGCATATTCAGGACGGAACCAAGCATGGCGAAAACTATGATTTAACCATCACCTCGAATGAAGTGGCTGAGGTGGGTGACGTGATTGCAGTTGAAGGTACGGTAACTCTCGAGAAAGATTTTGGTGCAGGCTATTTTTATGAGCTGATTATGGAAGAAGGAAAAATAGTGGAATAGTTTATCAAGTTCATTCAATGAAAAGCGGGTGCCTGATTAATCAGGCACCCGCTTTTTTGTGAGATTCCGAGGCACTAATAGACGGTAAAACACCATTCTGTCTGTATCGAGCCGACAGCGTTAGCTTAAAGAGCTTATTGCGCCGGATCGCTCAAGGCATCCTCGGGGAGCGGGTTGATCTGTTTTAAAAAGAGGTTGGCGATTTTCAAAACAGGCAGTTCGTCCATTTCGTCGCCTAAGTTGGAGCAAATGCTAACCACCAGTTTTTCCTCAGGATAAACCGCGATTACCGAACTTCCGCCAATTGTTCCACCAGCCTGCCCCAGTAATTTCCGCCCCTCGCGATCAACGGTGGCGAGCCATCCAAAACTGCTGTTAAGTTTTTGCCCGGAGCGCAACTCATGGGGCTCTTGAAACAAGTTAATGCTTTCCTGGCTGAAAAAGCCGGGTTCCAGAATTTGCTGTGCTGCTTGGTTTAAATCATCAGCTGTCGACAAAAAGCCTAAGGCCGGAGCCATAGGCGCCAGGTTAACCTGGGGGGCATTTACCAAACGGGCAATGTAATCGCGGTGGTAGGTGTTACTTCGATTTGGAATGATGCTCATCTGGTTGTCAATCACCGTGTTGTTAAGTTTAAGCGTGTCCAGTATGGTCTCGCGAATCAGGCTGGAGTAACTTTTTTCAGTCAGGTCCTCAGCCAGAATTCCCAATAGCGCCAGACTGTAATCTGACTTGAAATAATAGGTGTTGGGCTCGTAAACCAACGGATCGTTTTCATAGTGGCTGATGTAGTCTTTTAAAGTCCTGATGCTCGATTCCTGCTGATACAAATCCTGTTGCTGGCTTTCCGGGAATCCGGCAGCCTGCACGGCCAGCATCCGCAGGGTGAAGTCAAAATCTTTCTTCGGAAATTCAGGAATGTAGTCGTAAAAGCTGTTATCCAGATCCAGCAAGCCTTCTTCCTGTAGCTTGGCAATCAGGAAGGTGGTAAACAGCTGCGAACTGCTCCCGATTCGAAATTTCGTTTCGCGTGTCGCCGGAGCATTCAGTTCTTTGCTGGCCATGCCAAGTCCTTCGGACCAGACAATTTCGCCGTCAATCGAAACACAAATAGAGGTGCCCGGTGTAAAGCTGGTGATCATGTGTGTGGATAACGTTTGCCGGCTGTCTAAAATGGCTTGTTTAAATTCTTTCTTGTAGATCGGTCCATTCTCCGGTTTTTTCTTGTTACACGAAGAAAAACATAGCATAATTGCAAGAATTGGCACGATTGTTCTAATTGCTGAAATGGTTCGGATAGATCTCTTTTTCATCGTTCTAAATTTATTAAAAACGTCTAATTAGTTATGAAAAATGTTTGGTTTCGGGGAGTCGATGCCCTGAAATTTTGCAGCCCTGAAAATAGTAAATTCAATGAAACCTGCGACCGGTTGCCCCATAAATTTTTAAGATCATCAGAATCGGCCGGATTAAGCTTGTCGAAAGCCAGAGATTTCCGGAACTGGCTCAGGTAGTTTAATGAACACTGCCAGGCAAATTGGCCATTGGCAGGAGGAAAGCTCCACCCCGAAAGCGGAAAGGTCCGCCCCGAAGACGGAAGAAATTTCAGCCCCGGGTGCCGCGATTACTCAAGCCAACTTCGAATCAAAGCATGTAAAAGTGGTCGGCTAGCTGCTGCCCCTGTAATTACTTAAACTTTTGCAGAATGGCGTTTACCGCATCTTTGTGGATGGTGAATCCCATCATCTTTAACTTGATGTAGTCTTCGTGAAAGAAATAATAACCAAATTTCGGATTGTCGGCCCCAACATTTCGTGAGCCGGAGCTGGAGTCTTTAATCAGGTACCAGTCTGCGCCACTGCCCTTGTAATTTTCCAGGATTCCAACCAGGTGCATACCGTGATCGTCGGTGGTTGTTTCGTTGGAGAAGCGGAACTGGCGGGCATCTTCGTTGATATAGTCCGATGGAATATCGTAATCCGGAATCATGGCACAATTGGTTTCGCGGCTAAAGCCGGTTTCCGACACATCGCCGCCAATGCTCATGGTATAACCTTTTTTCACGGCGCGTTTCAGTGCATCCATAAACACATCCAAAGGTACATTGTAGTATTCATCGCTGTGCCACCAATTGTCCGGAACCTTGTATTCAACTTGTTGCCAGTAAGGTTCTTGTTTGTATGATAAAATCTCGACAAAATCATTGGGGTTCAACTTCAGATAATCGGTCATGTAGGTTTTGGGCGTGTATGTTTTTCCTTCAACTACAAATTCCACCGGAGGCTCACCAATGTGGTGGTTCATAATGGCCTTAATCGTTTCCAACCCATAGTCGGTATTCCATGCATTGTTTGCTTTCATCGATTGCAGAAAACCACGCATTTCTTCCATCATTTTGGCGTGGGTGTGAAACTGGCGGCCGTGCAGTAAGCCGGTGTACATTTCCTCCGGAACAATGCCGTAGCGGTTCATCATACGGGCAACGGCATTGCCTTCCGAGCCTTCATCAAAGTTTGAATCACCTCGTTTTTCAATGAATCGGCGGGCCTTTTCCACATATTCCCAATAAACGGTATAAATTTCAGACAACTCCACCTGCTTGTCAGTTTGACGAAAAACCTCCGATTCGTAGAAAGACATGGTTGAAAATGACCAGCACGTGCCGGCATTGCCCTGCGATTCAGTCTCCTGGCACCAAGCCGTTCGGTAAAGCGATGGATCGTTTGGAAGGTCCAAATCTGACTGATCCATGATGAAACGGGTAAACGGCTTTTCTTCCTCTAACTTTTCATTAATCGCCTGCACATCTTTCAGAATCGATTCGTAGTAATAGCCTCTCCCTTTTTCGTAAACTTCAACTTTTCCTTTGCTCTCATTTTGCTGCGCAACGCCATTAAGCGCCAGTAATACCGTGAAAAACACCAACAATCGTTTATTCATTTTGATTTTTTTTGTTTCAGCCAAAATACCCATTATCAGTCAATCAGTCGATGAGCGATGTCAGTAATTACAGAAATATATTTTGAAAACTGACATTTGGAAGCTTGTTTTCCCCCGAGTTCTATTATTTTCGCATAGAATAATTTGCAATGGTTCGAGCCTGCCCGAGACATTTGAGTGCGAAACAAAAGCATAACGGGTTTGTATCTGGCTGAACGGGCCGAAAAATTATCCGATAATTAACAATTCAAAACTCATGAGAATACCTTTAGCATTGATTGATAAGTATAATGTCCCGGTTCCCCGGTATACGAGTTACCCACCTGCCAACTTTTTTGGCGACGATTTTTCAACGGATGATTATTTGGTGGCGGTAAAAGCGTCGAACGACAAACAGCCGGAAAATATTTCCATTTACTTACACATTCCGTTTTGTACCCAGCTGTGTCTTTATTGTGGATGTAACACGCACATCACCAAGGATCAGGATATCATGGCAAACTATATGGCTGCCTTGAAGAAAGAAATTCACTCCATCGGCAAGCTGATTGACAAAAATCGCAAAATCTCGCAAATTCACTGGGGTGGGGGCACCCCCAATGTTTTGCCGGCTCATTACATTGGCGAGATCATGGAGATCTTTACGTCCAATTACCAGTTTATTGAGCGCCCGGAGATCGCCGTTGAATGTAATCCGGCGCACTTGGATCAAGCGTATATTGATGCGCTGGTTTCTTTCGGATTTAACCGTATTAGCTTGGGCGTGCAGGATTTTCAGGCCAAAGTGCTAGATGCTGTCCATCGCGAAGTGCCCGAAATTCCTATT
Source organism: Sunxiuqinia sp. (assembly GCA_024635605.1). Classification (GTDB taxonomy): domain Bacteria; phylum Bacteroidota; class Bacteroidia; order Bacteroidales; family Prolixibacteraceae; genus Sunxiuqinia. Next base: position 4,671 of record JAGXIR010000037.1, read on the forward strand.
GAAGAGCTGGTGGCTATGATTCGCGAGCACCCGGGAGTTTCCGTTAATCTCGACTTCATTTATGGCTTGCCGTATCAAACGGTGGAGTCGTTTGCAACAACGATGGATAAAGCTGTTGCGATCAATCCTGATCGCTTGGTCACTTTTTCCTATGCTCATGTTCCGTGGGTGAAAAAGGCGCAGCAGAAACTGGAAAAATTGGGTTTGCCAGAAGCCGAGGACAAAGTCAAGATGTTTGAGGTAGCCTGGGCTAAAATGACCGGAGCGGGCTATGTTCCCATTGGGTTGGATCATTACGCCAAACCGGAAGATGACATGGCTGTTGCGCTGAAAAATCGGTCGCTTCACCGGAATTTTCAAGGCTACTGTACCCGCGAAACCACCGGGCAGGTTTATGCTTTCGGGGTGACCGGCATTAGTCAGTTGGAGGATGTTTATGCGCAAAACGCCCGTACAGTAAAAGAATATATTGATACGATTGAACGGGGTGAAATTAAGGTGGTGAAAGGTTTTGTACTTTCCGATACCGATAAAATCATCCGACAGATCATCAACGAGATTATGTGCAACCAGTACTTGTCGTGGAAACAGGTTGCCGAACAGTTTACTATGGAAGTGGATGCGCTGAAAAAGCTGCTGAACTTTGAAGAAAGCAAGCTTGATGAGTTTGTGAAAGACGAGTTGTTATCTTACACCATCGACGAAATTGTGATCACTGATTTGGGACGCTTTGTACTGCGCAACATTGCTGCCGTATTCGATATTCGGCTGGAAGGAGCCATCCAGAAATTTTCAAAATCAGTTTAAAATGAGTAAAAAAGTAGCTGTTATTGGAGCTGGACTGAGTGGGTTGACCACTGCTTATTATCTTCGGAAAAAAGGTATCGATGTTCAGGTTTTTGAAAAGGCCGGCCGGATCGGGGGTGTCATCGAAACCCGGGAGGAGAATGGGTTTATGTATGAGAATGGTCCTAGCACCGGAGTTCTCGGTCAACCCGAGGCAGCTGCTTTAATGGAAGAACTGGGTGAGGCCTGTCAACTGGAAATTGCAGATAAAGATGCCAAGTATCGCTGGATTTGGAAAGGCGATCGATGGCATGCTTTACCTTCAAGCCTGTGGGGCGGCATAACCACGCCTTTGTTTTCGTGGTACGATAAGTTCCGTATTTTGGGCGAACCGTTTCGTAAGCCGGGAACCAATCCGGACGAATCACTGGCCGACTTGGTGCTACGCCGAATGGGGAAAAGTTTCCTGAAGTACGCCATCGATCCCTTTATTTTGGGCGTTTATTCGGGTGATCCGAAGAAATTGATTGTGAAGTATGCTCTGCCGAAGCTCTACAATCTGGAACAAAACTATGGCAGTTTTATTGGCGGAGCTATCAAAAAAAGCAAAGAGCCCAAAACCGATTGGGAGAAGAAAGCGACCAAAGAGGTGTTCTCACTTCAGGGCGGTTTAAAATCGTTGGTCAATGCTTTAGGAGAGCAAATTGGAGCCGACCGCTTTCACCTGAATCAAAAGAACTTAAAGGTTGAATATTCCGGAGAAAAATACCAAATCACCGATGCTGCCGGCATCACTTCGGAATTTGATCAAGTCGTTTCAACCGTTGGAGGATATACTTTGCGCCAGCTTTTTCCGTTTTTGCCCGCTGAAAAGCTCGAGAAAATAGAAGCGATGGAATATGCGCGTGTCGTGCAGGTTTCTGTCGGTTTTAAAAAGTGGGAAGGCGTGCCAATTAAGGCTTTTGGCGGCTTAATTCCTTTTCACGAAAACCGTGATATTTTGGGCGTTTTGTTTCTTTCTTCGTTTCTGAAAGGACGGGCCCCGGAAGGTGGGGCGCTGTTGTCTACTTTTTTAGGCGGAGTTCGAAAGCCGAAAATGGTTGATCTGTCGGACGATGAAATCAAAGCATTGGTTGAAAAAGAATTAAAAAGTATGCTGGGGCTAACAAAATGGCAACCTGATTTGTTGGTTATTAATCGTTATCAGCAGGCTATTCCGCAGTACGGAATCGAATCAGCCGGGCGTCTGCAGGCAATTGCAGAACTGGAAGCTGATTTTCCCGGTTTGTTGTTGGGGGGTAATATTCGCGATGGAATCGGGATGGCCGACCGGATGAAACAGGGAAGAAACATGGCGGAGAGCGTTGCAGATTAGCGAGAATCGACAATCAAGCATCCTTAGTTCATGAAAAATAATCAAGTTGCACCAGCTTACCGAGAACATCAACAACAAATTTGTAAAGCATTGGAAACAGCCGACGGAAAAGCTGTTTTTAAAACCGATCATTGGAAAAAAGAAATAGGACATGGATTTACCATGGTTTTAGCCGAAGGTGATGCCATTGAAAAAGCGGCGGTCAACTTTTCGGCGGTGGGCGGGCAGGTGAGTGATCGCATGCGGAAAGCCCTGCATATTGACGATGGCGAAGACTATCTTGCTACGGGTATTTCCTCCATCATTCATCCCAGCAACCCCCATGTTCCCATAATCCACATGAATGTGCGCTACTTTCGGCTTAGCTCCGGCAAAGCATGGTTTGGCGGTGGCATCGATTTAACTCCACACTATGTCGATCAGGAGGAAGCCCGTTGGTTTCATCAACAATTAAAATTGGTTTGCGATCAGTTTGATTTGTCGTTTTATCCGGAATATAAAGTTTGGGCCGACGACTATTTTTACCTGCCACACCGGGAGGAAACGCGTGGTGTAGGTGGGATCTTTTTCGATCATCAGGACGGGGCTGGAGAAGCAAATTTTGACAAGTTTTTTGGGTTTACCCAAGCACTGGCTGAAGCCTATTCGCGAATTTACATTGAGCTGATGAACCGCAACCGTAACCGGCATTTTTCGGAACACGAAAAGCAATGGCAATGCCTGCGAAGGGGCCGCTATGTGGAATTTAACCTGCTTTATGACCGCGGAACCAAATTTGGTTTGGAGTCGAATGGGCGGACAGAATCCATCTTTTTAAGTATGCCGCCGATGGCTTCGTGGACCTACGATTTTCAGCCTGAGAAAGGCTCACGAGAAGAAGAAACACTGAACTTATTAAAAAAGAATATTGA
>JAGXIR010000002.1 GCA_024635605.1 Sunxiuqinia sp.
AAATATTGGTCGGCTCCCTGTCTAGAAAATCACCATCGTTGCAGCCCCAACTGAAGGCCAGCAAAAAGATTAGTATATAACTAAATTTTTTCATGTTCATTTTCATTTTTAAGGTTAGAAAGAAAGGTTAACACCAACATTGACCATCCGGTTTTGTGGATATTGCAGACCATTTTCATTCATTACTTCCGGTTCAACACCCAATTTTTTCAGGTTATCAATAGAGAATAAATTGTACGAGTTAACATACAAACGGGCTTTTTGCATCCCCACTTTCTGCACCAGGTATTGAGGAATGGTGTAGCCCACTTCCAGCGTTCTTAAACGAACATACCGGGCATTGGTCAACCAATAAGTCGATTGCTTATTATAGTTGTTGTGCCAACCAGTATTGAAACGCAATGGCGGATATTTGCCTGCCATCCATGGACTGTTCAGATCAAATGGATCTTCGCGGTGCCAACGGTCGTCGTAGAATTGCCTCAGCAGGTTACCCGTATTTTGGTAGGGCCAGCGCATTTCCCAGTTTTGGTTGTAGGAATAGGCCGAACCGCCGGAGAAATCAGCCTTCAGGTCAAAGCCTTTGTAATCGGCGCTAATATTGAAACCGAAGTTTACGATGGGGTTCCGGTTTCTTGGGAAACCAATGGGTCTCTCGTCGTAACCATTAATGCGTCCGTCTCCATTCACATCTTTGTAGATCAAATCGCCTGGCAACATGGTGCGGTTTCCTTCGCCATCATTGTTGATGGGGTAACTGTTGATTTCTTCGAATGATTCAAACTGACCAATCACTTCATAGCCCCAGAAAATACCAGTCCAGCGGTCCTCGGATGAACTGCGGTAATGGTCCCATGAACTTCCGAACCTTGGTTTGTAAGATTCCAGAAATTTTTCACGGGCAAATGAAATGTTTCCGCCGACAGAATAGTTTAAATCGCCCGTTTTTCCGTTGTAGGCAATCGAAGTCTCAGCCCCCATGATGGCGTCGCTGTTAACGTTTTCGTCAGGTAATGAGTAACCCACTTCGTTAGGGATTAAAATATCGTATTTACGTCCACGTAAGCCTTCGCGTTTCCGGTAGAAATAATCAACTGACCCGCTCAGCTTGCCACTCATGAATGAATAATCGGCACCGATGTCGGTAATGGTACTGGTGTACCACGAAATGGACGTAATCGGAACACCACGGTCCCGAGCTCCGGTAATAATCTGTCCATCCATAATTACAGCCTGCGAAGCATAGTTATAACCTGTTAGGTAATCGAAGTTGCCAATTCCTACATTATCATCCCCAAGCTCACCGTAAGAAGCACGCAGTTTCAAATCGAGACTACTCTCTCCCAGTAGCGCTTTGGCGAAATTTTCTTCGGTAATTCGCCAGCCCACAGAACCTGATGGGAAAAATCCCCATCGCTGATCCGAGACAAACTTCCAGGAGGCATCTTGACGACCGGCAAGCTCCAGATAATACTTGTTGTCGTAATTATAACTAAATCGACCAATGTATCCAATCCGAGCACTTTCAACGTCTGAATCATTGTACGTATCAATATCAGGAAATTGAAGCAAAGGCAAAGCGTTGGTTTTTGGCACGGCATGTACCCAAACATCCAGTTCTCGTCGTTCAATCCGCTCGTTTACAAACGTAGCAGCAATATCATGCTTGCCAAATTGCTTGACATAATTAAGCTGAGCCTGAAGCACTGTTTCTAGATTCTTATGTGTTCCGCGTTCTCTCCATGGGTTCAGGTTCTGAAAAGTGATCCGGTACTCATCTGTTTCAGGGAAATACGAATAGGCGTCGTAAGTGTACTCATGACCGTTCATTAGGCGATCGGCAATATAGTAGGAATATGTGCCTTTAACAGAAAGACCATCAATTGGAATATCGTATTCACCGGTGAAGTTCAATTGCAGCACACGCCAGTCTTCGGTCCAGTAACCAGATTTTTCCTTGGTTAGCAGTCCCCAGTTTTCGGCCATGTGTCCGATGTTGTTAATATACTCGGGATTGTCATTTGCATAGGGACGTTCCGTTGGGCGGTTACGGAACAAAGCAAAACGAGGCGCCCAATAGTCATCACCACCAGGAACCCCCGGATTGTCGCGCGTCTCAACACGTCCGTTGATTGAAACACCAACTTTTAAACGATCGGTAACTTTCGCATCAACATTGGACTGAAAGTTAGTTCGTCCAAAGGTAAATTCACGTCCCAGCATGGAGTTCTGATCCAGGCGGGTCACTGACAAGTAATAGTTAATTTTATCGGATCCACCTGAAGTACTTACGTTAATGGAAGTTTGTGGAGAGTTGGGTTGGATAATAAAATCATACCAGTCGAAGCTCTGATAACCAGGCTCGGTTCCTGCCTGCCACTTGTCCAGCTCGTCACGTGTAATGTTGGTATTTCCATCCAGGTTCATATCAGCATAGGCTTTACCAAGCATCCACTCATAAGCGCCTACTGTTTCCGGAAAACGAGTCCAGTTTTGCCAGCCGGTATAAGCATCTACATTAATGGTATTTTTAGTGCCCAACTTACCACGCTTGGTCGTAACAACGACCACACCGTTTGCTGCCCGCAACCCATAGATGGCTGCCGAAGCATCTTTCAAAACCGTGATACTTGCGATGTCATTTGGAGAAAGGTTGTTAAATTGTCCGGCATCTTTCTGAATCCCGTCAATAACATACAGAGGGTTACCCATATTACGGATCTGAATGTTGGCGCTGGCTCCCGGGCGTCCATCCGGCATACGGAAGGTTACCCCGGCAATTTTACCGGCCAGTGCTCCCGAAACGGTAGTAGCATGTACCCGGTCCAAATCTTCGGCTGTTACACTTGAAATTGCACCGGTTAACGATTCTTTCTTTTGAACACCATAACCAATAGCGACCACTTCTTCCAGACCAATGGACGACTCATTCATGTTGATATTAATCACACTTTGGCTACCCACTTCCACTTCCAGGGTTTCCATCCCCACAAAAGAGAACACCAGTGTTGTAACTCCGGCCTCCAGGTTTATGGAATAATTACCATCAAAATCGGTAATGGTTCCCCGGGTGGTGCCCTTGGCAACAACTGTAACGCCAGGCAGTGGTTGTCCGCCCGAATCAAGCACTTTCCCGGAGATCATCCTGGCCTGAGCACTCTGCGTAGTGGTCAAGACAACTAAATCGTTTTCCAGGATTTTATAACTGATATCTGAATCTTTAAAAAGCCGGTCCAGAATACCTTCAACTTTTGCATCTTTCACCGTGAAATCCACGACGCGATCGATGTTTGTAAAATCATTGTTGAAGAAAAAACGGAAGCGACTTTGATTCTCAATTTCGTTAAAGACTTCCCGAATGGTTTTACCACGGTAGTCGCCGTCAAACTTGGTATTCTGCGAATACACCGAGGCGTTTACCTGTACCAGGAAGGTCAAGACAAAAATGGCTGTTAGTTTCATCACGAGTAATGTTTTTTTAAGCTTACCCCTTGCAGGGAAAACAAATCCAATTCGATTTTTTTTCATACATTTGGTTTGTTAAATGGTTAACAATAGATGCTTGCAGCAGCTACCAACTTATGCAGCATCGATTAAAATTTAACTCAATCATTTTTCAAAGGGAGCGGATGTGTCAATCTGTTCCCTTTTTTTCATCGTAAGTGCTTTTTGAAATTTCTGGTTCTTGTCAAATCTTTATTAATGGTTACTACTTTTCCTTTTATGTTATACCTTATCGGAGATGTGATCTTAATCACATCCATGACCTGTTGCAAGGTTTCGTCTTCGAGTGTGCCGGAGAATCGGTAGTTTTCGATCTCTTCCGATTCAAATTCGAAGGTGTAGTCATACTTACGCCCCAACTTCACAACCAAATCCTTGAGCATCTCACTCTCAAAAATTAATTGATCATCTTTCCAGGCAATTAAGGGTCTTGGGTCAATATTAGTCAGGATCACCATTCGTGGATCGCCTTTGGCAATGGCATCTTCCCTATTTTTGTAGAATGAGGCTTTGGAGTTTGGAGTTAGAAAGACATTTTTGCCAATAATGTTTCGCTCATGACCTAACTCAACTTTTCCTTCCACCAAGATTGTTTCGATGACAGGTTCATCTTCATACGCCTGGATATTAAATTCGGTTCCCAAGGCTTCAACAAGAAAGCCATGCGCATTAACCGTAAATGGAAGTTGTTCGTTTTTGGCCACTTCAAAATAACCTTCACCAACCAGGGAAACATGGCGTTCCAACTTGCTAAAATCTGTTGAGTAGGTGAGGGTACTCCCCGCATTCAGCCAAACCACCGAACTATCAGGCAATACCACCCTTGATTTCGCTCCAAGCGGAGCTTCGATTTCACAGAAGGCAGCAGGTCCTGGTTCAACCTGGCTATTCAAAAAGTTGACAAGCAGCCCGCCCATGACAAATGACAGCACAACAATGGCGGCAATTTTTGTGATTTGCAGGTAAAAAGGAACAGACCGCGAATCGTTCTGCTGCTGTTTTTGTTTGATCTGCTTTCTAATTTTCTGAAATGTTTGATCGCTAATAAAGCGACCACTCGCGGGATAGCTTTGCTCTTCCAGACTCTTAATCATTCGTTTTTTTAGCGCTACAACCGATTGCTCCTTTTCAAAGAAAGCTTCCAGCTCGTAAAGCTCCTGCAGGCTACAGTCTCCTGCATAAAGCTTTTCAAGCAGCTGAAAAAATCGGGGTTCTATCGTTGAATTCTTTTCCATGTCACAGGTAATACAAGAAGCCCAAACTGAACACTCAAAAAAAAATTGTTTTTTTTAAGAACTTTTAACGCTCAGAATAAAAACACCCTGAAATTCAACAACTAACAAGCAAAATATTTAGTAAATCACGACGAAAAGTCCTGATAATAACCACACTAAAATCTAACAGCAAGGAAGAATGCCCTGACAAAAGCAAAAAAGGATAAACAGGTACTCCCCTTTCAAATGCTCTTTCAAATATTTTGTGGTCCGGTAGATTTGGTTTTCAACCGTTCGGATGGACAGACCAAGTTTTTCGGCAATCTCAGGATTTGAGAAACCTTCCATGCGACTAAGTTGAAAAACGTGGCGCTGTTGCTCGGGGATTTTTTGAAGCAGTGAACGAATTCGCTGATCCAACTCACTAAGTTGAAGTTGAGCTTCAGGACTATCACCAAAAGAATGGCTGGAATTCAACAGGTATTTCTCATACTTTTGCCGGACAACCTGGTGTTTCATATGGTTGAACACTTTATTCACCGTCATTTGGTAGATGAAACTTTTGAAAGACCGATCCTCATCAATATCTTCCTTCATCTCCCAAATTCGAAGAAACACATCCTGCACAATTTCTTCAGCAACAAAAGAATCCTTCAGATAGGAAAAAGAAAACTCGTATAGCTTTTCACCATAAGTTACGAAGAGCTCCTGAAAGGCTTTCATATCACCCCTCTTCATCCTCATAACCAACAATCGATCGATATTTCCAGCTTGTTTAAGCACTTGTCAATCTCTTAACTTTGGTAAATATAGCTCAATAAATAACAAAAATTCCATACGTCTTCTCAAACGTCCAATCAAATAAAAAAATAAGTGCCCGCAGCATTCCTACGCTAATCAGCGTAAGAATTGCCACAGACACTGTCACTACTACTACTACTACTACTACTACTACTACTACTACTACTACTCTCTAAAAACTAATATTTTCAATACGGCTATTTTTCCAATAGTTTGATGAAGTAACCACCAACAACCGAACGGGCCTGGAACCCGACTTGCTCCGCATCGGGAGTTTCGTACCAGTCTGACATGGGCACGCGGTCAGGCGTTTCGGTAACATAGGCATGCAATGGATCGATAAAC
>JAGXIR010000038.1 GCA_024635605.1 Sunxiuqinia sp.
AACTGTAAAACCAGGCAATACCAGTATGGAAATGATAAAAAAATAGAAAAATTCAGCACCGACCAAACTAATAGAATGCCAATGAAACGATTTGCAAGTATAGCTACTCTAACAGAAGATGGTTTTTAGAGGTGCCCTTAAATAGATTCGAGATGAAAAAGTTAATCAGTACCATAGTCATCATTGGTTTTTTGTGGGTAAACCTGTCTGCTCAAACCCCCGAAGTATTAAAAAGCGACGGGATCAGCGCCGAGACCCAGGAGCAATATGAAGCTGCTGCAAAAGCATTTGAAGCTGCTGCGAAGGCCTTTCAGGCACAAAACATCGTTGACACCGTCTGCATTTATCATGCAGGTGCCAACTATGCCCGGATTAATCAGCATGAAAAAGCCATTCCGTTTCTTCAGGAAAGTATTGAAATGGAATACAATGTGGGCCGCGCATCGCGTCTCCTGGCGGATGCCTTTTTTGGTTTAAAGGATTTGGAAAAAGCCGAAGCCGTTTTGTTAGCAGGAAAATCAAATGTTCCCGAAGAAGAATTTGAGTTCGACAAAAAACTGGCTTATCTGTATTTCAATTCCGGGCAATACGAAAAATCGGCTGAAATTTTTGAGAAGGTCGTCACGCAGGATCCCCAGAATAAAAATTACCTGTATTTGTATGGGTTCTCGTTGGAACGGATCAAAAAATATAAGGAAGCAATGGCGGTTTTTGAAGAGATGCAGCAGCTTTTCCCTGATGATAAACGGGCAAGAAAAATGAAGGGAATCGTTTTGTTTGAGCTAACCGATGAACGGAATACAAAAGAGGTGGCAAACTACGAGTCGAACCAAGGCGCCAAGTTGGAGGATTACATCAATACCAAAAAAAGACTCGAAAATATTAATGCGGGATATGAAAAAGCACGCTTGCTGTTGGAAGAATCGTTGAAAGATTACCCGAATGACAAACAGGTCATCCACACCTTGTATAAGACCTACAAAAAGCAGTTTAAGGAAGCTGAGGCTGCTAAAATGAAAAGCCGCCTGTAGCTGGATTGAGCCGCAAACTTTGGTATTTTGCTGTGGATGATGGCAGGAAACAGGCTGGCCGGTTCGCTTGAAAATGATGGACCAACCCAACTCTTTATTTTCGCCTGTTTTGTTGATGTCATCTCGTAATAATCTCAACCAACTCGCACAATCTGGAGTTCCGTTCTTATTGTGAACGCTTTTTATTCAGTAAGTTATCCTCGTAAAAACCAGTTTGCCCCTGTAATTGCGTACAAAATTACAGGATGAAATAAGCTTTTTCCCCCAATTTTGTATAGCAATGCTTAAACGAAAAAAGGTTAACTGAAGAATCATCCAACTAACCAATGAAATTCACACTAACCGAAAACTGAGCTGGCTTGTGGTCCAGTTTTCACTAATCAAAACATGATGAAACGAATCTTGCTTTACTTCACCCTCGTGCTGATTTTGGCTATTTCGAGCCAGGCGCAAGACTTGCCGGTTCTTGAAACCGGTTCGCAAACACCAATGCCAGAGGCTTGGATCGATAAAGATACGGGCCATAAACTCATCCACCTCACCGATCGTGAGGGCGATAACCGGAGCTTTTATTTTCACAATAATCCGTTTCTTCCGGCCACCAGCACCGAGAACGAAAAGATGATTTTTTATGGCATGGTGGACGGTGAAAGGCAGCTTTTTTCGGTCGATTTGAAAACCCGTGAAACCGTGCAGCTCACCAATAAAAAAGGTGTGTCGGGCGAAATAGTCGGGAAAAATACGCGCCGTGTTTTTTACCAATGCAGCGACAGCGTTTTTTCAACTGGAGTGGATGACCACAAAACCCGGTTGATTTATGTTTTTCCTGATAGCATTCAGGCGAATATCACCACCCTGAACGCGGATGAAACTTTGCTGGCGGGTGCCGTTAGCTCACCTGAAGAACAGGAACTTTTCCGCAAAAATCCGAAGAAAAGCGACTTCTTCACAATAATTTATGAAGCGCGCCTGAGACGTTCGCTGTTTACCATTGATGTGGAAAGCGGGACGTTCAAAAAGATCTATTCTGAAAATGCCTGGCTCAACCACATTCAGTTTTCACCGACCGAGCCCGAGTTGCTGATGTTTTGTCATGAAGGCCCCTGGCACAAAGTAGATCGAATCTGGACCATTAATATCAACGGTGGCCAGCCAAAACTGATGCACAAACGAACCATGGATATGGAGATTGCAGGGCACGAGTTCTTTAGTCCCGATGGGAAACGCATTTGGTTCGATCTACAATTACCACGCGGGGAAACCTTCTTTTTGAGTGGAGTAGATGTGAAAACAGGCCAGGAAAAACGTTATTCGCTCACCCGCGACGAATGGTCGATTCACTTCACGCTTTCGCCCGATCAAACCTTATTTGCAGGTGATGGTGGCGATCCGGGGCAGGTGGCTAAAGCCAGCGATGGCATGTGGATTTACCTGTTCTATCCCGAAGGCGATCATTTTCGCTCGCAACGCTTGGTCAACATGACGCATCACGATTATCAGCTCGAGCCAAATGTTCATTTTTCACCCGATGGGAAATGGATCATTTTTCGGGCCAATTTTGAAGGACATTCGGATATTTATGCTGTTGAGCTGAAACCGTCAGTTCAATAAATTGTGGTTATCTTACAGGAAATGAAAAAACGTATGTTTATGGTAACAAGAATAAGACAAACAAAAGCATCTTTTTACTTGAATTGTGTAGCGGTTTTGATACTGTTCGCACTGGTGAGCTGCAGCGCCGGAAAAAGTGGCGCGGAGGTGGAATGGCCCGAAATAACCAACGAAACGAAACCTTGGACCCGCTGGTGGTGGCACGATAGCGCTGTTAATCCAACCGATTTAACCGCCAACATGGAAGAGTTGGAAGAAGCCGGCTTTGGGGGTTTGGAAATCACACCCATTTACGGGGTGAAAGGCTATGAAGATCAGGCCTTGCTTTTTCAATCCGACGAATGGATGGATGCGCTGGAGCACACACTGCAAGAAGGTAAACGCCTCGATTTGGGCATCGACCTGGCGAACGCGTCGGGCTGGCCTTTTGGCGGTCCGTGGATTTCGGCCGAGGATGCCTGCAGAAATGTGCAGTTCAAACAATACAGCCTGAAAACCGGGCAGCGGCTAAATGAAAAAGTTACCTACATGCAGGAGCCACTGATTCGGGCGGTAGGGCACCGGGTCGATATTTCCGAAGTGAAATTCCCGATAAGCAGCAATACCAACTTGAATGAACTGGCACTCGACCAGGTTCGGTTTGAAAAACCGCTTCCGCTGCAAGCCCTGATGGCATACAGCGATGCGGGAGAAGTACTGGAACTCACTTCCAGTGTTGATACCAATGGTCAGCTTGACTGGCAGGCACCCGAAGGGCACTGGAAATTGTATGCTGTTTTTCAGGGCTGGCATGGCAAAATGGTGGAGCGCGCCGGACAAGGGGGCGAGGGAAATGTGATTGATCATTTTTCGGAAGAAGCGACACGCAAATTCCTGAAAGATTACGACGACAAAGCTAAGGGCCGCGATTTGTCGGGCTTGCGCGCCTTTTTTAACGACTCCTACGAAGTGGACGATGCCAGTGGCGAAGCGAACTGGACGCCTCGCTTTTTCGAAGAATTTGAAGCCCGTCGTGGCTACGATCTAAAGAACTATTTGCCAGCTTTGTTTGGCAACGATTCCGAAGAGAAAAACAGCCGGGTGCTTTGCGATTACCGCGAAACCATCTCGGATTTGCTTTTGGACGAATTCACCAAAGTCTGGGCCGGTTGGGCTGAGTCGCACCAGGCGGTGATCCGAAACCAGGCACATGGTTCGCCCGCCAATATTCTGGATTTGTACGATGCCAGCCACATTCCCGAAACCGAAGGGCTCAACCCGATGCGCATTAAGATGGCGACCTCGGCCGGGCATGTCTCAGGTAAACCACTCATTGCCTGCGAGGCTTCAACCTGGCTTGATGAGCATTTTCTGGCTAACCTGGGCGATGCCAAACAAAACTTCGACCGCTACCTGGCACATGGTGTCAACCACATTGTATATCACGGAACGCCTTATTCACCGCAGGGAGAAGAATGGCCGGGCTGGTTGTTTTATGCGGCCGTGCATTTTGCACCGACCAATTCCTGGTGGCCCGACATGAAAGCCCTGAATGACTATGTGACCAACTGCCAGTCGTTTATGCAAAAATCCATTCCGAACAACGACATTTTACTTTACTTTCCCATTTACGACACTTGGTCGGAGAAGGGTCGAAGCATGCTTGCGCACTTTGGAAAACCGCAGGAGCCACTAACAAAGGAACTCAGCGAACTGTTTCTCGACAAAGGATACTCGTTCGATTACATTTCGGATAAGCAAATCCAGAAACTGACCGCACAAAATAAACTGATTAAAGCGCCGGGTGCTACATACAAAACCATTGTTGTGCCGAAGTGTGAACACATGCCCTTGGCAACCATGGAAAAATTGCTCTCGCTAGCTGAAGCGGGTGCCACCATCGTGTTTCAGGGGCAGCTGCCGGTTGATGTTCCCGGAATGGCTGACCTGAAAAATCGCCAGCAAACTTACGAGCGTTTGGTGGAGTCCATGCAATTTAACCCGGTAATGGACCTGTCGGTTTTTAGCAAGGGTGATGGCAACTTCCTGTTAAGCGATGACATGGAAGATATGCTGGAAACGGTAGATGTTTATCCGGAAGAACTGGCGCAGCTTGGCTTGTGGTACAACCGGGTGAAACGGGTGGAAGGAAATTGCTATTTTATCACCAACTGGAGCGGCCAGCCGATTGACCAGTGGGTGACTGTGCAGACTTCGGGAGAACACGCCGCCTGGTTTAACCCCATGAACCGTGCGAAAGGAAAAGCTCGCGTTCAGAAAGGTGATGAAAATCAGTCGCAGGTTTATTTGCAGTTGGCGCCGGGCGAAACCCTGATCCTGCAGTGGTATCCCTACAAGATTCAGTTGGACGACTATCCGATGATGACTGCCACTTCTGAAAAAATTGCATTGAATGGCGAATGGACGGTCGCCTTTGAAAAAGGTGGACCAAGTCTGCCGGCTTCCTACCAAACCACCGAATTAAAATCGTGGATTGAACAATCGGATGAATTGAAGAAGTTCTCCGGAACCGCCAATTACCAAATTTCATTTGACAAACCGCAGGCAGAAGCTGCGGCCTATTTGCTCGATTTAGGCGAAGTGCATGAATCGGCTTCGGTTTATCTGAACGGCGAAAAATTGGGCACCCTGGTTGGGCCAACCTATCAACTGACGATCGATCCGGACATGCTGCAAGAAACCAACAAGTTGGAAGTGAAGGTGTCGAACCTGATGGCCAATCGCATCATTGACATGGATAAGAACGGCGTGAATTACAAGAA
>JAGXIR010000039.1 GCA_024635605.1 Sunxiuqinia sp.
ATTATCCGTGAGTTTGCCCCGCGTAAAAGCATGTTAGGCGTTTGCTTGGGGCATCAGGCCATTGGCGAAGCCTTCGGAGCCAAACTGACGAACATGAACCGGGTGCTTCATGGTATTGCGACGGAAGTTAAACAACTCGCGCCTGATCCCGTTTTATTTGAAAATGTTTCGAAACAATTTGAAGCTGGCCGTTATCACAGTTGGATTGTGGAGCAGGATGGACTGCCCGCTTGTTTCGAAGTGACCAGCAGGGACGACCAGGGAATGATCATGTCGATGAAACACAAGGAGTACGATGTCCGAGGTGTTCAGTTTCATCCTGAATCGGTGTTGACCCCGGAAGGTGAAAAGATGATTGCGAATTGGTTGAGAGGCCTTCCCAGTTCTTCCGTTGCAGGGGTTTCGGAATCTAACCAGAAAATTCAAAACTCGAAATGAAAGATACTTTAAACTTTCTATTTGAAGGGAACAGTCTGACCAAAGCGCAGGCACAGGATTTATTAACCCGCGTGGGCGAAGGGCAATTTTCCGAATCAGAAATAGCCGCTTTGCTGACTGTTTACCGCATGCGTAAAATTAAAGGCGAGGAAATGGCTGGCTTCCGGCAAGCCTTGCTAAATCTGTGTGTCCCGGTGGATTTCTCAGAATACAATACAATTGACGTGGTTGGAACCGGTGGTGATGGAAAAAACACCTTCAATATTTCAACCCTGAGTTGTTTTGTGCTGGCCGGCGCCGGATATAAGGTGACCAAACATGGGAATTATGGACTGAGTTCGGTTAGCGGATCATCCAATATGTTTGAATATTTTGGCTACCAGTTCAGCAACGAACCTGACAAATTGCGTCGCGAAGTGGAAGAAACAGGGATTACCTTCTTTCATGCTCCGCTTTTTCATCCGGCCATGAAATATGTTGGGCCCGTTCGTAAGGCATTGAAGGTGCGCACCTTTTTCAACATCATGGGGCCGATCATCAATCCATCATCGCCTAAAAATCAATTGATCGGAGTGTCCGACCTCGAGATTATGGATCTCTATAATCAGGCAATGCGCGAGGGAAACCAGCAATACATGATTGTGCATAGCCTGGATGGATACGATGAAGTATCATTGACGGCAGACACGCGTTATGTCTCGAATGGAACGGAAGATAATCTTGCGCCTGCTGATTTTGGCTTCGAGAAACTCAACCAGGAGGAGCTTTCGGGCGGGAATTCTGTGGTTGACGCTGCTAAGATCTTTGTTAATATTCTGGATGGAAACGGAACGCAGGCTCAGCAAAATGTGGTAATTGCCAATGCAGCTATGGGAATCAAGTGCATGCATCGCGACACGTCACTAGCTGATTGTGTGGCGGAGGCCAGCGAATCGCTGAAAAGTAAAAAAGCCATGGAAGTGTTTAAAAAATTGTTCAACAAATAAGTTGTAAGTCGAATGACCATTTTAGACGAAATAAATGCAAATAAGCGCAGGGAGGTTGAGCAGGCCAAGGCCAAAATCAGTTTGGAAGAACTGAAGCTGTCGCCTTTTTTCAAGCGCCGGACCAATTCGCTAAAAGCCGCTCTTAAAGCTAGGGGAGCTTCGGGAATTATTGCCGAGTTCAAAACCAAATCGCCATCAAAAGGTATGATTAACGAAACTGCTGAAGTGACTGAAGTGACTTCAGCTTATGTGAAAGCGGGTGTTTCGGGCTTGTCTGTTTTAACCGACCGGCAGTACTTTGGCGGATCGTTCGAAAACCTGGCCAAAGCCCGGTTCGCAAATCCGAAAACACCGATTCTGCGGAAGGATTTTATGCTCGATCCTTACCAGGTTTACGAAGCCAAAGCGCACGGCGCCGACCTGATTTTACTGATTGCTGCCAGCCTCAGCAAAGACGAAATGTCGTGCCTTTCGGAAATAGCCAAGGAACTTGAAATGGAAGTTTTGGTGGAAGTTCACCACGAAGAAGAAATCGAGAAGCTCAATCCGCTGGTTGATTTGGTGGGTGTGAATAACCGAAATCTGAAGACCTTTGAAGTCGACCTGGAAACATCAGTTCGCTTGAGCAAGCTTTTGCCAGATGATTTAGTCAAGATTTCAGAAAGTGGCTTGTCGTCGGTAGACAACATTCGCTATTTGCGCAAAGCTGGTTTTCATGGGTTTTTGATGGGCGAAAATTTCATGAAAACGGTGTCGCCCGGACAAGCCTGCGCCGATTTTATTAAAAGTTTATAGCACCTATTCAGCGGGTGACTTGGAGTCACCCGCTGAATAAATACAATAAAAATGAAAACGCTGAAAATAAAAGTTTGCGGAATGCGGGACCCCGAAAATATTCAGGAATTGCTCCACGCTTTGCCCGATTATTTGGGATACATTTTTTACCCGAAGTCAAAGCGCTTTGTGGGGGAAAATCCCAATCCGGAGATTTTCAGACTGGTTCCCACATCAACTCAAAAGGTTGGCGTGTTTGTCAACGAAGACCTGGAAAACGTCCGCGCGATTTGCTCGAATTTTCAGCTGGAAGTGGTCCAGTTGCACGGAAATGAAAGCCCTGAATATTGCCAGGCTTTAAAAGAAAACGGACTGCAAGTGTTTAAGGCATTCTCGGTGGATGAGTGCTTTAATTTTCTGCAGCTTGAAAACTATACCAGGGCTGTGGATCATTTTTTATTCGACACCAAAGGCAAATTGCCCGGAGGAACAGGACTAAAATTTAACTGGGACCTATTGCAAAACTATCAATGGCCGGTTCCGTTCTTTTTGAGCGGAGGAATTGGCCCCGATGATGTTGACGCGCTCCAACAATTTAAGCACAATCAACTATTTGCGCTGGATATTAACAGTGGTTTCGAACTGGAGCCAGCGTTAAAGGACACTCGCAAAGTCAAGGTTTTTATCAATCAAATCAGAAAAATTACAACATAAGATGAACTATCAAGTCAATAAAAAAGGTTATTACGGCGAATTTGGCGGGGCATACATTCCCGAGATGATGCACCCCAATATTGAAGAACTGCAGCAGCGATACATGGAGATTATTAACTCGTATAATTTCCGCCAGGATTTCATTCACCTGCTCAAACATTACGTTGGACGGCCCTCTCCCCTTTACTTTGCCAAGCGTTTGTCGGAAAAGTATGGTTCGAACATTTACCTGAAGCGGGAAGATTTGAACCACACCGGCTCGCACAAAATCAACAATACGATTGGGCAAATTTTGCTGGCCAAGGCCTTGAATAAAAAACGCATCATTGCCGAAACCGGGGCCGGTCAGCATGGCGTTGCTACCGCTACGGTTTGCGCCCTGATGGGGATGAAGTGTATCGTGTACATGGGAGCTTTGGACGTGAAACGCCAGGCACCCAATGTCAAAAAAATGAAGATGTTGGGCGCGGAGGTGATTCCGGCAGTTTCCGGGAACCAAACACTGAAAGATGCCACCAACGAAGCCATGCGCGATTGGATTAACAACCCGGTGGACACGCACTACATTATTGGTTCGGTTGTGGGGCCGCACCCCTATCCCGATATGGTGACCCAGTTTCAGGCGGTTATCAGCGAAGAAATCAAGATGCAGCTGGATGAACACATCGGACGCGAATTTCCAACCCGCGTCATTGCCTGTGTTGGCGGCGGAAGCAATGCGGCAGGTGCCTTTTATCATTTTCTGGAAAATGAAGCGGTGGAGCTGATTGGGGTTGAGGCTGCCGGAAAAGGCGTAGAAACCAAAGAAACGGCTGCTACTTTAACGCTTGGGAAAGTAGGTGTGTTGCACAGTGCCAAATCGATGCTGATGCAAACCGAAGACGGGCAGATTGTAGAGCCCTATTCCATTTCGGCTGGTTTGGATTATCCGGGAATTGGTCCCCTGCATGCCCACCTGTTTCAAACCAAACGGGCTAAGTATTTGTGGGCAACCGATGAAGAAGTGTTGGCTTCGGCTTTGGAACTGACTCAGCTGGAAGGAATTATTCCAGCCCTTGAATCGGCCCATGCGCTGGCTGTGCTGAAAAAAATCGAGCTCCAGCCAGATGAGGTGACAGTCATTAACCTTTCGGGGCGTGGCGACAAGGACATGGAAACGTATTTGAATTATTTTGGCTATTAACCATTCACCGGGTGACTTCAAGTCACCCGATGAATAACATGATATAAGATGAGTACACAAAATAGAATCAACCAACTTTTTCAAACCAAAAGAGAGAACATTCTCTCGGTGTATTTTACAGCAGGCTATCCGAATCTGGATGATACTGTAGCCATTATTCAAACACTGGAGAGAAATGGAGTGGACCTGATTGAGATCGGGATGCCATTTTCTGATCCGGTTGCCGATGGACCGGTGATTCAGCATAGCAGCACGGTCGCTCTGAAAAACGGGATGAGTATCAAAAAACTCTTTCAACAATTGACATCTATCCGCGAATCCGTAAAAATACCACTAATCTTGATGGGCTACCTCAACCCGGTCATTCAGTTTGGGGTTGAAGAATTCTGCAAGAAATGCCGGGAGGTTGGAATCGACGGACTGATTTTGCCCGATCTGCCTTTGTCGGTTTATGAGGAAGAATATCAGGCCTTGTTTGAACAGTACGACTTGCACAATGTTTTGTTAATTACTCCACAGACATCCGAAGCGCGGATCAGGCAAATTGATCAGGCGTCCAGCGGCTTTATCTACATGGTGTCGAGCTCTTCAACAACGGGTGCAAAAGATAAGGTGTCCGATTTTCATGAAGAATATTTTGAGCGGGTGAATCAGCTGGAGTTAAAAAATCCACGTCTCATAGGGTTTGGAATTTCAAATCCTGAAACCTTTGCCAACGCCTGCAAATACGCATCAGGCGCTATTATTGGCAGTGCTTTTGTCAAGGCGTTGGAGCAGGAAGTCAGCCTGGAAGAACGAATTTCACAGTTTGTTGGCCGAATTGTAACTCCCGTTTAATTTTTGTGTTGTTGATTTGTGTTGTCATCACGTTTGAGAATGTTTTAAAACAAGTTTACAGATGGGAGAGCATAGCCATTTGTATTTCAGTAAATTAATGACGAAATATTTCTAAGGTGATGTTAAGTTGTGTTAATCCGTATTTTCCGACATACCAAAATCCAAACGGTTGTGTTATCTTAATGGAAGTAATTAATTAAACGTTCTGATGCTATGAGTGAGTACGCAAAAGTAATTTTACCCAAGGTTAGCTTTAGCCGGGATTTATTCC
>JAGXIR010000040.1 GCA_024635605.1 Sunxiuqinia sp.
AGCCGAAGAAGTAGCAGAAGAACCTAAAAAGGAAGAAGCTGTTGCAACAGAAGTGAAAGCTGAAGAGCCTGTAGCAGAAGAACCAAAAGCCGACGACGAAGAGAAAGAGAAGAAAGCTGAATAATAACGGTGATCAGAATAATCTAAAATAAAAGAGCTGGCCTTACGGTCAGCTCTTCTTTTTGTTCACGAATGCAAATAGGCCCGGCCGTTAACAGGCCAGGTAATGTTCTAATTTTTCCTTCAGTAAATTAACCTGTATTGGTTTGACAAGATAGTCGTTGGCGCCAAATGTTAAGCATCTTTTTCGGTCAGTATCGTCACTGCTGGTGGTGCAAAAAATAATTGGCGTGTTGTTGTTGATGTTGCTATCCAGCGACCGTATTTGTCTGGTTGTCTCTGCACCATCAATTAAAGGCATCCATAGATCCATCAGGATAAGATCGTACTTTGTGGCTTTGGTCAATCGTAATGCTTCGTCGCCCCCGCTGGCCATATCAATTTCATAATCATTCCGTAAAGAATAGAATAAAAACTTGAGATTGATCGGATTGTCATCAACAACTAGAATTTTCAAATCTTTTTATTTTATCGATTAAATACAAGCTTAAAGTTAGCAATATAAGTCTTGAATTTCTTTTACTTTTGCTAACTGGGAATTGGCCTACGGTAGCTGATTCAATGGGTTGGAATTTAAAGCAACGAAACATACATAAAATGGCAGACGATAAGAAGATAATTTTTTCAATGTATCGGGTGAGTAAAACCTTTCCACCCCAGAAGCAAGTGCTAAAAGATATTTCGCTATCGTTTTTTCTTGGAGCGAAGATTGGAATTATTGGTTTAAACGGATCAGGAAAGTCGACCTTGCTGAAAATAATCGCCGGATTAGAAAAATCCTATCAAGGTGAAGTTGTTTTCTCGCCAGGGTACACTGTTGGTTATTTGGAGCAGGAACCCCATCTTGATGGCTCAAAAACGGTTAAAGAAATCGTTGAAGAAGGCGCACAGGAAGTGGTTGATGTGCTGAAAGCCTATGAAGAAGTCAATTTAAAATTTGCTGAGCCTGAAGTGCTGGACGATCCGGATAAAATGGATGCTCTAATTGCGGAGCAGGCAAAGCTTCAGGAAAAAATTGATCGCTATGATGCCTGGAACCTCGATTCTAAGTTGGAACGGGCTATGGATGCCTTGCGCTGTCCTCCCGGCGATCAGTTGGTGAGCGAACTTTCTGGTGGCGAACAGCGCCGGGTAGCATTGTGCCGTTTACTACTGAAAGAGCCAGATGTATTGCTATTGGATGAGCCCACCAACCACTTGGACGCTGAATCGGTTCAATGGCTCGAAATGCACCTGCAGCAATACAAGGGAACCGTCATCTGTATCACCCATGACCGTTACTTCCTGGATAATGTTGCTGGATGGATTCTGGAACTGGATCGCGGAGAAGGAATTCCGTGGAAAGGAAACTATTCCTCGTGGCTGGAGCAAAAGTCGAAACGACTGGCTCAGGAGGAGAAGCAACAATCGAAGCGCCAGAAGACGTTGCAGCGTGAATTGGATTGGATCCGCATGGCCCCAAAAGCCCGTCATGCCAAAGCCAAAGCCCGTTTGAATGCTTATGACCAACTGATGAATGAAGATTCAAAACAAAAAGAAGAAAAACTGGAGATATATATTCCCAACGGCCCTCGATTGGGTGAAAAGGTGATTGAAGCACATGGCGTTGCAAAAGGATTCGGCGAACGTCTACTGTTTGAAGACCTCGAATTTGTGTTGCCTCCCAATGGGATTGTCGGCGTAATTGGTCCCAATGGAGCCGGTAAAACCACCTTGTTTAAGTTAATTATGAAGCAGCTTGAACCGGATAAAGGAACCTTCGAGGTTGGAGAAACGGTAAAAATAGCCTATGTTGATCAATCGCATGCGGCTATCGATTCAAACAAAACTGTTTATCAGGTTATTTCGGGTGGAACTGATTTGATGCCGTTGGGTAACAGACAGGTTAATTCAAGAGCCTATGTTTCGCGTTTTAACTTTTCCGGGGCTGATCAGGAGAAAAAGTGTGGCGTTTTGTCAGGAGGAGAGCGAAACCGGCTGCATTTGGCGATGGCCTTGAAAGAAGAAGGCAATGTGTTGTTGCTTGACGAGCCGACCAACGATATTGACGTGAACACGCTTCGTGCTTTGGAAGAAGGGTTGGACAACTTTGCAGGTTGTGCAGTTGTTATTTCACACGACCGTTGGTTTTTAGACCGGATCGCAACGCATATTCTGGCTTTTGAGGGTGAATCACGCGTTTATTATTTCGAAGGTAGTTATTCTGAATACGAAGAAAACAAGAAGAAGCGACTGGGTGACGAGGGACCAACTCGAATAAAGTATAAGAAATTGGTAAAATAAGTTCATATATGGTCTGTTATTGTCGGATTAAATGTTGAAGAAATTGAAAAAACGTAATTTTACTATTGGCAACTTCCAAATGAAACCATATATTTGCAAGAAGCCATAGTTATGGTTATTAATGGCATGAGTTAATCGAGTGGTCAAAATTTTCAATTTTTTTCTTTTCGATGATTTATGGTTCGATTATTGACAAGGTTTTTAATAACAACAAACAATACATAAATAATTTAGTTATGAAAAAAAAGTTACTTTTTATTGCACTGGCGGTTCTCGTCTCTGGTGTTAGTTACTCACAAAATGCCAGTTCGGACGAACCCGAATTCAACCACTGGTCTATTGATGCCGGTATTGGTCTAACTAAGCCTTACAGAAACATGGCTCCAGGTTATAGTACTGCTACTCCCGATTTTTTATCAGGAGAGCTGGGTGCCCGGTACATGTTCAATGAATTTTTTGGTGTGAAAGCCGGCCTTGGGTATAATAATTTTCAGGATGAAGATGGGACGATGGACTTTACAACCAAGCAGTATGAGTTTGATCTTCAAGGAGTTGTAGGGCTTGGTCGTTTGCTCCATTTCGAAAATTGGACACAAACCTTTAACCTGTTAGCTCATGCTGGTTTTGGAGTGGGCTGGTTGGACTATGACAATATTTCAGATGCTGACAATATTGGAATCGCAAAGGTTGGCTTTACAGGTATGGTCAAACTGTCAGATCGCATAAGCCTGAATATTGATGGTACCACGGGCTACAATGCCAGACAAAACAAAACTTTTGATGGTCGTGCCCGGAAAGGTGCAGAACCATTAGTTTTTACTGGAACTATCGGAATCTCCTATTATTTAGGGAAAAACGAAACGCATGCTGACTGGTATGTTCGTGGTGACGAATACGCTGCGCTGTTGGATTCTCGAATTGCAGCATTGGAAGAGCAGATTCAGAAGTCTCGCGAGGAAGATAACAAGAAAGTTCAGGATGGCGATGACAAGCTGAATACCAGAGTTGATGAGCTTGACGGTAAAGTCGATGACCTGAGTAAAAACCAGGGAGATATCGATGTAATGGAACAGTTGATTAATGACGGTTATGTGAATATCTTCTTCGATTTCAATAGTTCAAAAATTGACAAAGGAGCTACTAATGCGATCAATGTTCTTCGCACGTACATGAAGAAGAATCCGGGAGTCAATGTTAACCTGGTAGGTTATGCAGATGAAAAAGGTCCGGAAGATTACAACAAGAAACTTTCAACCAAAAGAGCAGAGGTAGTTGCCGATGTACTGGTAAAAGCTGGTATCGAGAAATCAAGACTGAACACCGAAGGTCGTGGTGAAGATACAAGTGTTGATGAAGGCTCGCCAAATGCCCGTCAGTTGGCACGGAGAGTTACCTTTAGTATTCGATAAACATCTTTTTTAGAAGAGACTAGTTTAAAATTAGGTAATATATAAAAGCCCCGGAGTTATCGCTTCGGGGCTTTTTGTTGGTATCCGAATTGTTCGCACAAGTCAGCGATCTGTTTTAAAAGATTAAAAAGAAGGAGCCATTCTTCAGAACGAATAAAATTTCCGATGTTTGTACTATGCCTGCTCAAATGTTCGCCGATGTGATATTGCCCTTGCCGCTGCGCGACAAATTCACCTACCTCGTGGCTTCAGGTTTCGAGCCAAAAATGAAGGTCGGAATTCGTGTTGTTGTGCAATTTGGTGCCCGTAAATTTTTTTCGGCCTTGGTTTTTCGTTTGCATCATCAACGTCCCGATGGGGATTTTGAGTTGAAAGAAATTGATGCCATTCTGGATCAGGAACCCATTGTTAATCAGGCGCAAATTATTGCGTGGGAATGGGTGGCTGACTACTATTGCTGTTCCCTGGGTGAGGTGTTTAAGGCAGCACTGCCTTCGGCGTTGAAGCTGGAAAGCCAGTCGGCTGTAAGTTTCAATCCAAACTTTGAAATCACTGAGTCGTTGAATGGTGAAGAAACAGCTTTGCTAATGATGCTTCAGGGAAAAGGGCAGGCCAATATCCGCGAGATAAATCAGTTTTTGGGCAAGAAATCGTCCTATGCGACCCTCAAGATTCTGCTTGAAAAAAACGCCATTTTAATGGAAGAGAAGTTGAAGGATAGCTATAGACCCAAAACGCTTCAAGTAGTTAGCTTGTCTGATACGATTTCTTCTTCTGAAGAAATTGAGCAGGCAGTGGAAATGATAAGAAAAGCCAGGAAGCAATCCGAATTATTGGAGTACTTTCTAAGTGAAACCGTCTTTCACCAGGAGCAAAAAAGCAACCTTCCGAAAAAAGAGCTACTGGAGCAGGCTGGTATTTCTGATGCCGTTCTAAAAGCATTGATTGATAAGAATATACTGGTGGTTGAGTCGGTCGAGGTCGGCCGGTTGGAAATGAGTCATTCGGCAGATCAGTACTTGTATGAGCTGAATGAAGCCCAAGAAAAAACCTTGCTGGAATTAAAGAAAGCTTTTCAGACCAAGCGGCCGGTTTTATTGCATGGAGTGACTTCAAGCGGGAAAACTGAGATTTACATTAAGTTGATTGAGGAAGTTTTGGCCGAGGGCAAGCAGGTGTTGTATCTGGTTCCTGAAATTGGATTGACTTCTCAGCTAATTACCCGCCTAAAACGGGCTTTTGGCGATCGTGCCGGAATTTACCATTCCAAATTTAATGATGCGGAACGGGTGGAGATTTGGTTCAATATTTTGCAGAATAAAAAAGATTCGTACCAAGTTGTGGTGGGAGCCCGCTCGGCTGTTTTTCTGCCTTTTAAAAAGCTGGGCTTGATCATTGTGGACGAAGAGCACGAAAACAGTTACAAACAGTTTGACCCGGCGCCGCGTTACAATGCCCGCGATTTAGCGGTTGTACTGGGACAGATTCACCAGTCGCCTGTGTTGCTGGGAACGGCCACTCCTTCGTTTGAAAGTTACTTTAATGCCAAGCTAAATAAATACGCTTTGGTTGAACTAAACGAGCGTTTTCAAGGCATTGAGATGCCGGAGATTGTCGTGGGTAACATCCGGAAAGCGACCCGCCAGAAGCAAATGAAATCCTTGCTTACACCTGCTTTGTTTGAAGAAGTGAGACTGGCACTTGAAAATAAAGAACAGGTCATTTTATTTCAAAACCGACGTGGCTTTGCGCCCTACATGCAATGCAAGTCTTGTGGGTGGATTCCCAAATGCACAAACTGCGATGTGAGCCTGACTTATCACAAATTCAGGGCGGGTTTGGTGTGCCACTATTGTGGACATACTTCTTCTTTGCCGGCAAACTGTAGCGAGTGTCATTCCGAGGATATTCAAACCAGAGGTTTTGGTACCGAACAAATAGAGGAGGAGTTGGGTTTGCTGTTTCCTGAGGCCAGTATTGCCCGTATGGATTTGGACACCACTCGTGCCAAGCGTTCATTTGAGCAAATTATCTACAAATTTGAAAACCGCCAAATTGATATTCTGGTTGGAACGCAGATGGTAACCAAAGGACTTGATTTTGATCATGTGCGGGTGGTGGGAATTCTGAATGCGGACCAGTTGTTGAACTACCCGGACTTCCGCTCGTTTGAGCGTTCGTTTCAGTTGATGGCGCAGGTGAGTGGTCGTGCAGGCCGAAAAGGTAAGCGTGGGAAAGTGGTGATTCAAACATCGCAGGCCACGCACGAAGTGTTACAGGAAGTGGTTGACAACAATTTCATCCAATTGTTTAACCGGCAAATGCAGGAACGCAAGCTTTTTCACTATCCGCCGTATTTTCGTTTGATCAAGATTGTAATCAAACACAAAAACCGCGATCGGCTGGATCTGGGAGCTACCCAGTTGGCGGGTTTATTGCGTAAACAGTTCCGGAATCAGGTGCTTGGGCCGGAATATCCGGTTGTCGGGCGGATTCAAAACTGGTATCAAAAAGAAATTTGGTTGAAGCTTGGAAAAAATAAAGCCTTGAACCAAAGCAAACAAATGTTGATGGATACGATCGATCAGGTTAAATCACTCCCAAACAATACCGGCCTGATTGTTTATGCTGATGTTGATCCGATGTAATCTTTTGAAATTCCAAATTCCAGGGTTCAAATTTCAGGTTTCAAGTTCCAGAATCCTTTACTACTTTTGTAGGTGTTAAAAAGACTATAAGCGTGGAGAAACTTAAGGTTGAAGAGGTTTTTAATAAATTTTCTAACATCAGGGCACTGGTGGTTGGCGATGCCATGGTTGATTCGTATCTGTGGGGTATCGTTGATCGAATTTCATCGGAGGCTCCAATTCCGATTGTCACGGTTGGCCGTCAGGAGAACCGGATTGGCGGAGCTGCCAATGTGTCGCTTAACCTTCAATCTTTAGGAGCAACTCCTGTTTTAGTTTCCATGGTTGGAAATGATCTGAAAGGAGATATTTTCATGCAGCTGCTTCAAAAAAGTGGCATGAGCGATATGGGAATTTTACGCTCTGACCGCAGACAAACAACCGTGAAAACCCGAATCATGAGTGGCAGACAGCAGGTTGTACGTGTTGATGAGGAAACTGATGAATTAATTTGGCCAGAAGACGAAGCTCAGCTTTTTAATCGGATTGAGACACTGGTTGAACAGCAGAAGTTCGACCTCATTTTGTTTGTTGATTACGATAAGGGAATCATCACCAAGACGCTGATTGATAATATAAGCCAGCTGGCTCACTCCAAAGGTATTTTGATCGCGGTTGATCCGAAGAAACGAAATTTCAACAATTACTGCAATGTTGATCTTTTCAAACCCAACTTTAAAGAGTTTAAGGAAGGACTCGGCTTGTCAGTTGACAAAGACGATTTTCAGACAATTCTGGAAGCCGCTGAAAAATTTAAGCAGCAAATGAAGTTGGGGGTAATTTTTATTACCCTGTCCGAGCTTGGTGTGATCATCAGCAACGGAACAAGTCAAAATCATTTTGCGGCAGAAATTCGTGATATTGCCGATGTTTCCGGTGCCGGCGATACAGTGATTGCGGTTGCCAGTCTTTGCCTGGCCGCCAATATGCCAACCCGATTTATGGCGCAGCTATCAAACCTGGCAGGGGGCTTGGTTTGTGAAAAATCAGGAGTCGTACCCATTGATCGTGAGCGACTTAAGCTGGAAGCCTGTAAGATTTAAATGTCATTGTAAATTAAGGCTTTTGGAATCAGAGTATTAAGCCGGATCGCAAGATAAATTTGCAATTCCTCCGTCATTTTATCCATAAAATATTAACTTTGGAACTCAGCGAAAATCAGGAGAAAACTATGGGAAAAGTTATTGCACTAGCCAACCAAAAAGGAGGCGTAGGAAAAACAACATCAGCGATTAATTTGGCGGCCAGTTTGGCAGTTCTGGAATATAAAGTGTTGATTATTGACGCTGATCCTCAGGCAAACGCTACTTCGGGAATTGGATTTGATGTTAGGAATGTGAAAACCAGTATTTACGAGTGTATCGTCGATGATATTGATCCGCGGAAGATTGTTCTGAACTCTGAAATTGAGGGGTTGGACCTGATTCCTTCGCACATTGATTTGGTTGGTGCCGAAATCGAAATGCTCAACTTACCCAATCGTGAAAAGGTGATGAAAGTGGTCATCGAGAAGATTCGTGATGATTATGATTTCATTTTGATTGACTGTTCGCCTTCGTTAGGATTGATTACAGTCAATTCGCTGACCGCCGCCGATTCCATTATTATTCCGGTTCAGTGTGAATATTTCGCCTTGGAAGGATTGGGCAAATTGCTGAATACAATTAAAATCATTCAAACCCGTTTGAATCCTGATTTGGAGATTGAAGGTTTTCTGCTGACCATGCACGATTCAAGGTTGAACCTGTCAAACCAGGTGCTTGAAGAGGTACGAACCCATTTTGGCGATATGGTTTTTGAAGCAACCATTTCACGAAATATCAAGCTAAGTGAAGCCCCGAGTTACGGGAAACCAGTTATTTTGTACGATGCCAACTCGAGAGGATCAGAAAATTACATGGATCTGGCTCGTGAGATTCTGCAAAAGAATGATTTGACAAAAATTAAAAATTCTGAAAAAGTAATCGAATAAATAATTCGCGTAAGAATGGCAAAAAGGAATGCATTGGGTAGAGGGCTTGGCGCCCTGATTGATGACGCAGGTCGGGATCGCGGACCGGATTCATCGATTAGCGAGATTGCGCTTGAAGAAATTGAAGCCAATCCGTTTCAACCCCGGACAAAATTTGATGAAGAAGCGCTGAATGAATTAGCCGCTTCGATCAAGGAAATTGGCATTATTCAACCGATTACCCTGCGACAGATCGCTGACCGTAAGTTTCAGATCATCGCTGGTGAACGCCGCTTTCGGGCATCGAAAATTGCTGGTTTGACGACCATTACGGCCTACGTTCGCAAAGCCGACGATGAAGGCATGCTGGAAATGGCCTTGATCGAAAATATTCAGCGCGAAGACCTGGATGCCATTGAAATAGCACTTTCTTATCAACGTTTGATTGACGAGTGCAAACTTACACAGGAAAGCCTGAGTGATCGCGTTGGAAAAAAACGGTCAACCGTATCGAACTACCTACGTTTGTTGCGGCTGCCTGCGGCCATTCAAAAGGGAATTGTGGATAAAACCATCTCGATGGGGCATGCCCGCGCGTTGGTTAATATTCAGAATCCGGAAGATCAGTTGGCGATTTATGAAGAAATTTTGAAGCACGACCATTCGGTTCGTAAGGTCGAGGAGCTTGTCAGGCAGCTCAATAACTCGGTAAAAAAAGCGGTGCCATCAGCTCCGGCACAAAAGCATCCGGAGGAATACGGCGAATTGCAGGAGCATTTAAGCCGGTTTTTTAAAACCAAGGTCGATTTTTCACTCAACAATAAAGGCAAGGGAAAAATCGTTATTCCGTTTGGTTCGTCAAAAGACCTGGAACGAATTATTGGCATTCTGGATAAACTGAATGGCTAATTCAATTTCAAAAAAGGAAACATTGAATGATAAACGAAGTACTCTAAGCTTTGTTGTCGCATTTCAAGTCTTTAATATCCTGGTATTCGAGTGATTAAAAGAAATTTAAATAGGTCTGCGACCTTGAAAACCGTATTTATAATTCTGTTTTTTTTGACAGGATTTGTTGCATCTGCCCAGCGAATTTCGGCTGCTGACAGTGTGGTAGTTGCGCCGGAAAAACCAGCGCATTCGCCGCGTAAAGCAACCATTTATTCGGCTGTTTTACCGGGAATGGGGCAAGTTTATAACAAGAAATATTGGAAAGTTCCGTTGATTTATATAGGGTTTGGAGCTTTCGGTTATTTTATTGACTGGAACAATGATCAATACGTGCTTTACCGACAGGCTTATGCCGATATTGTAGATGATGATCCGAACACCAATTCGTTTGAAGAGTTGAACTTTGAAGGAAGGTGGGACGGACAAAGACAGCAGTTTACAACCGCTCTTCAACGGGCGAAGGATAATTCGCGTAGAAACCGGGACTTGGTTATTATTTCAACCGCTGCGTTTTATGCCATCAATATCATTGATGCCAGCGTTGATGCGCATTTATTTGGTTTTGATATCAGCGACGATTTGACTTTTAAGTGGGTGCCAGGGCCCGTTTATTGTTTGGATCAAAAGTTAGTGGGAATTCATTGTAGAATAAGATTTTAATGGGGGAGGATATGAAGAAATTAATTGGATTAATAGTTGTTTTTTTTGTGAGTAGCGTAGCGCAAAGCGCATTCGCTGATCGTTTTGACAAAGAAGATATTAAACGAGTTAGCAGCATCGAAGTGATTGCTTTAGATAGTGTGGATGGATACCAAAAAAAATATAAGATACCCGACGAAAACCTGAACGACATTTTTGCGGCCAAAATCGATAGTTTGCTGAACTCATGGTACATGCAGAATGCATTTGAAATGCCTGCCGGTACGGAACTTTTCGATAGTGCCAGCATTGTTTCAATTCCGGATTCGGTTTACATCCAGCGACTTCAGTCTATTGAGTCGTTCGTGGATTTGTCGTACAATAAAACCGTGCGGAACTTCATTGAATTGTACACACAGCGCCGGCGCGACCAGGTGGAAATGATGCTTGGTTTGGCGAGTTATTATTTTCCTATTTTTGAAGAGATGCTGGATAAGCACGATCTGCCGATGGAACTGAAG
This sequence comes from Sunxiuqinia sp., assembly GCA_024635605.1. Lineage (GTDB taxonomy): Bacteria > Bacteroidota > Bacteroidia > Bacteroidales > Prolixibacteraceae > Sunxiuqinia. Next base: position 10,562 of record JAGXIR010000040.1, read on the forward strand.
TATATGGCCATCATTGAATCTGCTTTGAACCCCGTAGCCCGCTCAAGTGCCAATGCGGTTGGCTTGTGGCAGTTTATGTACGGAACAGGAAAAATGTACAAGCTGGAAATTGGAACTTACGTTGATGAACGCCGCGATCCGGTGAAGGCAACCGAAGCCGCTGTGCTTTATCTGAAAGATCTGTATAAGATTTATAAGAACTGGCATTTGGTGATTGCGGCCTACAACTGCGGCCCCGGCAACGTCAACAAGGCGATCCGACGTTCAGGTGGCGAGCGTGATTATTGGTCGATCTACTACCGCCTGCCGCGCGAAACCCGCGGTTACGTGCCGGCTTTTATTGCTGCTGCCTACGTCATGACCAACTATCATCAACATAACCTGAGCCCTCGCTATCCCGATTTTCCGATTGTAACTGATACGATCATGATTAACAGTTACCTGCATTTTGACCAGGTGGCCGAGGTAATCGGTACGCCGGTTGAAGCGATTCGTGCGCTGAATCCGCAGTACCGGATGGATATTATTCCGGCAAAGATAGATAAACCGTATGTACTGAAAATCCCGATTGAAACCGTCGCCAGCTTTATCGATAACGAAGAAGCCGTTTACGCCCTGAACCGGGATGAATATTTCCCCAACAACGAAATCATCAACCCAAAAAGCACTACGACGGCTTATCCAACCGATATTCAGGGAAAAGATAAATTGTATTACACGGTGAAGTCGGGCGACAACCTGGGCTATATTTCGGAATGGTTTCGGGTACGTACATCCGATCTGCGCTATTGGAACAACATTCACAACAACCTGATCCGGGTGGGGCAGAGGTTGGCGGTTTATGTGCCCCAGGGACAAGGCAACTTTTACGCTGACGTAAACAGGATGAGTTTTGCTGAAAAGCAAGCGTATAAAAAGAAAAC
>JAGXIR010000041.1 GCA_024635605.1 Sunxiuqinia sp.
AATCCGCAGGTGATAGTCACGAATGAGCGAGTAATTCTGAATGATACTGCCGGCAATGGAATTTTCAATGGCCATCACCGCAATATCAACCTGATCTGTATCAATCAATTCGCAGACACTTTGAAATGACCGGCACTCCACAACTTCAATTTCTTCGTCGCCAAAATAATTCCGTGCGGCATCTTCGTGAAAGGAACCGGCGATTCCCTGAATTGCAATTTTCTTCATACCTTATTTTAAGATTAAAAAATCCCGGAGGATTTAGCCCGGGACAATTTACGTAAAAACGTTTTGATATCCTTATTGAACCGCGGGCAGCAAAAAAAGAATTAACGAAAAAAGAAGATCGCTTCTTTCACGAATCCCTTTGGATTTGGATCCTTAAAAACGGGCTCTTTATTCCTGAACTTGTTCCGTGGATTGCTTCTCCATGGCATCTTTCACCCGTTTTGAAAAATCCTTCCAGGTGAAGGCAATAGCCAAAAGCAACACCACAATAAAACCGATCAGGAATTTTTCATTGGTGCTCAGTTTTCGCATAACAGTCCGCAACTTAAATCTTGTACAGATCGCTGGCTTTTACCAGTTCGAGCTGATGTTTTTGTAATACCTGAATACACTTCTGAATATCATCCGGCTTCAAAACAATGTTAGCCGACTGCTTATCCATCGAAAAAGCGTAAAGATATTCAATAAAGACCTCTTCGGACGACAAAATGTTCAAAGCTTTTGCCAGTGCTCCGGGAACATTCGGGCTATTCAGGCACACCACATCGGTCAGCTTCACTGAGAAGTCGGCTGCTTTCAGCACCTGGTAAGCTTTGTCGGGTTCAGACACTATGAGGCGAAGAATACCGAACTCGGATGTATCGGCCACACTAAGTGCCGACAGATTGATTCCGGCATCGCCAAGCAATTGGGAAACTTCATTCAGGCGTCCGCTTTTGTTTTCCAAAAAAACAGACAATTGTTTTATAATCATAGCAACCTCCTATAGTTTTCGGTTATCAATCACCCGTTTGGCTTTTCCGGCCGTACGTTCGATTGTTTTTGGTTCAACCAGTTTCACATTGACTGAAATACCAAGCGTGCTTTGAATGTTGTGCGTAATTTTCTTTCGCAGCACCTCCAGTTGTTTCACTTCGTCGGAGAAAAACTGCTCCTGCACTTCCACCATCAGTTTCAAGCTGTCTAAGTTACCTTCCCGCTCCACAATAAGCAAATAATGCGGCTCTGTTTCGCTCATGTCGAGCAGCACACTTTCAATTTGCGATGGAAACACATTCACCCCGCGAATGATCAGCATGTCATCGCTTCGTCCTTTGCATTTCTCCATCCGCACCAGCGTTCTTCCACAGGCACACGGCTCGTAAATCAGGCGCGTTAAATCGCGTGTACGGTAACGAATAATTGGGATTCCCTCCTTGGTCACGGTTGTAAAAACCAACTCGCCAACTTCACCGTCTGGCATGGGCTCGAGGGTTTCGGGATGAATAATCTCGGGGACAAAGTGGTCTTCGTTGATGTGCATGCCACGCTGGTGCTCGCACTCGCACGAAACCCCCGGCCCAATCACTTCGCTTAAGCCATAAATATCGATGGCTTTCAGGCCCAGCTTCGACTCAATTTCACGGCGCATTTCTTCGGTCCAGGGCTCCGCGCCAAAAATACCCACCCGCAGGTTCAGGTCTTCTTTTTTGATCCCGGCTTCTTCCATGGCTTCAGCCAGGAAAAGCGAATACGAAGGGGTGCAGGCAATCACGCTGGTGCCAAAATCCTGCATCAACTGCAATTGCTTTTGAGTGTTTCCTCCGGAAATGGGAATCACCGAGGCTCCCAGGTTTTCGCAGCCGTAATGCATGCCCAAGCCACCGGTAAACAAGCCATAGCCATAGGCAATCTGCACCATATCGTTGCGATGAACGCCAGCCATGCACAAGGTACGGGTAACCACTTCGGCCCAAGTATTCAAATCTTTGCGGGTGTAGCCCACTACGGTTGGTTTTCCGGTAGTTCCCGACGACGCATGCACACGCACAATCTCGCTCATGGGCACGGTAAACATGCCAAAAGGGTAATTGTCGCGCAAGTCCTGCTTGGTGGTAAAAGGCAACTTCGACAAATCATCAATTGACTTGATATCGCCCGGCACCAGCCCCACTTCCTGCATTTTTTTGCGGTAGCTGGGGATGTTGTGATAAATCCGCTGCACCGTATCAATCAAGCGCTCCGACTGCAGCGCTTTCATTTCATCGCGACTGGCACATTCTATCTTTTCATTCCAAATCATAATCCTGTTCTTATTTGTCGGACACCTTTCATGCAGACGTCCAAATGTTTTGCTTCAACCTTTTGAGTCATTAAACTGACCACAACCAACACCAGGATGGAAAATGGCAAGGCAATCATAATCGGGTCAATAATCATCCAGGGGAATTGCTCCACCAAAAAATCCTTTCCAAAAATAGCCTGGCTAATGCCCAATGGTGCCGACTCGGCCTGGTGCATAAACGCCAACATAAAGGCGCTGGACAGCAAACCAGCGATCATACTCCAAATGGCACCACCACGCGTTGCCCGTTTCCAGTATAATCCGGCGAAATACGTTGGTAAAAAAGCCGCCGCGCAGATTCCAAAGAAGATCGCAGTTCCACGGGCAACGATACCAATCGGCAAATGATAGCCAATAATAATGCTGATAAGAATAGCCACCACAATTCCAACCCGGGTAACCAACATGGTATTCATTTCTTTTCGTGGGAAGAGGTTTTCAAACAAGTCGCGGCCAATTGACGTGCCCATGGTATGAAACTGGGAACTTAAGGTTGACATTCCGGCTGAAAGGAGCGCCAACATAAACAGGTAAACAAACCATTCGGGCATGGCCGCATTCAAAAATTCAGGAATGATCAGATCCACATTTCCATTGGCTATCTCAATGGCCAGCTTGCCGGTCTCCTGATAAAAATACAGATTGGACAAGGCACCAACGGTAAAAATAAAGCCGGTCACGACAAAGATAAATATGCCGCCAATCAGTACCGCCCGGTTCAGTTCCCGGTTGCTTTTTACGGTCATAAAACGAACCACCAATTGGGGCTGGGCCAACACGCCAATACCCACACCCAAAATAATGTTGGTTGTCAGGATCCACCACCAAGCCGATCCCATAATCGGAAAAGCAGTCCAACCCTGATGCCCCTTGGCTTGCAGGCTTTCAGGAACCAAGTTGGCCATGTTTTCCAAGGCTTCATGAGCACCCGAAACGCCACCCAACTTGATGTAAGTCATAAAAAGCAGAAAGAATAAACTGAAAAACATGATTCCTCCCTGTAGGGCATCGGTGTACATCACGCCTTTCAATCCGCCGGCAATCACATAAGCCGCGATAATGAGCGAGAAGAAAGTCAGCGCGATGCCAAAATCAATTTCGAAAATACTTTCAATGAAACGGGCGCCTCCAATCAGCACCACGGCGGCATAAAGCGGCATGGCAACAAAAATGATTCCCCCACTCAACATCTGGATGGTTTTGGATTGAAAACGGTTTCCTAAAAACTCAGGGAACGTATGGGCATCGAGGTTGTGCCCCATTTTCCGGGTTCGTCTTCCAAAGAAAACAAAAGCAATAAATACCCCGATGAAAATATTCAGCACCGTTAGCCAAATCAAGCCCATGCCATACACTCCTGCTATTCCCCCAAAGCCGATAATAGCTGAAGTGGAAATGAAGGTGGCTCCATACGAAATGGCCATAACAAAAGGATGGATTTCGCGGCCTCCCAACAAGTAATCTTTGGCAGTCTTTGTCTTTTTAAACCCGATATAACCCAGGTAGGCAATCACCAACAGGTAAGTGATGACAACCAATCCCAGCGAAAAAGTATTCATAAGTTCAGTTTTAAAGTTGTTCTTTCAGTTGTTCGTCTTTGACTTCCCAGTCAATATCTTCCTGGAGTTCTGACTCATCAGCTTCCTGCCCGTTGTTCCAGTTTTTTACACCATACCAAATACAAGCAATCAAGCTTAAAACGGCCAGTAAGTAGCCCAGGTAAATTGAAGGATCATGAATTCCCAGCATAAGTATTTTGTTTATTGATTAGTTTCCGTATACCATTTCGTCGTTTAGTGGAAAAAGATCGATTTTCGAAACCTGCTCCAGCGCCAGTTCATAATCATCCACATCCACAATCAGCAAGGCTCGTTTGCCATCTTCGAGCACCCTGCCGTAAGCGTTCAGGAAATTGACACCGGCATGGGCCAACTTCAGCAGAATATCGTCCAGCCCACCGGGATGATCTTCCATGCCAAAAGCCAGGATTTTGCGCAAGGCCGATGAAAGCCCGTTTTCCTGCAAGGCCTGGTTGGCCTTTTCTGGTCGATCGACCAACAGATTTAAAATTCCCCAGCCGCTCACCGTGTGCGTCAAAGTCATGGAGCGGATATTGATGCCATTGTTTTTTAAAACACCGGTTACCCGCTCAAAATGGCCGGTTTTGTTTTCAAGAAAAATAGAGACCTGATAAGCCATCGTTGAACCTTTTATATTTTTACAGAATCAAAAACTCGTTTGTCCATCACCCGTACAGCTTTTCCTTCCGACTTCGGAATTGAGCCTGGCTCTACCAACCGGACAATGGGTTTGGCAAGCACTTCGTCCCTGATTTGATGGGTGATAAACTTGCTGAGTCGATCCAAACGCGTAATATCTCCATTGAACCAGTCTTTCTTCACTTCCACCTCAACAATCATTTCATCTACGCCATTGATCCTTTCCAGGGTAATCAGGTAGTCGGAGCCCACTTCCGGAATCTTCAGCAGCACTCCTTCAATTTGCATCGGAAAGACATTGCAGCCTTTCACGATAAACATATCATCGCTGCGGCCCGTAATCCGGTCTAACCGGGCGTGGGTGCGTCCGCAGGCACACGCCCCGGGAATAATCCGGGTTAGATCACGCGTCCGGTAGCGAATCAGCGGCATGGCTTCGCGATCCAGGGTGGTCATTACCAGTTCACCAAACTCACCATCAGGCACCGGCTCCAGGGTTTCCGGATCAAGAATCTCGATGAAGAAGGCATCTTCCCATACATGCAAACCAGCCTGCTCGGTGCACTCAAAAGCCACACCCGGCCCGTTCATTTCCGACAAGCCAAAGGAGTTGTAGGCTTTCACGCCAAACATTTCTTCAATCCGCTGGCGTTGCTCTTCGGTATGCGGTTCGGCGCCAATGACAAACAAACGCAGGTTGGTATCTTTTCGCGGGTCGAGCCCTTCGGCCTGAAACACTTCGTATAAACGTCCCAGGTAGCTGGGGATGGCATGAATCGCCGTGGTTCCGTAGTCCTGCATCAACTTAATCTGACGCAGGCTGTTGCCGGCCCCCGCCGGAATACTCAGACAGCCCAGCCGTTCAATGCCATATTGAAAGCCCAGGCCTCCGGTAAACAAACCATATCCACAAATATTCTGAAACACATCGGTATCGCGAACCCCGGCGCAATACAGCGAACGGGCCATCAGGTTGGCCCAGCTGCTGATGTCGTGCCGGTTATGAAAGATCACCGTCGGATTTCCGGTTGTTCCGCTGGAACTATGCAGTCGGATAATTTCCTGCTTCGGCAGGCTTAAAAAACCATAGGGGAAATGCTCACGCAAGTCTTGCTTGGTAGTAAAAGGCAACTCCCGGATGGCTTCCACATGCGTCAGGCGGTCAACCGAAATTCCCTTGCGCCGGTATAATTCTTTATAAAAAGGCGCTTGAACCGCTTGATTAACCGTCTTCTTCAGTCGTTCAAGCTGCAAGCTTTCCAGCTTGTTTCGTTCCAACGTCTCAAATTCTTTTTCCCAATACATGAATGTTTAATTTCAGCGATTAAAAGAAATACATCATCATCACAATCAACCGGTTATTGGTTGCCCGATGCTTGTCGGCATACAATCCATCCGAAAAATCGAAGGCCCCCGTCCCATAGTTGGCCGTGGTCATTTCGTATTCAGCAACCAGCCGTAATTTCGAAACATTTAGCGCCACATGAGGAGCCACCCGAGCCAAATCCTGAACATTGGGAAGCAGTCCTGTTACGATTCCCTTCCCGCTTCCATCGTCATATAAGGCAGCATCCGTTCCCAGGTTTCCGCCATACCCCAACATCAAGCCCGCCTGCCATTTGCGGCCATAAACCATGTTCAAAAGCGTAGTATAGTTCCTGTAATTGGTATAGGTTTCTTCGCCCGTTACTTCGTCACGGGAAGCTACGCCGTATCCACCCAGAAAGGTCAGGTGAGTCATATCCTGACCGTAATATCCTTTGGCGGTGATGGTGAACCGATGGCCGGCATGTTTCAGGTAAGCCATAAAACCGGTGCTGGCTAAAAACTCCTCCGCTTTAAATTTTCCGGCTGTCCCGGTAACGGTCATCCGGGGTTTTATACGCTTGATTTGAGCGCCTGCCCCCACGGTCAACCCCTCCTTTTTGTATTCGGCCGACCAAACCAACTCAGGCATCACACCGTTTCGCTGAGCCTGTGTTGGCGAGCTGTAATTACTGGCATCAAAACATTTTGAAGTGTATTGATTTTCGTAAACGGCCGCTCCGGACATGGTCCAGTCGCCGGCCAATAAATCGTAACGAATTTGAGGTGAGCGGTTGAAAGCCTGGAAAGGCGCACCGGTGTTTAAGCCCGCCACCGAAGGAAAAGCGCCGCCTCCCCAAAACGGATGCCAGGTTTGTCCAACAACCAGCCGGGTTTTCTCCCAGTTGAACACCATGTTCGCATGCCTGATCCGGAATAAGGTGGGTTCGGTTTTTACAATACCGCCAAAGTCGAACTCAATGGTCCCACTGGTTTTAGCTCCAAAAATTTCGGGACCCGCCACCTTCACCCCTAAGCGCGATGCTATGGCCGACAGGTTTGAGCTGTATTGCTCGTTAATATCCGCTCCGTTGTCATCCTGTCCAACATACAGCGGAACCAGGTAAAACAACTCATTGGCGGCATCCAATCCCTTGTAGGAATCAATAAAAATCTCGTTACGGATAAATCCATACAGATTAACGCTTAATTTGCTATCCTCACTTTTCTGCCCCATCCCCGAAAAACTGAGGCCGACTAAGCAGAGCAATCCAAATACTTTTCTCATCAATTTAAAGGCTTTGTTTTTTGTTTCTTTGTTGACAAAATTCGGCAAACTACTTGCAATCAGATCGAAAAACAGTCCGTCACGGAAGCTATCCTGAAAGTTAGTCAGCGTCATTTTTGTTGATTGGGAATCAAAAATAAGAGAAAACACCATCCGATCAACGTAAGCCCAAAGTCAATTCCTTTAAAACAAGCTCATTAAATTGCAAAGTATCAAGCAAACAAGCCGAAAAACAAGCAATTGTAAAAATTAAGACCGTTTTTCTGATAATTTGAAATTCAGGTAATTTAGATTCATTTTGAATAATAAAGCACTCGTGTCATGTCAATATTCTAGTTTCGAATAAAGGTGTTTAAGTTTTATCCGGGCATCTTTTGTTTTAAATCCAATTAATTTTGGCATCTTTATTATTCCGGTCTTTTTGCCATATTCAGCCAACTTCCATGCTTTGGGTATAGATCAATTCAAACCTGACCAATATGACTTTTGCGTTTAATACTTTTCGAGGTGGTCATGTCCTGTTGGAAAAGTGATCAAAAAACGAGTAATCGGTTTGAAGTCAAAAAAAATAACAGCCCGATGTAATGAAAAGCATCCGGCAACGTCTTAATTTTGAAAGCAGAAAAGAATGAACTGAAGACATGTTAGCCAAAGAATTTAAGACATTGGTTCTGCCATTAAGTAACAAGCTCCATCGGTATGCGCTACGACTTACCCAAAATGATGAAGAAGCACGTGACGTGGTTCAGGACGTTTTCCTGAAACTTTGGCAAAAGCGCGCAACATTGGATGGCGTTGAAAATATTGAGGCGTTTGCCATGCGAATGACCCGCAACAAATGCTACGACAGACACCGGGCCAACCGGACATACGCTTTGGAAGAACAACAGGCAGGCTGGCAAAATGAAAGCAAAAGTGATCTGAATGAAGAGTTGGATCGATCTGAATCGGCTTTGTTGATTAAGAAGTTGATTGCTAATTTACCTGAATTACAACAAATGATTATGCAAATGCGGGATATTGACCAACTTACTTATGATGAAATTGCTGAACAAACCCAACTAAATCTCAATGCCATTCGTGTCAACCTATCGCGGGCACGAAAAAAAGTAAGAGATGAACTATTTAAATATCAAGAATATGGAACTGAAAGAAATCAAACAAATACTGCAAAAATATTTTGAGGGGACAAGTTCGGAGCGGGAGGAGCAGTTGTTGACTGATTACTTTAATTCGCCGGCAATTGCCCCTGAACTGCACAAATACCAAAGCTTTTTTGCAGGAGTACAGGAACTCTCCATTGAAAGAAATGATGAAATACTCGCTGAAGATATTATGGATCGTATCCTCGAAAACGAGCATCGCGAAAAAACACACTATCGCTGGCTGTGGCAAACGGTAAGCGGAGTTGCTGCTGCGCTGCTAATTGCCTTGCTGGCAGTCAACCTATACACAGGCGACACACAATGGAACGATACCTACTCCGATCCGGAGCAAGCTTATGCCGAAGCCGCTATTACGCTACAATACATAGCAGGCTATTACCAAAAAGGAATGGTAGGCCTGGAACCGATAAAAACAATCAACAAAGCATCACAGCCTTTAAACAGAAGCCTGAATAAACTTGAAAAAGGATTTCAGGAAATACAGGAAATGGAAAAAATCAACGAAAAATTAAAAAACAAGGAACAATGAAAAAGCTCGTATTGATTATGATCTGCCTCATTCCACTATTAGGAATGGCTCAGAAAAGTCCGGTAGATAAGTTGTTTGACAAATATGCCAACAAAAAAGGCCTGACCACCGTGAACATCAGCGGAGCCCTCTTGGGTTTTGCAAGTAAAATTAACAGCGGCTCGGCTGAATCGGATGTGCTTTCCGGATTGGATGGCGTACGTATTTTAGCAGTGGATGACGATGAGCTGAATCACTCACTTGACTTTTACAAGGAGCTGGAAGCTGATGGTTTTTTCAAGAACCACGACTACGAAGTGTTAATGGAAGTTACCGAAGCAAACGAGGTTGTTCGTTTTTTCGCACGCGATGCTGGCGGGGGGAAATTCTCAGAACTACTCTTGGTTGTTGGTGGCGATGACAATGCGTTGATCAGCATTCGGGGAATTATCGACCCGGAAAATATTGGGAAAATTACCGGCGCGTTGGATATTGATATTCTACCAACAAAAAAATAAACGAGAAAAGAACAAAGGCAATTATTTTGCAACAAAAAGGGAGGTTTGAAAACCTCCCTTTTTATTTTTTTTCAAAAGACACGCATTACACGGCGTCACTCAATTCAGCACCTGGCTTGAATTTCACGACTTTTTTCTCTGGGATTTCAATAGGAGCACCAGATTGTGGGTTTCTTCCTGTTCTTGCACTACGAGTAGCTACAGCAAAAGAACCGAATCCGATAAGTGCAACACGATCACCATTTTTCAAGGCGTCAGTTGTAGATTCTACGAAAGCGTCTAATGCTTTTTTAGCATCAGCTTTAGTTAGACCAGCTTTTTCAGCAATTGCGTCAATTAATTGAGCTTTGTTCATAAGAAAACTTGTTTAGGATTAAAAAATAAACTGATTAAAATAATTTTATAATAAGTACACTTTTGATTGAAGGCATGAAAAAAGAATTTAAACTTTCTAAAACCTTAGTAAAATCAATGCTTTCAAAAGCTTAAATTTTACGCTTCATAAAATTCTAAAATATGATTCAATTATGCAACCTTTATTCGACTTTTTTTTTTTTGATTTCCAAAGTTTTTTTCCGTTGAATATTTTTGAGTTCTAAAAAAATCCTATACTTTTGCCGCCACATCTACGGAGAGATGGCAGAGTGGTCGAATGCGGCGGTCTTGAAAACCGTTGATCTTCACGGATCCGGGGGTTCGAATCCCTCTCTCTCCGCCGACCAGAAGAGCTGTAAACAAGTCGTTTACAGCTCTTCTTAATTATCACCACTGTATTTTTACTTAATGATTACGGGCTGAAATAAATCATAAGATTAGAGCGCTTGCAAGCCAATAGCGGATGCCATTACATGGTTCAATCCACACAAAAAAAACTACAAGAGTGCTTCAGCAGCCATCTTAGAATCGTCAACCGACACCGTATTTTATTTAATCAATCCCCTTTTCTTGTATTTCTGAATGAATTCTTGATCCAATTCTTTCGAATCTTTGTACATTTCCCGAAGCTCCGACAGCTTTTCTTTCATCATTTCAACCACGTCGGCATTAGCCGGGTCGTCATACTTGTTGGTCAATTCCATCGGATCGTTTTTACGGTCGTACAATTCCCATTCATCCACGTCATAGTAAAAGTGGGCCAGTTTGTACTCGGTCGTAACAATACCGTAATGCCGTTTCACCATGTGAAAGCCTGGATATTCATAATAATGATAATAAACGGCATCGCGATCCCACTGATCAGGTTGGCCGGACAATAAAGGCATCAGGCTTTCGCCCTGCATATCATCGGGCTGGGGCAATCCGGCAGCAGCTAAAAAGGTTTGCGCAAAATCGAGGTTTTGAACCATCTCATCCGAGACTGATCCAGCCTGAATTTTCTCCGGCCAGCGGATCAGCAAAGGTGTTTTAAACGACTCATCGTAAATAAAGCGTTTGTCGAACCAACCATGCTCGCCCAGGTAAAAGCCTTGATCCGATGTGTAAACCACAATCGTATTTTCGCTCAACCCGTTAGCATCCAGATAATCCAATACGCGGCCTACATTCTCATCAACCGAAGCGATACAACCCAGGTAATCCTGCATGTAACGCTGGTATTTCCATCGCATCAGGTCCTCGTCGCTCATGTCGGGGTAAGCTTCTTTAAACGCCTCATTAATGGGCTCATAAACTGAATCGTAAGCCTTTTTCTGCTCCGGATTCAGTCTCTGGTACTTTTGCCGGAACACATTTCTCCCCCAGTCCGATGCTTCCTTAATTCCTAGTTCATCGGCTACTTCAGGATAGATTTTATTATCAGCCGAAATGGTCATGTGCTTAAGCAAGTTCATTTCAGCTTCTTTGGCAGCCGTTCCGCGGCCCTCATAATCATCAAACAAAGTTACAGGCTCGGGAAAGGTTTTCTTGGTAAATTCCCGGTAGTGACGTTCAGCCGGAATCCATTCCCGGTGTGGCGCCTTATGCAGATACATCAGCAAAAATGGCTTGTCCTTCTTTCGTCTGTTTCCAAGCCAGTTCAGGGTCAGATCGGTGATCACATCCGTCACATAGCCCACAATTGTTGTGTCCCCCTTATCAGTGATAAAATCAGGATTATAATAATCCCCCTGTCCCGGAAGAATCATAAACTCATCGAAGCCTTTGGGATTATTTCCGAAATGCAGCTTCCCGAACATGGCTGTTTGATAACCTGCATCCTGAAACAACTGCGGAAAAGTAACATTCGTGGTATCAAAAGGGAAAACATTATCAATTTTACCATGAATGTGCGTGTGTTTTCCGGTGAGTATCGTTGCCCGCGACGGCGCACAAATGGAATTGGTCACGCAGGCATTGGTAAAAAGCATGCCTTCCCTGGCCAGCCGGTCAATATTTGGTGTTTCAATCAAGTGATTGCTGTAGGCACTAATCGCTTGATAAGCGTGGTCATCGCTCATGATGAACACAATATTGGGCTGACTGGTGTCGGGTTCGGCAGGCGTACACGCTGCGAAAAGACTCAAAGCCCCTACCCCTAACACTGCCATTGTTTTCAATTGTTTTTTTTCTCGCTCCATGATATCTTGCTTTAGTTTCTATCTTAT
>JAGXIR010000042.1 GCA_024635605.1 Sunxiuqinia sp.
ACAGCTGATTGGGCAATGATTTTCCCGACGGCGGATTCAATCATTTCCAGCGATTGGGCAAAAAGCTGTTTCTTATCGCCTAGATTTCCTCCGAGTAGCAAATAGAACTGTGCCATGTTTTGATGATCATTGAAAAAATAAAAAACCACTAGGTGAACTTAATTGTAACGAATTGCTTAATTTCGTACCTATTCCTAACAAATACAAAGTTATAAACCACAACAGATAAATTACCACCATGAAGAGTTTTTTGAAGTATACCCTGGCAACCATTGTAGGCGTAATGATTGCCGGTTTTTTGATGATGATTTTATCCATCGGAATCGTGTCTTCGCTGGTTTCGATGGGCGAACAAACCGTAACGGTGAAAGATAAAACGGTGTTGATGCTTCGCCTGGAAGATGAAATTATTGAGCGGGCCAACAAAAATCCATTTAATGATCTGGATATTCCCGGGATTTCGGGAACCCGGCAAACCGGATTGGATGATATACTCGCATGCATTGAGAAAGCGAAGACAGACGACAATATTAAAGGGATCTACCTGAATCCATCGGTGATCAATGCCGGACTGGCCTCCCTCGAAGAAATTCGCAATGCCTTGATTGATTTCAAGGAAAGCGGCAAATTTATTTATGCTTACGGCGAAGCCCTTTCGCAAAAGGCCTATTATTTGGTGTCGGTGGCCGACCAGGTGGTGCTGAATCCAAAAGGAATGCTCGAACTGAAAGGCCTGAGTTCGCAACACCTGTTCTTTAAAAATGCGTTGGAGAAAGTTGGTGTAGAAATGCAGGTGATCCGGCACGGGAAATTTAAAGCTGCGGTTGAACAATACATGCTGGAAGAAATGAGTCCTGAAAATCGGCTTCAAACTGAAAAATATACCAGTAGCCTTTGGGGACAAATGCTGGCCGATATTTCAGAGTCGAGAAATATTTCGGTAGCGAAACTGAATGAGCTGGCCGATGGTGTGACCACGTTTCGTACGGCAGAGTTCCTGTTAAGAGAAGGCTTGGTTGATACCTTGAAGTACAAAGACCAGGTGATTAATGATTTGAAAGAACTGACCGGAACCCGCGAGCACAAAGATGTTCAGGTAGTGGAAGTAAAAAAGTACGCCAAAGTGCCGGCACCTACCGATGGCAAAGGCCTGGCAAAAGATAAAATAGCGGTGATTTATGCCAGCGGCGGCATCGACATGCCCGGTGGCGGTATCGACGACATTGACTCGGAAAAATTATCGCGCGCCATCCGCGAAGCCCGCCGCGACAGCTCGGTCAAAGCCATCGTTTTGCGCATCAACTCGCCGGGCGGCAGCGCCTATGGTTCTGAGGTTATATGGCGCGAAGTGAAACTGGCTTCCGAAGCCAAACCAGTCATTGCTTCGATGGGCGATGTCGCTGCTTCGGGTGGTTATTACATTGCTGCGGCTGCCGATACGATTTTGGCTGACCGAACCACGATTACCGGGTCCATTGGGATCTTTGGCGTCATCCCCAACGTACGCGAACTCATGTCCGATAAATTGGGAATTACCCAAGATGTGGTGAACACCAACCAGCATTCCGACATCTTGTCGCTCACCCGCCCGCTCACCAGTTTTGAACAGGGGCTGATGCAGAATTACATTGAAGAAGGTTACAACACGTTTACCAGCCGGGTAGCTGAAGGCCGGAATATGACGCAGGAGGCTGTGGATGAAGTAGGACAGGGCCGGGTTTGGGCGGCTGAAAGTGCTATCGAAATTGGCTTGGTTGACCAGTATGGAGGAATCAATGATGCCATCGCTCTGGCGAAAGAAATGGCCGGGCTCGATCGCTACCGGATCAAACCGCTGCCCGAAATTAAGGATCCGTTTGAAGAATGGCTGAAGGAACTGTCGGGAACAGCACGCATGTGGGTCATAAAAAAAGAGCTGGGCGACGCATTTCCGGTTTATCAGCAGTTGGAGCAAATCAAGCAATCACGTGGAGTTTTGGCACGTATGCCATTTGATATTCAGTTGGACTAGCTCCTTGAAAATGATTTGATAGGAAAAACGGAAGCTGGCCCAGGCGCCGGCTTCTTTTTTTATGCATGAATTTTAATAACTTCGTAGAACAAAATTCACCAATGCTAAAAATATTTTTATACCCTTTTGCATGGATCTACGGGCTTGTTGTATACATTCGTAACAGCCTGTACGATTACAAATTTCTTAAGTCAACCGAGTTTGAAATCCCGGTGATTTCCATCGGGAATATTACGGTGGGTGGAACCGGGAAAACTCCCCATACGGAATACCTGGTTGAGTTGCTCAAAAAGCATGTAAAGGTGGCCACTTTGAGTCGGGGATACAAACGGAAAACAAAAGGTTTTCGTTTGGTTGAAACCAGCTCAAAAGCCTGGGAAGTGGGCGATGAACCGCTGCAGATTAAGAAAAAATTTCCTGAAGTGACTGTGTCTGTGGACGGGAATCGGGTGCGCGGGATTAATCAACTGTTAAAGGATGAAACCAATTCGCCGGATGCCGTGTTGCTCGATGATGCTTTTCAGCACCGCAAAGTAAGCCCAGGGATTAATATTTTGCTGATTGATTACAACCGGCCCATTGACAAAGATGAATTGCTGCCTGTTGGACGCCTGCGGGAACGCAAATACCAGCGACGGCGCGCCAACGTCATCATCTACACCAAATGCCCCGATGAAATTACACCGATTACCCGGCGAATCATAATGAAAGATGTGAACCTGCGGCCCTACCAGTCGTTGTATTTTACGACGATGGTGTATGGAAACCCGGTTCCGGTGTTTGACGAACGTACGGGTGAAGAAGAAGATCTAAAACAGCCGGTCATTGTGCTGTCCGGAATTGCCAACCCGCAGCTTTGGCAGAGCTATCTGGCTGGCCGTTATGCTGTGATTGACGAGCTGATTTTTGGCGATCATCATCATTTTAAAGCGAAGGATTTGAAATTGATTGAAGCCCGCTTTGTCAGGTATAAGGATCAAAATCCGGTGATCATCACCACCGAGAAAGATGCCATGCGGCTTCGCGATGAAGAAAGTATTCCGGAGTTTATCCGCTCACAAATGTATTATATTCCCTTGAAGATTAAGTTTCTTGATCACGAAGGGAAAAGTTTTGACAAAACAATAGTAGGCTATGTTAAAGACAATAGAAGTAACCGCGAGTTATATAAGCGAACAAATACAAGGCGACGTTGAGGTTGGTATTATTTTAGGATCGGGCCTGGGTGGCCTGGTCAATGAAATTGCCATCGAAAAAACCATTCCATATAAAGATATTCCCCATTTCCCGGTTTCAACCGTTGACGGGCACAACGGAACACTCATTTACGGAACCCTTGGCGGCAAGAAAATTCTGGCTATGCAGGGGCGTTTTCACTATTATGAAGGTTACTCCATGAAGGAGGTAACTTTCCCGGTTAGGGTGATGAAAAGAATGGGAGTCAGCCACCTGATTGTTTCCAATGCCACCGGAGGATTGAACCCGGATTATAAGGTGGGCGATTTGATGATCATCAGCGACCACGTCAATATGTTTCCCGAACATCCGCTGCATGGCAAAAACATCAATGAATTGGGACCCCGTTTCCCGGACATGAGCCAGGTGTATTGCAAGGAATTACGCGAGCAGGCCAAATTTATCGCCCTCAAAAATAAGATCGATGTGAAAGAAGGCGTTTATGTTGGCGTGCAGGGGCCTACCTTCGAAACACCGGCTGAATATAAGATGTTCCGTATTTTGGGTGGAGATGTGGTTGGCATGTCAACTGTTCCCGAAGTGATTGTTGCCCGCCACATGGGCATGAAAGTGTTTGGCATTTCCATTATTACAGATAGCGGTGTACCGGGCGAGATTGTGGAAATTTCGCACGAGGAAGTGCAGGAAGTCGCCATGCGCTCCGAGCCATCGATGACCGTGATTCTAAAGGAACTGATTAAAAGAATCGGATAAGAAAGGAACAGCATGATTTTAAAACTTCCAGAATTTCAGGATATTCAAGAGGCGCATGAACTGATCAAAGGGCAGGTTCACCGCACCCCGGTGCTGACTTCACAATCCATCAACGGGATAACCGGAGGAAAGCTATTTTTCAAGTGTGAGAATTTTCAGAAAGTTGGTGCTTTTAAATTTCGCGGTGCATCCAACGCTGTATTGTCTTTAGGCAAAAACCAATTGCTTAAGGGTGTTTGCACCCATTCGTCGGGAAATCATGCCGCTGCGCTGGCTCTTGCTGCCCGCATGCGCGGGATTCCGGCTTACATTGTGATGCCCGATAATGCCCCTGCGATCAAAAAGAAAGCGGTGGAATCATACGGTGGGCGGATTACCTATTGCCAGCCGACCTTGGAAAGCCGCGAGCAAACCTTGTTGGAGATTGCCGACAAAACCGGTGCAAAAGAAATTCATCCGTACAACAATTTCCAGGTGATTTGCGGACAGGGAACCGCAGCCAAAGAATTGATTGAAGATGCCGGAAATTTCGATATCATCCTGTGTCCCGTGGGAGGCGGAGGTTTGCTAAGCGGAACGGGCATCAGTGCAAAAGCACTTAACCCTAATGGACGGGTGGTCGCGGTAGAGCCGGAAGGCGCCGACGATGCCTACCGCTCGTTTCATGCCAAAATGCTGATTCCTTCCATCAACCCAAAAACCATTGCCGATGGCTTGTTGACCTCCGTCGGAGAGCTGAATTTCCGAATTATCCAACGCAAAACCGATGAGATTGTGACCGTCTCTGACCGGGCGATTATCCGGGCGATGCGCATGATTTGGGAACGCATGAAGATCATCATCGAGCCGTCGGCTGCTGTTCCGCTGGCCGCCATTCTCGAAAACAAGGTTGATGTGAATGGGAAAAAAGTCGGCATCATCCTCAGTGGTGGAAATGTCGACTTGGAAAATTTGCCGTTTTAAGTTTTTACAGCATAAAAAAGCCATCCCATTGATATTAAAGGAGATGGCTTCAGGTGTTTAATGCCTTTCGAAAGTCAGCGCCTATTTTGATTTGATTAGTGGGGTTCCTGATTTGAGGATTTCTCGTCCGGCCAGGTCATTCAGAATAATGGCCGCCATCATGTACCAAGCCGATAAGGCGCAGACGATGAGCACTACCGCAGCAACAGCATTCATGGCCGGCCAACCGAAATGACCAATATCGAGCAGAACAAAGCCTAATAGTAAGGTGGAGAATGTAAAAAACATGGCTTTGTGAATAAACATGGAGCCAATCCAGAAAATGGTGGTAAGCAGTGTCCAGCCCACAAGGAAAAACCCAACATCGGTATGCGACGAGTGGTATACGCCCAAGTGGTTTAACAGCCAAATCAAACCCAATCCGATCCAAAATGAGCCATAGCTTGTGAAAGCTCCAAAGCCAAAGTTATTTCCAGCCTTTTGCTCCATGAAACCGGCCACCAACTGGGCCAAGC
>JAGXIR010000043.1 GCA_024635605.1 Sunxiuqinia sp.
ACCGGCGCTGGCTAATGACACCAAGTGTCACCTGATTTTCCTTTGCTGCTTCCAACATGGCATCGCAATCCTCCAGGGTGCTGGCCATAGGCTTCTCAATCAGGCAATGTACTCCATGCCTGGCTGCGGTCACAACAGGCTCGCGGTGATACGGATGCGGCGTGCATACCAATAAAGCCTCAACCCACTCCTCTTTGATCATCTGCTCCAAATTGTCGTAAGCTTTCACACCGTATTGGCTGGCAAACGCCTCCGCGTTGGAAAGCGTACGACCGCAAACCCCAACAAACTCGGAGTTCGATGACTCCGCCAGCCCCTTTGCATGTAAGTGAGCCACTTTGCCAGGCCCTACAATGGCAGTCCGTATTTTTCGCATGTCAAAATTTTTCAGATTTTATATTTCAGGTCTTTCTTAATTTATTTCGGTCGAAGTGTCAGTTGTCACCAGATGTTATTTATGGTTTCAGAATCACTTTAACCAAACCCTTTTCCTTGTTGTAAAGCCGATTAAACCAATCGGCACCTTCCGACAAGGGAGCTTCGGCACTCACCAACGCATTCACATCAATTTTTCCGGCAGCAATCAAATCCAGCACGGCCGGATATTCGCCGCAAATGGCACAACTTCCCTGAACCTTGATTTGACGCGTCACCACCGATTGAAGTGGAAAGTCAATTTTCGGTGACAAATTGCCCAATAAGGTCACCGCCCCACCCTTGCGAACACTGGCAACGGCCAGTTGAACGGTTTCGGAGATGCCAACCGCTTCATAGGCTTGATCAGCACCACGGCCATTGGTCAGTTGCATAATTTCCTGATTCAAACCGGACAATTGACTATTGAAACAATGAGTAGCTCCCAGCCTGGCAGCCAATTCCAGCTTATCCTCATCCAAATCAATGGCAATAATTTTCCCGCATCCCGCCACTTTCAGCAACTGAATGACAAACAGGCCAATCATGCCTGCCCCAACCACAACTACCGAGTCATTCACTTGCGGTTTGCCCAGCGAAAGGGCATGTAATGCAACAGCCACCGGTTCAACCATAGCTGCTTGCGTGAAAGTTACGTTCTCAGGAATTCGGTATAAAATGTGTTGCGGAACGGCTACAAATTCGGCAAAAGCGCCATGACGACGGTAATCATCACAGGAAACGCCAAGCACCACCCGATTATCACTTAAATTGTACAATCCCTGGCGGGTGTACCAATCATCGAGCCGGTAGATGGTCGAATCGAAGGTCACCCGGTCGCCAAGCTTCCAGTTGCGAACAGCACTGCCAACAGCCGTGATTTCGCCCGATGCTTCGTGACCCATAATCAGCGGCGGCTGACGTCGTCCGGTACTTCCGTCCATGCCATGCACATCGCTGCCACAAATCCCAACTGCCTTGACCTTCACCAAAACTTCATCCGTCTGAATTCCAGGTCTTTCAACTTCTTTAAATTTGAACTGATTGTATTTTTCGAGGACAAGTGCTTTCATCATTTTCGTTTGTTTAGGATTTTAAAGATAAGAAATCAATGCTAAACATCCATTTACAAATAAGCCACCTCTTTGAAATGGTACTCGTGAACCGGGCCATCACGTTCTTGTATTTTTAATTGCCCGATTTCATTCACGCCAATAATTTTTCCGGTATAATGGTGCTTTTCATCTTTATACGGATGCCATTCATCAAGTCGGTAAAGTTTCTGTTGAAACTCAAGATCCAACTG
Source organism: Sunxiuqinia sp. (assembly GCA_024635605.1). Taxonomy (GTDB): domain Bacteria; phylum Bacteroidota; class Bacteroidia; order Bacteroidales; family Prolixibacteraceae; genus Sunxiuqinia. The sequence continues at coordinate 1,721 of JAGXIR010000043.1, forward strand.
ATCGAAGTTTCCAGCAACTAACTGAGAATAGTAGTGATCAAGTTGCTTTAGTAAATCGATCAGCAGATCATCGGGAGAGTAATCCTGCCCGGTTAGCATTTTTAAGGAAACCGGATTTGGCGCTTCGGATAAAAACCGGGTTTGATTAATGTTTAGACCAATTCCAATAATCGACTGGCTAATTTGTCCGCTCATAATAGCATTTTCTATCAAAATTCCACAAATCTTCCGGTCGCCCACATACATATCGTTGGGCCACTTAATTTTAACACACTCAGTCAATTCACTTAAGAAGCTTTCCAACCCCAGGCAAACCACTTTCGAAAGCATATACTGCTTGTGGATTTCGAGAAAGGAAGGCCGCAGAAAAACAGAAAAAGTTAAATTCTTTCCGGCTTCACTTTCCCACCGGTTGGCCAGTTGCCCACGACCGGCTGTTTGATCGTATGCCAAAAAGACAGTTCCCGCTTTTGTTTCATTTTCATGCACTTGGCTGGTGGCATAGTTATTGGTACTTACAGTGCGTTCAATTTTTATGATAGAATGACCGATATGGTGACACATGATTGATTATTATTTTAAACCTGACAATAAAACTACTTTCTTAACTTTCAAGTGTTTATATTTATCCTAATTAATTCAGCACATGTTATACGGATAAAAAAACAATAATGATTGTACGGTGTTATTGTATTCATGCGTTTTTCAGCTTATTAACAAGTAAAAAAAACAGAAAGCTCAGACAGAAAACCGGAACAAAAAGCTCCTGCAAACTTCAGTTTTAGGATACCAAAAACAACTGATATAAACAATTGAACGATATGAACGAAAAACCATCAAAATAAGTGAAAAAATTTATCTTTGTAGTTCTAAAATAAATCTATGCATAAAACACCAACGAAAAAAGATAGTGAACAGCTGATTGATGCGATTCTGGAGGGGATTCACAGGATAAAAGGAATGGACATTGTAAAAATAGACTTAACAAAAATTAATCACTCAGAATGTAATTATTTCATTATTTGCCACGGCAATTCGACCACACAAGTTGATGCGATTGCTCGCTCGGTTGAAAAAACAGTTGAAGAGATGGTTGGAGAAACAGCCTGGCATAAAGACGGATACGAAAATTCAATATGGGTACTTCTGGATTACGCTGACATCATGGTGCATGTCTTTCAACATGAATCCCGCAAATTTTACGACTTAGAAAATCTTTGGGCTGACGCAGCCATCGAAAAAATACAAACAGAAAATTAGACGAAATGGCAGAAAATAACAATAAGAATAAACAAAGGCCAAATTTGGGAAATTTTGGAACCGGGGGGAAACCACCTAAATTTAATCCCTACTGGATTTATGGCATTGTGATTGTCCTCTTCCTTGCAATCCAATACTTTAGCTTTGGCGGAGGCCCGGTTACAACCACCTGGAATGAAGTGAAAAATGAAATGCTGGCCAAACGCGATATTGAACGAATTGTTGTCATCAATCGCGAAGAAGCCCAAATATACCTGAAAGAGGGAAGTTATGATGATTATGCTGACAAACTAAATACAGGTTTTGGAGCTCCCTCTAAATTTGGTCCGCACTTCGTGTACACCATCGGCTCGGTTGAAACATTCGAAGACAACCTGCAACAGGCACAAGCCAACTTTAGCGAGTCGGATAAAGTACCTATTGAATACAGTACCGTCCATAATTATTTCAGTGAGATCCTCAGCTGGGTGCTTCCCTTCCTGATTATCATTGCCATTTGGTGGTGGATTTTCCGCCGCATGAGCAAAGGTGCCGGCGGTGGCGGTGGTGGCGGAAATATTTTCAATGTTGGAAAATCGCAAGCCAAAGTATTCGACAAAGACTCACGGGTAAGCACCTCTTTTAAAGATGTTGCCGGTCTGGCTGAAGCCAAACAAGAAGTTGAAGAAGTGGTGTCGTTCTTAAAAAGCCCCGCGAAATATACGAAGCTGGGAGGTAAGATTCCGAAAGGCGCCCTGCTCGTCGGTCCTCCGGGAACCGGAAAAACACTGCTGGCCAAAGCCGTTGCAGGCGAAGCCAATGTTCCGTTTTTCTCCATGTCAGGGTCCGACTTCGTGGAGATGTTTGTTGGCGTTGGAGCCTCGCGTGTGCGCGACCTGTTTAAGCAAGCCAAGGAAAAAGCCCCTTGTATCGTCTTCATCGATGAAATTGATGCCATCGGCCGTGCCCGGGGACGGAATCCCAACATGGGATCGAATGACGAACGTGAAAACACGTTAAACCAGTTATTAACAGAAATGGATGGTTTTGACACCAACTCAGGTGTTATCATCCTGGCAGCCACCAACCGTGCCGACATGCTCGACCGTGCCTTGATGCGCGCCGGACGTTTCGACCGTCAGATTCATGTGGAACTGCCCGACCTGAATGAACGTCGCGAGATTTTCCAAGTACATCTGCGTCCGATTAAACTTGCAAGTGAGGTGGATGGCAATTTTCTGGCCAAACAAACACCTGGATTTTCGGGAGCTGATATTGCGAACGTTTGCAACGAAGCTGCGTTGATTGCTGCCCGTAAGGAAAAAGAGGAAGTAGGCCGGCAAGATTTCCTCGACGCTGTTGACCGGATTATTGGCGGACTGGAGAAGAAAAATAAAATTATTTCGAAAGATGAAAAAAAGCGGATTGCTTATCACGAAGCCGGGCACGCCACCATCAGCTGGCTGCTTGAACACGCACATCCGTTGGTGAAAGTAACGATCGTACCACGTGGAAAAGCATTGGGCGCAGCCTGGTATCTACCGGAAGAGCGCTCACTAACCACGAAGGAACAACTGCTGGACGAAATGTGCTCAGCTTTGGGTGGACGTGCGGCAGAAGAAATCATCTTTAAAACCATTTCATCGGGTGCTCAAAACGACCTGGAGAAAATCACCAAACAGGCTTATGCCATGATCAGTATCTTTGGAATGAGTCCAAAAGTTGGCAATGTCAGCTTCTATGATTCAACAGGTCAGAATGATTACGGATTTACCAAGCCCTACAGCGAAAAAACTGCTGAACTGATTGATTCTGAAGCAAAAGAATTGATCGACTCTCAATACAATCGGGCGCTTCAGGTATTGAAAGAAAACGGTGAAGGCCACAAGAAACTGGCAGAACGCTTACTCGATAAGGAAGTAATTTTTGGTGAGGATCTGGAAGAAATCTTCGGAAAACGTCCTTGGATCCGGGAAGAATTGACTGCTGAAAAGCAAACCGTAATTGATCCCAAACCAGCTGAGGAAGCTAATCCGGCAACCTCTGCCTAAGCCCAATTACCATGAATTCTTCCAAAGAGAAAATACTCAACCGTTTAACGGAAGCTCAAAAAAATCGGGGCGGGCAAACAATGTCCCGCCCCGATTTTGAATCGCCAATTTATCTCCCCTTCGACCAAGAACTTGCCGAAAGCTTTAAAGCTAATCTGGAATTAATTGGAGGTCAGGTTTTTCGCGTGAATGATTTGAATGAAGCAATCGCTGAATTGAAAAAGCTTTCGGAATCTGAAAACCTGGCCAATTTAATTTGCATGGAACCGTCATTGCAAAAAGTACTAACGGGACAGGTTGAATTTGCAACATCGATGGATGATTTACAACATATTGATGTAGGAATCACCACCTGCGAATTTCTGGTGGCTCACCTGGGATCCATCCTGGTTAGCTCCGCATCGCTGTCGGGACGACGACTCAACGTTTTTCCTGAAACCCATGTGGTTATCGCTCACAGCGGACAACTCGTCAATTATCTGGATGATGCCCTGGCCGGCATGGAAGAGAAATATCCGGGCCAGCTACCAAGCATGATCACCAACATCACCGGACCAAGCCGGACAGCAGATATCGAAAAAACATTGGTAATGGGTATGCACGGGCCAAAGAAATTATTTGTACTTTTAGCTGACGAACCGTTTTAAGAACCAAAACTATGGAAAAAGATTTAGTCATTGTCTATTCCTCCGATCAGGACTACCAGGTACAAATTGCCAAAGAATTACTGGATGAAAATAATATCGAATCTTTCACCCTGAATCAACACGATTCAGTCATCCCCACCATTGGCCTCATCGAGCTTTACGTAAACAAAAAAGATCAGCCAAACGCTGATAGAATCCTCAAAAAGCTTAAGAATTGAAAAACCTCTTTGTCAGAACGCTTACCGGAATAGCTTTCACAGGGGTTGTCATCGGTAGTCTTTTACTCAGTAAATATACCTTTGGCATACTTTTTCTGTTCGTCATGATTATTGGCTTGCACGAATTTTTCAACTTCTTTAAAAATGCTGATATTTCGCCGAACAAGTGGTTAGCATGTGCCATTGGCATCATATTTTTCATCACCTTTTTTCTGGTTGGTTCGGGTGTGTTGCCGCAAATTATCTATTACTGCCTGATTCCTATCTTTCTATTGGTTTTTATTTACGAACTGTATCGTAAAAAAAGCTTCCCTTTCGAGAACATAGCAGCCGGCATTCTTGGCCTCATCTACATTGCACTGCCACTTAGCATGGTTAGCCTGATGGTGTTTACCCCCAGCCACGACTATAATCCGAATCTTCTGTTTGCCTTGTTTGCCTTGATTTGGACCTACGATTCAGGCGCCTATCTGTTCGGGATGACCTTTGGCAAAAATCGCTTGTTTGAAAGAATTTCACCCAAAAAGTCATGGGAAGGAGCTGTAGGAGGAGCGCTGTCTGCCGTTGCTGCCTCCTGGGCCATTTCACACTTCTTCATGCCGTCCATCGCCTTGTATCACTGGATTATTATCGCAATAATCACTGTTATATCAGCCACTTTTGGGGATCTGACTGAATCCTTGTTTAAACGACAATTCAAATTAAAAGACAGCAGTAACTTCCTTCCCGGACACGGAGGAATACTCGATCGTTTCGACAGTCTGTTTTTTGCAGTCCCTTCGGTCGTCCTGTATTTCAAGCTTTTTATCTAAAAAAAGGCTAAGCGTGATGATCTGCAAAACTTTCCAAATCGTGATTCCGTCTATTTTCAGGCAGTAAAAACAGTTCATTTTACGCGACTACAATTAATTTCTGTACTTTTGCCCTCACAAATCCGGAAGCCGGTACCGATCTGAAAACCGAAGCTCGGATACAAAATTTTGAAAATAAGATTATTATATAGCTATTTGACATGATAAAATTTCATCCTGCAGGAAAATCGATCATACGAAACACGATCCTGATCGTGGTATTATTGAACCTGGCTGGTTGGCTGCTCCTTTCCTGCGCCGTAATCGGGTCGGTTATTTCTGTTGCCTCGCTCATTCTGTTGGTTCTGGTTTTGCAATTTTTTCGTTACCCACAACGAAAAGTAGCTATCAACGACAAAAACATTATTGCACCTGCCGATGGCACCATTTGCCTGATTGAAGAGACCACGGAAAGCGATTATTTAAATACCGTTTGCAAGAAGGTTTCCATCTTTATGTCGCCCCTTAATGTGCACATTAACTGGGTTCCGGTTCCGGGCAAAGTAAGCTTTCTCGAACATCGAAAAGGAAAGTTTCATGCTGCCTTTAAAGACAAGTCGGCCGATGAAAACGAGCGCACGTGTGTGTCCATCAAACTGAAAGATGGCCGCGAGATTATGGCCAACCAAGTGGCGGGCGCGATGGCACGACGCATTTTAAACTTCCTGCATGTGGGACAAAATGTCGATCAGAACATGGAAATGGGCTTTATTCGCTTCGGTAGCCGGGTTGATCTATACCTTCCTTTGGATACTGAAATCGAGGTAAAG
>JAGXIR010000044.1 GCA_024635605.1 Sunxiuqinia sp.
AATCAGTTTTGTCAAGCATTGAAGTCATTAAAGGTCCGGCCTCCGGCTTTTACGGCGCCGGATTGGGTGGCACCTTGCTATTTGATGCCGTTCATCCAAATCAAAACCAATTTTCAGTTGATTACGGATATGGCTCCTATCAAACTCACGAGTTTAACGGCAACCTCTACCTGACTGGCGACAATAGCAACAACCACCTGGCGATTGAGCGACTGAGCTCCGACGGATATCGTGAAAATAACGAAACGGAACGGGTCAACCTCAACTATGTAGGTCAGTTTGATATCACAAACCACCAGTTAAACCTGATTGTGAACCACACCGATTTGAAAGCCTATATTCCCAGCTCACTAAACCTGGAAACCTTCACCAACAGCCCCGAACTGGCAGCAGAGAACTGGGCCGCCATTCGTGGTTACGAAGACTACCAAAAGAATCTGCTAGGGGCTTCAGTCATCTCCGATTGGAACCGCAACTGGAAATCAACCATTAGTTTTTTTGGCCAAAACCGCGCTTCGGATGAGCTGCGACCATTTAATTTTCTAACCGAAGAAAGTCATTATTTCGGCGGCCGTTTTGTAGTGGAGAAAACGATTCCCACCGAAAATGGGAATTGGAAATTTATGCTAGGAAATGAAACTTTCGTTGAAAGCTATGACTGGGCAACTTTTGAGAATACCGATGACAGAACCAAGGGCGACATCATTTCGGACAACAAGGAAAAGCGAAACTATATCAACGGATTTGCTCAAATTGACTATCATTTGGCAAACCGGTTACGACTGTCAGCAGGAGCAAACATCAACAAAACCTATTATGACTATACCGATCTGCTGTTAGAAGACGGTGACCGGTCTGGTGACCATTCCTTTAAAACAATTGTTTCGCCCCGCGTGGCTGTCAATTATTCGCTGACGGATAAAAATAAACTTTACGCGCAAGTGAGTCATGGATTTTCGCCACCCAGTCTGGAAGAAACCTTACTGCCCGAAGGTGGACGAAATACCGACATTCAACCCGAAACCGGCTGGAATTACGAATTGGGAAGCCGCGGCTATCTGTTTGATGAATTGTACTACGATGTTTCCGCTTTTTATATGAGCATTGAAAACCTGCTCGTTGCCCGGCGGGTGGACGAAGATGCCTACCTGGGAATCAATGCTGGAAAAACCGCTCATCCGGGGTTGGAATACTATCTTCAATACACCCTGCCGGAAGGAAAAAAGCACACGCATCAACTGTCTGTAAACGGCAGCTTTTCTCCCTTTTATTTTGTTGATTTTATTGATGGTGAAAACGATTATTCAGACAAAGAACTAACGGGAACACCGCGCCATCAAACAAACTTCAGCTATGCCCTGAGTATCAAACAGCGCTTCAACTTCCAGTTGAATTACCAACAAGTAGGTAAAATTCCACTACGCGATGACAATTCCGTTTACTCGGATGCCTATGGCTTGTTAAATGCAAACGTTCAATATTTGAAAAGCTGGGGAAACCTCAATCTGAAAGCACTGCTGGCGCTAAACAATCTGACCGGAGAGCACTACAGCTCGATGGTTTTAATTAATGCCAGTTCGTTTGGAGGAAGTGCCCCGCGATACTATTATCCGGGACTGCCACGTAATTTCGCATTCCGCTTGAAATTTTCGTACTTGTTTTAGCTGGTTAGATTAGAAAGTGGAGGTTCAGTCCGGCCACATCGGCTCCGCGCCATTGGCCGCCAACTTTCAACTGTTGCCACACATAGTAGACATCTACACGAACGTGTTGCAGTTCCAACACATGCAGACCACCATAAATCCGGCCTAAATGAAGTTTGTCGCGATTGAGTTTGGTAAACAGTTCTTCGCCGACATATGGTTTTAGCCACTTTCCAAAGGAAGAAAAATGAACGAAGATGTTGTGATAGACACGTCCGTAGTTATCTCCTTCACTAAACATGAGGTACTCGGGGCGGTTGGTGGTGCTGAATTTTATTTTTGCCGATGACCAGTGCATCGTGGTGACCAATTGGGGACGGTATTCCATTTTGTCACCAGTCAATTTCTGATGCTTTGATGTTCGGAAAGCAAGCCCCAGGTTCAACCAATCATTCATTTTACGCGACACCGCCAAATCAAGATAAGTCATCTCGCGAAGGTCATCACCGGTCAGGTACTGAACTTTGGCGCTGAGCCTAAAATTGTATTGGGGATTTAACTGCTTATGAAGATAAGTGGTATTCCACAAATAGAAATCACGCTGCTCCTGCGAAAAAACAGCTTGCCCGCCCAGTAACAAAAGCAAGGCCCCAGCGAGTAGTATGCGTAGTTTTCTTATCATCATATCGAGCCGCAAAGATAGGCTTTCAACTAAAATTCAATATATTCGTAAACAGAAATCCGTTTAAACTTAATATTATGAAGACAATCGTCCGTTTACACATTCTTTGCTTGATTTGCTTCCCGGCAGTTGGTGTTTCCGCTCAAAAGGCTGACCAGCTAAGTAAGATCATCAAACCCAATGCTAAGGTTGAAAAAATAGCATCCGGCTATGCATTTACCGAAGGCCCGGCACCCGATCAGAAGGGACAGGTTTATTTTACCGACCAGCCCAATAACAAAATTCATATTTGGAATGAGAATGATGGGATTACGGAATTTGAGGTTGATGGTGAACGGGCCAATGGTTTGTACTTCGACCAGGATGGGCAGCTTGTTGCCTGCGCCGACTACCAGAACAAGCTGATTAAGATTGACCAGGACGGCAACAAGACCGTGCTCGTTGATTCTTATGACGGAAAACACCTCAATGGCCCCAATGATCTGTGGATTCACCCCAACGGCAACATTTACATTACCGACAGTTATTACCACCGGCCCTGGTGGCCCGAAGGCCATGTTCAGGCACAGGATGAGCGCGCTGTTTATTGTGTGACGCCAGGCGGTAAAATAACCCGCGTTGCAGCTGATTTTAAAATGCCCAACGGAATTATTGGTACTCCAGACGGTTCGACCTTATACGTGGCCGATATCAACGATAAAAAAATATGGAAATACGACATCCACGAAGATGGCAGTTTAGCCAATAAAATATTCTTTGCTCCCGAAGGCTCCGATGGAATGACCATTGATCATCAAGGCAATGTTTACCTGACGAATCAGGCTGTTTCGATCTATTCAAAAGATGGGGAAAAGCTCGGTGCCATTCAGTTTCCTGAGCAACCGGCCAATGTTTGTTTTGGTGGTAAAAACCGAAAAACCTTGTTTGTAACTGCACGAACCTCGGTTTACAAATTGGCAATGAAAGTCATGGGAGTGCAATAAAAAAAGCTGCTCAACTGAGCAGCTTTTTACTGTTATAATCTTTTCAAAAACTATCCGTTAATGGCTTGCGTCGCCGCAGCTTTCAGTTGTTTTGCAGTGTCGTCGTTCGGAGTCAGTTTCAGCGCTTTGTCAAAATAAGGCAATGCCTTTTTGAATTCTTCCCGGGCCTCACTTGTCGCCGCTTTGTACTGGTCATCGTTGGTGGTAAATTTTCCGGCTGCAACATCGGTGGCAGCCTGCTTTAAAATAGTAGCTCCTTTTTTATAAAAGGCATTTCCTTCCTTCAGGTAGAAGGTTGAAAGCATGTCCTTCATTTTTGTATTGTTTGGATTCGAAGCCATGCCTGCTTCCAGCGTTTCTACAAATCCGTCATCATCTCCCGTTTGCCGTTGCGCGTTGGCTTTATACAGATAGGCTGTTGATGTTTTGTAGTTATTCTCAATCGACTGTCCAAAAAACTTCACAGCCTTTTCGAAGTTCTTCACCTTGTAGGCACAATACCCTGCATTGTAGATCATGGCATTGTCCTGCTCTTCGTCGCCCCAGTTTGCTAATGATTTCTCAAACAGCCCCAGAGCTTTTTTGTAATCTTTTGCCCGCAATGCTTCGTTGCCGTCATTTTTCAGTTGAACCGCGTCAACAGCATCTTGTGTAAATCCAGCAGTAACAATACCCAGGCAAAAAATAGTTAATAAAAACAATCGCTTCATAATTTGTTCCTCTTTCAGTTTTATTAATAAATCAAGTTAAATTTTACATTTTTTCTATCGAAGTTTCCAAAAATAGTAATAATGATTTAAAAACCTAAACAAATATTTCAATGCTTTGGTTTTAATTCCTCATCAATAAGAAACTACATCAATGAAAAACAGGATACTCGAAGGCATCCTGTCTGCATTTTTTTAATCGAACAAAACTTACTCGGGGCTAACAAAACCTAGTCCCTCAATCGTTTTTTCCACTTTGGGGTTTCCTTTATAACGAATCTTTCCAACACCTTCAATTTTAGCTTTTAAAAAATCAGTTGCGTAGACCGATCCTCCTCCCACTCCCTCGATTTCGATTGTCACTTCCTGTGTTTTCAAGTCATCCGCATCCAAATGGCCGGCACCCGAAATCCGGGCATCCATGGTTTTAGCCACACCACGAAAATCGAAACTGACGCCTCCCTCGCCCACAACTTTCAGGTGGTCAACTTTCATCTCCATTTCAATCTTCGCGCCACCTTCAACACGCAAATAAAAATCTTTCATATCCACATAGCCCCTGGTTTCAAGCTTCACCCCACCTTCAATACGCAGTTCTTGTAGGTCAACAAATTCGATGTATAAAGTCACGCCCTCAAAGTTAAGATGCCGCTCACGCAATGTTACACTCAACGTGTGCCCGTCACTATCCACCTGGATGTACTCGTGCAACTTTTCGTCAGCTTTGATCCGTAACCCGGGCTGATCCGATTGTACCAGAATGACTTTATATCCACCCTCCAGTACGATTCGCTCAAAATTGGCAATATCATAGGTTCGTGCGCCGTCATCATTCCATTCCGGCGATGCAGACAAGATACAGGATTGGGTAAGAAATACAAGGAGAATAAATGAAGCTATTAGCGGACTATTTTTCATGAGCATTTTTTTTTTAAGTGACGGCAAAATCGACTGATTTTTGAATCCTGAAACAAAGCTAAACAACTTGATATCTGATTGCTTGTTTTTTTCGATGAATACCTGCTTTTCACGGGTAAATGTACCGCTTAACCCGAATGGTGCTCATTGTTTTTCTTCCGAACCAATAAAACACGGAGATAAACCAAAACATAAGTCAATAAAAGAACGGCTATTCCATAAACAACCAGGTCGGTGACCTGCAAGAGCGATGGATCATTTAGGCTGAAAAACGCACGAATTAAACCAAACAGGAGCAACACCATCAATACAAGTGGCGTCTGAGCATGTTGCTGTTTTTGCAAACGGACACTGAGCCCGCCCCACAATAAACCGAGGCCAAGCAGCACCAACCCCCCGCGGACATCGCCTTCAAGCAGGTTTAAAGCTCCAAAAACAATCGGGATAACGGCTACCAGGTATAAGATCCGAATCAGGCTGCTGAATACCTTTTGAAACTGGGTCTCATCGTTGAGGTATGGAAATATGGTTTTGGAACGGCTGCTGTCTGACTGGAACTTTGCTGACTGCAAATCATTTTCCGATCGAATGATTTGCCGGCTCATAGCTTCCTGCAAAGCAAATCCGACAGCCTCCGGTTGATAGGAATCACGCAATTTGAGCAATTGAATCAATTGATCATCGCTAAGAGAAGTGATCCGGTTCTTTAGTTCTTCATTTTCCATACCGCAAAAATAGGAAAGTTCGGTCAGCACAAAGCAAAAAATCAGCCAGAAAAAATCATTCGTTCACGCCATTCAAAAAGCTTTAAATTTATTAACAGGGAATCTGCCCAAGGTTTAGTATTTTTGATGTTCAAACCAAAAAAAAAGAAGACACATGTATAATTTCGAATTCAAAAACCCGGTAAAAATTTTATTTGGAAAAGGCAAAATTGCTAAAATCGCCAAGGAGCTTCCGAAGAATAAAAAAATCCTGCTGACCTACGGTGGTGGCAGTATTTTTAAAAATGGCGTTTACGACCAGGTTAAAGCGGCAACAAAAGATTTCAACGTCATCGAATTTGGCGGTATTGAAGCCAACCCACACTACGAAACCCTGATGAAAGCGGTAGCGCTCGTGAAAGAAGAAAAAGTGGATTACCTACTGTCAGTAGGCGGCGGCTCCGTATTGGATGGCACTAAATTTATAGCAGCCGCAGCTTTATTTGAAGGCGATGATCCCTGGGACATTTGCGCCAAACGCAGTGAGATCAATATTCAGAAAGCGATTCCAATTGGTGCGGTTTTAACACTTCCGGCAACCGGATCCGAGATGAATGGGAATGCTGTTGTCACGCGAGTTTCAACGGAAGAAAAGCTGGCCTTTGACTCGCCGGCGGTGATGCCTCAGTTTTCGGTGCTTGACCCTGAAGTGATCTTCTCGCTGCCGGATCGACAGGTGGCTAATGGCATTGTTGACGCCTTTATTCATGTGATGGAGCAATACCTTACCTTTCCGGTCAATTCGCCTTTGCAAGATCGTTTTGCTGAAGGAATTTTGCACACTCTGATTGAAGAAGGCCCCAAAGTGCTGGCCGACAGAAACGACTACGAAGCCGCCGCCAACTTTATGTGGAGCGCCACCATGGCCCTGAATGGACTGATTGGCATGGGCGTTCCGCAAGACTGGGGAACCCACATGATTGGTCACGAACTGACCGCCTACCACGGCATTGACCATGCACGCACGCTGGCCATTGTGCTTCCCGGAATGATGCATATTCGACGTAAGGAAAAGCAAGAAAAAATTCTGCAATACGGCGAACGGATCTGGGGAATTAGTGAAGGTACCGTTGATGAGCGCATCGATCGAACCATAGCAAAAACGATTGCTTTTTTCGAGTCGGTGGGCATAAAAACCACCCTACCCGACTACGAAGTTCCTGTAGAAACCATTGGGCGAATCACTTCGCGCTTTGAAGAACGGGAAATGAAGATTGGTGAGAAGGCCGATAT
>JAGXIR010000045.1 GCA_024635605.1 Sunxiuqinia sp.
AAATGAACATCGCCAAACTCTGTGTAGATGTTTTCCATCCAGCGAACAATTTTATCCAGTCCCATTTTGTCGGCAACTTCAAATGGTCCCAATCTCATTCCCTGACCTATTTTCATGGTGGTATCAATATCTTCCATGGTGGCTACGCCCTCCATCAGAATTTCACAGGCTTCGTTCAGCAGAACCACAAAAAGGCGGACGCTGACCAAGCCAGCAGATTCTTCAACAGGGATGATTTTCCGGTTGATCAGCCTGACAAACTGACAAACTTTCGCATAGGATTCATCGGATGTGTACAATCCTTTAACCACTTCCATAATTCGCGCTTCTCGGGATGAAACCGAAAAATGAAAACTAACACAGCGATCTTTGTATTTCATTTCCGACGAAAGCTCGGTAATAATAATGGTGGTTGAATTGGTGCCGATAATACAATCGCGATCGACCACTTCCTCAATCTTCCGGAAGATTTTCTTACGCTCCTTGATTTTTCCACCACGGTTGACGGCACGGATCGCTTCCACGACAAAATCGCAACCGGCCAAATCCTTGTAATCCAAGCTTCCCTTAATTCTGGAAAGGATGGCCCGTTTCTCACTTTGGGTCAATCCCCAGTGTTCAATTCGATGATCGAGAATCTTTTCGATGTTGCGATAAGCGTCCCTGATTTTATCTTCGCTAACTTCAATAAAAACAACTTCAATACCATAGAAGCTGGCTACCCGGGCAATGTTTTGTCCAACAAGCCCACAGCCAACAATGCCTATTTTTGAGAATAACGCCCTGGAAACCTTTTTCTTAATTAAACCAAACTCTTCAATTGGTTCATAGATAACTTCACTAGCCATTTTAAACTTTATTTAATCGAACGAGGCAGCAGCCTGGTTGGAGGTAATTGCTACCATATTAACAATGTCGCTCACCGAGCAACCACGTGATAAATCATTGATTGGAGCAGCCATTCCCTGCAAAACCGGCCCAATAGCTTCTGCTTTTGCGAGTCGTTGCACCAGCTTATAGCCAATATTGGCTGCTTCCAGTCCTGGGAAAACCAGGATATTTGCCCGACCAGCCACTTCACTTTCGGGGGCTTTCAAGCGGGCCACCTCAGGAATTAAAGCTGCGTCCAGCTGCAATTCGCCGTCAATTTTCAAATCGGGCGCCATTTCTTTGGCAATCCGGGTGGCGTTTACCACTTTATCCACCCGCTCGTGTTGGGCGCTTCCTTTGGTCGAAAAGCTCAGCATGGCCACACGTGGCTCCATGCCGACAATCGCTTTGGCCGTTTTGGCTGTTGTTACCGCAATTTCAGCCAGTTCACGCTCATTCGGATCGGGCATTACCGCGCAGTCGGCAAACACCAGAATGCCGTCGTGCCCAAAATGCGGATCGTTCATAAACATCAGAAAAGCGCCTGAAACCACACTTACACCCGGCAAAGTTTTCACAAACTGAAAGGCTGGGCGTAAAACATCCCCCGTTGCATTAATAGCTCCTGCAATTTCGCCATCGGCATCACCACTTTTAATCATCAACGGTGCAAAAACTAAAGGATCATTTAACAGTTCAAGGGCGTCTTCCTTAGTTAATCCTTTTGATTTTCTGATTTCCACCATCAGGTCAGCATATTGTGACCGGCGTTCATCCGTTTTGGGATCAATCAGCACGGCTCCCTTGATGTTTACGCCACATTCTTCGGCGGCCTGCATGATTTCTACCGGATTTCCCAATAAAATAATCCGGGCAATATTTTCATTTAAGATAATTTCCGTGGCTCTCAAAGTCCGGGGTTCTGTCCCTTCCGGGAGCACAATCCGTTTTTGATAGCTCTGCGAGTTTTTGATAATACGTTCAAGTAATTTCATTCGAAAAAAACTTATCTAATTTATTTAATATCTGCTGAGTACTCAGTCATTCTATGATCAGACAGGTATTCGGCATACAAACTATTTGTCTTTTCTACTAATTTTTTATCCTTCACACAAACCGTCCATGCTATAACGATGCTATCTGGTACGATTGTTTCATTTTAAAGTTTAAGATTTCTAACTTTTGAGTAAAAGATTCAAATTGCAAAAGTAGCGAAAATAACGTGTTTATATTCGCCGGACGGGTTAATTATTTGTGAATCCTGACAAATATTAGGTTTTTGAAACCGCTTTCATTTCGTTTGAAACCGCCGAACTTGCAATCGATTGCATTAAATCATCTTCTATCTTAACAAATTCTAAAGATTACTCCGTGTGTTTTTTGGATTGAGAAACTGTTCAAATTCGGTTTGTTCAAAATGCATTCCTGTTCAACCCTTCAGGGTTGCTGTATTACATCCCTCATTTCCCGTTGGTTAACACCCACGGTTATTCAAATTGAACCCATTCTGGGTTTTTAGTAAGCACAAGTCCGAAGGACTTCAATATGAATAACCTCCGGTGAAACCGGAGGTATATAAACAAACATGCTTGAGAACCCCAAAGTGGGTTCAATAAAAATTTAAACAGTTTTTTAGTCACCAAAATAAATTGATATTTTTGCTCGGTACGAAATCCTTTCGATTATGAAAACAACCGATCCGTTTTATCCTTTGAAACAATCGCTTGAAGGCGACGTTTACACCAGCAATGTGCAACGGATCATCTATGCGACCGATGCTTCCTCATACCGGGAAATTCCGCAGGCAGTGTGCAAACCCCGATCGAAGGAAGATCTCCGCAAGATTATTGTGTTTGCCCGCGAGCACCAAACATCGGTGATTCCCCGAGCTGGGGGAACCTCGCTGGCCGGACAGGTTGTTGGAAAAGGCATTGTGGTCGACATTTCGAAGTACCTGAACAAAATTGTCGAATTCAATGCTCGAGAGCGATGGATTGTTGTTGAACCCGGCATTAACCTGACCGAGCTGAACCAGTTTTTGGCGCCGCACGGTTTGCAGTATGGGCCCGAAACATCAACAGCCAACCGTTGCTGCATTGGCGGCATGGTGGGCAACAATTCCTGCGGCCTGCATTCCTTGATATACGGCAGCGCCCGCGATCACATTCTCGAAGCCTACTGCCTGTTGGCGGATGGCTCGTCCGTTGTTTTCAAAGCCTTGTCGAACGATGAGTTTCATGCCAAGTGCTCCGGCAATCCGGAAAGCCTGGAAACCAAAATCTACCAAAACCTTAAAACCACACTATCCGATCCGTCCAACCAGCAAAGCATCCGAAACGAATACCCCGATCCGAAAGTACTGCGACGAAACAACGGTTACGCCCTGGATGCCTTGCTTGAGACCGATCCGTTTACCGGCAATGGCGAAAAAATCAATGTGTGCAAACTGCTGGCCGGAAGCGAAGGAACGCTGGCTTTTTCAACCCAATTCAAGCTCAACCTCATCCCGCTCCCACCCAAACACAAGGGATTGGTGTGTGCGCATTTCAACAGCCTGCAGGAAGCCTATCTGGGAAACCTGGTGGCCTTAAAACACCAACCGGGAGCCATTGAGCTGATGGACGACATCATTATGAATTGCACCAAGGAAAACATAGAGCAGCGTAAAAACCGCTTTTTCATTCAAGGTGATCCGAAAGCCATGCTGATGATTGAATTTGCACGCGAAACAAAGGAAGAGATTCATGTCATCGCCGAACAACTGGAAGCAGATTTTCGCGCTGCCGGGCTGGGTTATCATTTCCCCTTGGTGGAAGGAAACGACCAGATCAAGCGTGTATGGGCCCTTCGCACAGCTGGGCTGGGCTTGCTGTCCAATATTCCCGGCGACAGGAGAAGTGTGACGGTCATTGAAGACACGGCAGTTACTCCCGAATATTTGCCAGACTACATGGATGAATTTGACCAAATTTTGGCAAAACATGGATTGAGTTGTGTAAAATATGCCCACATTGCCACCGGCGAAATCCACCTGCGGCCACTACTGAATTTAAAGGATGAAGCCGATGTTGAGCTTTATCACACCATCGCCCGCGAAATAGCCGCCCTGGTAAAAAAATACAAAGGTTCGCTGAGTGGTGAACATGGCGACGGCAGGCTTCGAGGCGAATTCATTCCCTTCATGTTGGGTGAACAAAACTACCAGCTGATTAAAAAGCTGAAGCGAACCTGGGATCCTGAAAACATCATGAATCCTGGAAAAATTGTGGATACCCCGCCCATCACTGAAAACCTTCGCTACCAGATTGGCCAGACACGTGAATTTGAAACCACCTTTGATTTTTCAGACCAGAAAGGTCTTTTGCGGGCTATTGAAAAATGCAATGGCTCGGGCGATTGCCGCAAAAGTGTGGCCATTGGCGGCAGTATGTGCCCCACCTTTATGGCTACCAAAGATGAAGACAAAACCACCCGGGGCCGCGCCAACATTTTACGCGAATTTCTAACCCGGTCCGAAAAGGTCAATCCTTTTGATCATGAAGAAATTTACGAAGTGCTCGACTTGTGTATTTCGTGTAAAGCCTGCAAGGCGGAATGTCCTTCGAACGTGGATATGGCCAAGTTCAAGGCCGAATTTTTGCAACAGTATTATGAAATTCATGGCATTCCTTTCCGAACCCGTTTAATTGCCTACCTGCCCCGGCTAAACCAACTGGGTCGAATCGTCCGACCACTCACGAATTTCATCACGGGAACAAGAACCTTCAAAAAAGCTATCGGCTTTGCTCCTGAACGAAAAATTCCCCGGCTGTCAAAATTGAGTTTGCGGCAGTGGTATAAAAAACCCATTCACCTGAATGGCACAAGCAAAGGAAAAGTGTACCTCTTTGCCGATGAGTTTACCAATGAAAACGAAAGCGAAATCGGCATCAAAGCCATTTTGCTGCTCAACAAACTGGGCTACGAAGTAGCCATTCCAAAACATCTCGAAAGTGGGCGTACTTTCCTGTCGAAAAGCTTGGTAAAAGTTGCCAAAAAACTGGCCAACCAAAACATACAAAAATTACATCCGCTGATTAGTGAAACTTCGCCCCTGCTTGGCATCGAACCATCGGCAATCCTGGCTTTTCGAGACGAATACCCGGAACTGGTTGATGTCAGTTTGAAAAATCAGGCTTTGGCCGTTTCAAAAAACACCCTGATGCTGGATGAGTTTATCGCTGCGGAATTTGAGAAAGGGAATATTGACACATCCCTGTTTACCCGTGAAAGCCGAAACATCAAGCTGCATGGGCATTGTCAGCAAAAAGCAGTGGCATCGACGGTTCCAACAAGAAGGATGCTCGAAATTCCGGTCAACTATACCGTTAGCGAAATTCCGAGCGGTTGCTGTGGCATGGCCGGATCCTTTGGCTACGAAAAAGAACATTACGAACTGAGTCAAAAAATTGGCGAGCTGGTTTTGTTTCCTGCTGTTCGCCAGGCGATGTCCGAAACCATCATCTCAGCACCAGGAACATCCTGCCGCCACCAGATCGAAGAAGGAACCGGACGTCGAGCCTTGCACCCGGTAGAAATTTTGTATGAAGCCTTGAACCGTTAGCCCACAAAAGCTTTGCCCGATGGACGATTTTTCTGCCTTCGCCTGGCCCTGAAACGGAACCAAATGGCATGCGAATAGCCCAAAAACAGTATAATCCTCAAAATTCCGCTCATTGTATCAGCCTGCTCACACAGTGAAAAGACAGGTTTGAAAACTAGCCCGCTGTTTTAAGAACTTATGACCACTGAATAGCTTTGGATCCATTGCGTTGCATGAAAAATAGCCCTACCTTTTTTTTAGAAATTTTTAGGTATTGAGCGACTGAATGAGCTTCCTAATTTTTCATCTATCTGATATAAAAAACAGAATATATCGCATTAATTAACAAAAAAGAAAACCGATGAAAAGAAAATTATTTATACTCGGCGCTTTCGCTTTATTACTCGCCGGAGGTTCAATGTGGAGTTGTCAAAAAGATGACGTGATGAACTCATACGAAGATGACTTGATGCTGAAAAAAGCCAAAAGTTCGCTGGCGAGTGTTGGTGATGAGCTGAACTGGGAAGGAACAGTTTGTGCAGGAGAAGCGCATCAATTTTGCTTAACATTTCCTCAGGACACAAAAGGTAATGGAGATCCAAAAGAAACAAACGGCCAGGTGCAGCTACTGGTTGAAGGCGATGATCCGGAAACAGAAGATGCGGTCGAAACCGAATATTGGATTCAAATCGCTCATGGCGGTGGAAATACAGGATTCTGCTTTGACTATACCTTTGAATCAGCAGGAACTTACGACCTGAGATTTAAAGCCAGTAGTTCGAAGTGGTCTCAAACCCAAGTTGAAGTAGTGAATTGCGGCTGCGAAGAAAGCTTTACCTATGAAACGATCTTTAATGAAGACGGAACAGAAGTCGAAGTCACCTTTACCTACATTCCGGAAGAAGACATGGATGATGCCACCGTGGTATTTACCTTTGCCCAAAGCGTGGTAGTAACTGGCTTGGAGGACTGGACTTCAAATGGCGTAACCAAACAAAAGGTAATGGACTTGGTTGCTTGCCAGGAATATAGCTGGACGGTCACTTTAGGCGCCGATTGCAATGGAAAAGGTCAAAGTTCAGCGAATGCGTGGACAGATTTCAAAGTCGATAATAAATGGGAGTATGATGAAGAGCTGGAAGAAGATGTCCCGGTCATGGACTCTAAAAAAGGTGACCTGGTGAACATCAATGTGTATTGCCCTGATTCAGAATAAAAATATCAAACGTGCCGGATCGTAAAAAGGCTGCCTTTGGGTGGCCTTTTTTTGTTTCCAGCTCCAAGCCCCTCCGCCAAACAGGTTGAAAATTACCAACCTGTGCTCAAAATAATCGTTTCACAGAACAGCAAATTCAATCCCTTCAAACACGAAAAAAATTGAACTTGTCCATCAGAAAAAGTCACGACTTAAACGCTAAAGTTCGGCAGACCTCAATAAAAAAAGACATGACAAGACCTTCAAACCAGCTAAATTACGAGGCCTTCGCACATTTTAAAGGCAAAAACCTTTCGTTGACGGAGTTTTTCGCACATTCAAACCCGTGATTTGCACATCGAACAGGTGCCTTTGAAAAACAGGAAACATTTTTCAAGCATTTGTCATGATTTTTTTGATCAAACTATTGCCTGCTACTTAAAATAGTCATAACTTTTTTCTCAGATTTTCGATCCTCACAAAATAATACTGATTGAAAAACTGACAGTTAATTGCAACAAACAATAGCGGTGTACCTACTTTTCAGGTTAAGGACAATCAACATTCAGCATGGACTAGCCCCTGTTCTTTAGCCGGAAAAACGCGTCTTTTTTTGTCATCTTTCCTACGATGCACAAGCCTTATTGGATCGATGAAATGCAAAATGATTAGAAACCTGAATTTAATTGATAACATCTTTCAAAACAGAGCTTGACATTCTTACAGGTATATTTTGCGGCGGGTAAAATAAACTTGCCTGCGAATAAGTAACAACCAAATGATAAACTAAAACAGAATAAATATGAAAGAAAAACTTTTACCTCGATCCAAAAAGCTTTTTGGCCTTTTGATGTTTACGATCTCTTTCCTGATGCTAAGCCTGATAAGCCTGTCGCAGGAAGTTACTGTTTTTACAGACAAAGACGACTACTGGCCCGGCGAATGGGTCATTATCACCGGCTCCGGATGGACCGCTGATGACAGTGTGTTAATTACCCTCACCCACATCGATCCCAACATCCCCAACCACTCCCACGACCCCTGGTATGTCGCCCCCGATGCCGACGGCTATATTTACGATGAATGGTTCGTCCTCGAAGAAGAGCTAGGAACCGCCTTCCACCTCACCGCCCTGGGCTTTAATAGCGGCTGGGTCGCCGAAACGTGGTTTACGGACGGCCAAGTCAAGGCAAAAACACAAACCTCCGGTATTACATCTACAATTACATATATTGTCTACGATAATCCAAATGATTGTTCTGGCACTATTGCAACTTCTGGCTCTGTCGCAATTACTGACGGCAATACAAACATTTACAACGTAGGCAAAAACGAAAGACTGCTTATTACCGCTGCCCCATACTCTGACCAGGGAGGTATTTTTCAAGGTTGGTATAACACCAACAATTTACTCTTAACAACTGATTTAAGTTTTTGCACGGATAATAGCTTGACCAATATTGTTGCCCAATATTCTGAAGAATGCACACCTCCCACAGCCTATACTGTAACCGGTGCCGGTGCTTATTGTGCAGGAGCCCCCGGACTGGCCGTTGGATTAGCTCTCACCCAAACAGGCGTAAACTATCAGCTTTACCTTGACGGAACAACAGCTATTGGTTCACCGGTAGCAGGCACAGGCGCTGCAATCAGTTTTGGAATTCAGCCAGCAGGAACCTATACCATAGTGGCTACCCGCCTTGCCGGTGGATGTACTACAAATATGAATGGCAGTGCTGTGGTTATAGAAAACACAATCGATCCGGGAGAAATAGCCAAAGGAGCAACCAACCCCGGCCCTGGATGCGGCACATTAAATCCCAATTTTGCAGGAACTGTTGCAAGTGGTTCAACCGATGCCAGTGGCTCAGGACCGATTTCCTATCAATGGGAAGACAGTACCGATGAATCAATCTGGACAGAAATCTCCGGAGCTACCGAAATAAGTTTCAACATTCCGACAATTTCAGAAACAACCTATTACAGACGAGTTGCCACTTCTACACTAAACGGAGTAGCCTGCAGCGCCACTTCCAACGTATTGGAATACGAAGTGAATCCGTTACCTGAAGTAAGTTCCATAACACCAGTAGGAACAACCGAAGTTTGTGTAAACGCAACCCTTCAGTTGTCAAATGCCACTGTCGGTGGTGTTTGGAGCAGCAGTGATGAAACCCTTGCTACAGTTGATGAAACCACCGGGCTGGTAACAGGAATCACTGAAGGAACAGTTACGATCAGCTACACGGACACCAATGAATTTGACTGCTCAAAATCAGCCAACAAAACGGTCCATGTGTACGCATTACCGGATGCACCAACGGCTAATCATGTAACGGTGACCTACGATGGAACCGAACAAACAGCTTCTGCCACCATACCTACGGGAATCCTGATCGACTGGTACACCACTGAAAACGGAACCAACTCCACAACCGCACCAACCGGAACCAACGCCGGAACCTACACCGCCTGGGCCGAAGCTCGAAATGAAACCACAGGTTGTGTAAGTAGTGGACGGACGGAGGTGACCCTGGAGATTGAGAAACGCCCGATTACAATCACGGCTGATGCCAAAACAAAGGTGTATGGCGAAGATGACGAAGCTCTTACCTACCAGATTACCACAGGTAGCCTGGCATTCAGCGATGCATTTACAGGTACACTGACCCGCGAAATAGGTGAAAATGTCGGAGATTATGAGATCCAGCAAGGGAGCGTTGCACTGAACAGCAACTACACCCTGACTTATGTGCCGGCCAATTATTCCATCACCCTGCGACCAGTGACAATCACGGCTGATGCCAAAACAAAGGTGTACGGTGAAGATGACGAAGCACTTACCTACCAAACTACCACAGGTAGCCTGGCATTCAGCGATGCATTTACAGGTGCACTGACCCGTGAAACAGGTGAAGAGGTCGGCGCATATGAGATCCAGCAAGGAACCGTTGAGCTGAACAGCAACTACACCCTGACTTATGTGCCGGCCAATTATTCCATCACCCTGCGTGCCGTGGAAATCACGGCTGACGCCAAAACAAAAGTCTATGGTGAAGATGACGAAGCTCTTACCTACCAGATTACCACAGGTAGCCTGGCATTCAGCGATGCATTTACAGGTACACTGACCCGCGAAATAGGTGAAAATGTCGGAGATTATGAGATCCAGCAAGGAACCGTTGAGCTGAACAGCAACTACACCCTGACTTATGTGCCGGCCAATTATTCCATCACCCAGGCTGTCCTTACAGTAACAGCTGGTGACGCTTCAAAATACTGTGGGCAAGTGAATCCAACATTTACCGTATCGTATGATGGCTTTGTCAACGGCGAAGATGAATCGGTTCTTGGAGGAGCTTTAATTTTCACGACAGCTGCTGACGAATACAGCACTGGAGCAAGTTACTCTGTAACTCCATCGGGATTAACTTCCGGAAATTATGCGATAACGTTTGAAGATGGTAACCTCACTATTTCGGGTGTCACCATTGACGCCTCTGCTTCCAGCAATCCGGTTAATATTAATGACACCTATGCCACACTGAGTGCCACGGTTTCTCCGGTAGTTTCAGGAGTGTTGGTGAATTTCTACCTGGATGATGTTTGGGAAGCTGATGCGTGGACCAATGCAAACGGCACAGCTACTTTGCAGGTTGAAGTTTCCAGCCTTTCTGTCAATGTGTATAAAGTAACAGCGGAGGCTGGCGGTGGTTGCGCTGAAGATGTGGCCTACATGCCGATATACGATCCTTCTGCAGGCTTTGTAACTGGTGGCGGATGGATCATGTCACCTGCTGGTGCATACACAGCTGACGAAAGTCTTACCGGCAAAGCCAACTTCGGATTTGTGGCCAAATACAAAAAAGGAAAAACAGCAACGAATGAAGTAGATGGCAACACTGAATTCCAATTCAAAGCCGGCAACTTGAATTTCAAGAGCCAGTTTCATGAGTCAGGCTCCTTGGTGATCTCAGGTAAAAAAGCGACCTACCGTGGAGAAGGTACCATCAATGGATCAGGAAACTTCAAGTTCACGCTGGTAGCGATCGACGGTGACTGGAATGATGGCACTGATCCCGACCAGTTCCGCATCAAAATTTGGGGAGATAACGGCATCGTCTATGACAATGGCTTAGGTGCAGATGATAATTCAGATGCTTCTACAGCTCTTGGCGGCGGATCCATCGTTATCCACGAAGTGAAAAGCAATGGCAAAAAAGCGGCCGAAATTATGGTGGCCAACGAGGTGGAAAGCTCAAGCTTCCTGGCTTATCCGAATCCGTTTACCGACCGGCTGAAGTTTGAGTTTAGCTCGCCGGTAGCCACTGATGCCCGCCTGGATGTGTACGATGCCACCGGACGACTGGTGAAAGTGGTGTTTGACCAGCCCGTTGAAGGCGGAGTGAATTACAATGCTGAATTTGTTCCGAATTCGAACATGAGCAACCTGTACATTTACCGCCTGACATTGGGTGCCGAAGTGATTAACGGCAAAGTGTTGTACACCAAGTAACAGCAATCAATTATTATTGAGCAATTTTGAAAAGGCGCACTTCGGTGTGCCTTTTCTTTTTTGTCGGAAAAAACGATGAGGACCTCAAAAGTCACAAGTCCGATCAGTCCATCGAAAATAATCCAAAAATCAGGCAGGACATCACCACCTCAGTTTCGCTACGGACCAGATCCACATCTTCCCCAATATTTCCCTGTATGCTATGCGTATATTCTGTGTCTATGAACGCAGAAGTAACGCAGAATATACGCAGAAACAACGCAGAAGATCAGGAGATGAACCGGAGCAATTTTAGATCAAATTGAGAGATTGAAGGCTTGTATCTGTGAATTTTAAATCGTCCCGGATTTACCCGACCCGGAGCCGGGTTAAAGAAAAGGCACAAAAAAAGCCCGCCATTCGAAAATGACGGGCCAATAATTTTATGCTGTCCGTTTTTATTCGGCAATCGAAATTGCGTCAACCGGGCAAACCTCGGCACATGAGCCACAATCAGTACAAAGATCAGCATCAATTGTATAGATATCGCCTTCTGCGATTGCGTCAACAGGACATTCATCAATACAAGTTCCGCATGCAATGCACTCATCTGAAATTACATAAGCCATAACACTTCATTTTTTAAGTTAAAGAATACGAGCAAAAGTACAAAGTTTGCTATTAAATCAAAGTAATTC
>JAGXIR010000046.1 GCA_024635605.1 Sunxiuqinia sp.
ATTGCCGGATGGATCCTGTTGTTTGTGGCTGTTTGGAAGAAACTGCCGGCTTCCTGAAAATAAGCAAGCCATTTATCCGCGATTCAAGCTTTCCGGAACGCAAAAAAAGGATGCCTTGCGACATCCTTTTTCGATTTACTAGTTGATCTAACTTTAACTTGTTATGGCGTATCTTTTTAGGCCAAGGTCGCTTGTCCCGGTTCCCAGTCGCAAGGAGTCAGCTGTCCTGTTTTCAATGCTTCCAACACGCGCAACACTTCCGGCACATTGCGTCCAATGGCCAGGTCGTTCACGCTAACCCAACGGATCACCCCTTCTTCATCCAGGATGAAAGTGGCGCGGTAAGCAATTTTTTCACCCGCTTCCAAAATTCCCAGATCTTCGGCCAGCGACTTGGACGTATCGGCCAGCATGGGGAATTTCAGTTGCCGCAGCCCCGGATGATCATTTCTCCAGGCCAGGTGAACAAACTCTGAATCAGTTGAGGACCCAATCAAGTTGGCATCCAATTTCTTAAATGATTCGTAATGATCGTTAAATCCGGTAATCTCCGTCGGGCACACAAAGGTGAAGTCCTTTGGCCACCAAAACATCACACTCCACTTGCCTTTCAAATCTTCGTTGGAAATGGTTTCAAACTCTTTACCCATTTCGAGTGATACGACGGCTGTCTTTTTAAACTCAGGAAATTTTTGTCCTATTGTTAACATGATTTTTTTGTTTTTTAGTTGTTTGTCCAAAATTTTATGCCGCAAATATAGATGTAGTGGCCGGATCAATCAAATTGATTTTTTTTATTCGGAATAGACAAAAACTATTCATAAAACTGTCAAAACCCAATAGTTATCAATCCTCCTTTTGGCAAGCCTTTCACTAAAAAAAATGAAATACACGATGGCCGTTTCATTCATGAGTTAAAATGTTTGGGCAAAAGCTCGAAGAATTATATCTTTAACTGTTTTTTCGGAGCATTTTAGCTCCGAAAAACAAGATTTTTTACCTGAATCAATTTCAAATAATAGACTATGAAAAAGCTTTCAAAAGAATCAAAGCATGTTTCAAGAAGGGCATTTCTGGGTACTGCAGCAACTGCAGCAGCTGGAATTACCATTCTTCCGAGCAATGTAATTGCAGGTCTTGGGCATAAAGCCCCTAGTGATAAACTGAATATCGTTGGTGTTGGTGTCGGCGGTATGGGGTTTGCTAACTTAAAGAACCTGGAATCGGAAAATATCATCGGCCTTTGCGACGTTGACTGGCGCTACACAGCAGGCAATGGTGTTTTCGACCGTTTTCCAAAAGCCAAAAAGTACAAAGACTGGCGTAAAATGTATGACGAAATGGGTGACGATTTCGACGCTGTTGTTATTGCAACGGCCGACCATACCCACGCCATTTCCGCAGCTCATGCAATCACCATGGGCAAACACGTCTATGTACAAAAGCCATTAACGCACACGGTTTACGAATCGCGCTTGCTGACCAAGTTGGCCGACAAGTACAAAGTAGCCACTCAAATGGGTAACCAAGGTTCATCGGGCGAAGGCGTTAATCTGACGACCGAATGGATCGCCAACGGCGAAATTGGTGAAATCACCAAAGTGGAAGCATTCACTGACCGTCCGATCTGGCCCCAAGGATTGAACACCCCTGAACAAGGACAGTGGGTTCCTGATGGTTTGGATTGGGATTTGTTCGTCGGACCAGCTCAAATGCGTCCGTACAACGAAATTTATCACCCTTGGAACTGGCGTGGCTGGTGGGATTACGGTACAGGTGCCCTTGGCGACATGGCTTGCCACATCTTGCACCCGGTATTTGTTGGTCTCGAATTAGGCTACCCAACAAAAGCACAGGGTAACTCAACCTTGTTGCTGCAAGACTGTGCCCCAACAGCACAATCGGTGAATCTGACTTTCCCTGAAAGGAAAGCCAACAAGAAAATGAAAATTAAACTTCCTGAAGTTGAAGTAAACTGGTATGACGGTGGAATCAGGTGGAATCTGCCCGAGGGCTGGCCAGCCGGTAAAAACCCGAATGACTCAGGTGGTGGTGTTATCTTCCACGGAACCAAAGACAAACTGATCTGCGGTTGCTACGGAGTGAACCCATGGTTGTTGTCAGGCCGCGAACCTAACGCGCCTAAGTTCCGTCGTCGTGTGGAAACAAGCCACGAAATGGATTGGGTACGCGCATGTAAGGAATCGCCTGAAAATCGTGTTCCTACCGCATCTGACTTCAGTGAAGCCGGACCATTCAACGAAATGGTTGTGATGGGCGTATTGGCCGTTCGCTTGCAAGGTCTAAACAAAGAGTTGGAATGGGATGGAACAAACATGCAGTTTACCAACCTGAATGATACCGAGGAAATCAAAACCGTAATCAAAGACGGTTTTGCCATCCACGATGGTCACCCAACCTTCAAGAAAACATGGACCGATCCTGTTCCTGCCAAAGATTTTGCAGCTGAACTGATCAAGCACACCTACCGTGCACCATGGAGCCTGCCTGACATGCCGGCATAATGAAAATGCATTTCAACGGATCACTTCAAGCACATTCGTTGAATAAACCATACAAACGGGGTGAGATTTTTTCTTATCCCGTTTATTTTTGGGTATCAATCCTGTCGAAATCAACTATTTTTGAAGCCTTAACTTTAAATATCAGTCGAATCATGTTGAAAGTGAATGAGTATTTCGAAGGCGCTGTTAAATCAATTGCGCTGGCCAACGAAGAAGGAAACGCCACCATCGGCGTGATGGAAAGTGGTGACTATGAATTTGGAACCGCAACCATCGAAATCATGACGGTGACCAGCGGAAGCCTGGATGTCCTACTAACCGCCGAATCGGAATGGAAGAATTATGGAAAAAATGAATCCTTCAGGGTTGAAAAAAATGTCCGCTTCAAAGTGAAAGCCAATGGACAGGTGGCCTATCATTGCTTGTATTTATAGGAAAATTTAGGCTGAACCATCAGCCTGCTTCATTTACTCATCATTTCTTATTAAATTGCTTCGCGCAGTTTTAAAAATGAAACCTTACACCATGACAGCTAAGCAACCATTATTCAGCAGACGCCATTTTTTAGGATCGACCGCTAGTGTAGCCGCCGGACTAAGCATCCTTCCCAGTTCGGTGATTGCCGGGCTTGGGCACAAAGCTCCCAGCGACAAACTCAACATTGCCGGCATTGGCGTGGGTGGCATGGGCTACCGCAACCTGAAAAACATGGAAACCGAAAACATCGTGGCCCTGTGCGATGTGGACTGGAAATATGCCAACCGCAACTCCTTCCGCGAATGGCCGACAGCGCCTCAATACAAAGACTACCGGGAGATGTTCGACAAGCAAAACGACATTGATGCCGTCATGATTGCCACTCCCGACCATTCGCATGCCCTGCCCGCCTTGATTGCCATGCGCAAAGGCATTCATGTGTACGTTCAGAAACCTTTGACCCACTCGGTTTACGAAAGCCGGGTACTTACAGAGACTGCCCGCCGGTATGGGGTGGCCACCCAAATGGGAAACCAAGGCAATTCGAATGAAGGAATCCGCCAGATTTGCGAATGGATCTGGGCCGGAAAGATTGGCGACATCACCCGGGTCGATGCCTGGACCAACCGCCCCATCTGGCCGCAAGGACTGGAGCGCCCGGAGAAAGAAATGCGCATCCCCAGAACGCTTGACTGGGATTTATTTATAGGCCCGGCAGCCTACCGCCCCTACAACGAAATTTATACCCCCTGGAACTGGCGCGGCTGGTGGGACTTTGGCACCGGCGCCCTGGGCGACATGGCTTGCCATATTCTCGACCCGGTATTTAAAGCGCTCAAGCTACAATATCCATCCTCGCTGCAGGGAAGCTCCACACCAGCCAACACCGAATCGTGCCCCAATGCCGAAATGGTGGTTTATGAATTTCCGGCACGCGACAACCTGCCCAAAGTGGCCATGCCGCCGGTAACCGTTACCTGGTACGATGGTGGTCTGATGCCTCCGCGCCCCGACGAACTGCTGGAAGGAGAACCCATGGGCAACGAAAGTGGTGGCTGTATTTTTTACGGCACCAAAGGAAAAATCATGTGCGGCTCTTCCTCGGCCAACCCCACCCTGTTGCCAACCCGCGAAATGGCGCATTTTGAAGAACCGGCCAGAAGCATCCGGCGCATTCCGAACGCCATGGATGGCGGCCACGAACAAGACTGGATCAGGGCCTGCAAGGAAACCCCGCAAAACCGGGTGAAACCCTCGTCCGACTTTGATTATTCGGGCCCCTTAAACGAAATGGTGGTGATGGGCGTACTGGCTGTCAGGCTGCAAAGCCTGCAGCGCAAATTACTGTGGGATGGCCCCAACATGCGCTTTACCAACATTGGACAAAACGACCAACTGCGGGTGTTGGCTAAAGATGAGTTTGAAGTGGTGAACGGCGATCCGCGTTTCAACAAAGACTTTGTCACCCTGCCCGCCAAACAAATGGCCGACGAATGGATTCGCCACAACTACCGCCAGGGCTGGGAGCAGATTTAGGCTGGGAAATACGGGGGCAGACTATTTTGTCTGAGACATGTTTTTTCTTGTATTCATCAAGCTGGCATTACGGCATCGTTTATTTACTTTCCCCGCTGCCGTGCGATTGAATCACCCGGTACAACTATTGACAAGGGATCACATTTCCTAACTGAACAAGTCTCCTCAAATTCAATAAAAAGCAGATACCAAATATTGCCTGTACGTGCTTCTTGTTTTTTACCCCACCACGCGAAAGGATTCGCGCGGGAGCGGAGTTTAGCGCATCGTTGCTTGTTAATAATCAATCAATTATAATATCTGCAATCATTATTTTTAAAATTATTTTCTGTTTTTTGTAAGAAATTCTTTTTAAACGATACTTTATAAGAAACAACTTACTTATGAAATCTGGAAAAGAGGAATTTCTCGAAGTACTCTCTAAGTATCAAGGGATAGTATACAAAGTCAGTTTAGTTTACTTTAAAAACAAATCTGATAGAGAGGATAATTTTCAAGAAATCATATATCAGCTTTGGAAGTCTTTTCCTAGTATCAAAAATCAAGATAGCATCGGTTCATGGATTTATGCTGTTTCAATAAATACGTCAATTTCAAGGGTTAAAAAGGTATCGCGAATTGAATACAGAGAAGCAGTCCCTGAAATACCCGATAGATCAGATTTATTTGATCATATTTCGAAGAATGAATCCTTGCAATTATTGCTAAATGCGATCCATAATCTTGAAGATGTTGATAAATCAATCATGCTGCTTTATTTGGAAGAAAAGAGCTATGATGAAATTGCTGATATTATTGGCATATCAAAGTCGAATGTCGGTGTAAGAATCAATCGGGCAAAAGAAACATTAAAACAAAACGTTAGAATACAAAGCCATGGAAAATAATGAATTGCAATTAATATGGAAAACTGTGAATTCTGATATTCAACAGAAATCCAAGGATGAATTAAAACTTTTGTTGACATCAAAGGCCAAGCAAGTATTTACTGAATTTTTAATCTTGAATATTATTGCTATTCCGGTTTGTATAGGCTTAATGGTTTGGTTAATTATTTCTACGGCAAACAGAATAGATGATAGACTATATGTTGCAAACAATATCTTGCTAGGATCAATTGTATTATTTGCATTATTTTATTTAATCCGAGGGTGGTATCGATTTAAACGGAGTAAAATGGATAAACCAGTCAAAGAGTGGTTAGGAATAGAAATCAACCATTTGTCTAAATGGCTAATTGGCAAGTACAAGAGAATAGATTTTTATCTAATTCCTATATTATATATCCTTTCTGTTTTATCAATTCACGTATACTATTCAGACCTATATTTTATTGAAGTGTTTCGTTCGGATAAATTCATTAATGAAGATATGTGGGGGCTAATTATTTTCACACCAATACTTTTTGCTGGACTTTATTATAGTTTGATAAAACTTCGCAAGTATCAGATAAAAAAATTGCAATTCCTTAAAGATTTGCATGGTCGTCTTTGCAATGTGCGCTAATCCAGATGACGCGGCTGGATCGGATTTGTAATCCGATTAAACGTATAATCGCAGTCATACGAATTCAATGTTAACCAAGCCCTTTTCACCCGCATAATCCCTTGCCGAACTGTACAAGTAGTGTTCCGGATTCCCCACCAGTTCCGCTTTTACCGGGTTGTTGTGGATATACTCCATCTTTTCTTCCAGAAACGCCGTCATATGGATTTCCTTTGCATCATTCCCATCCTGCCAAACTTTGTAGTTGCGTATCTTCTTGTTGTTTTTCCCCGCGTACCAGAACAAGTTTAGCAACCAGTCGCGCCTGCTTTCAGCTCCTGTTTTTATGGCATCAACCAAGGCTTTGTTGGTAAATTTCTTGAAATCGCGAAGGACATCTGATAAACTTTCTTCATCATCAACTCCTGCAATCAGATGCAAGTGGTTCGACACCCCGAGGACTCGGGGCCAGCAGTACACCCTTAACCCTTTATTGGCAATACAATAATTCAGAGAGTCAACAATCAGATGCTTGTACACCGGGCGGGTAAACAAATCAATCCATTCGACAACCGTTAACGTTAGATAGTAAACATATCCCGGTGATATTTTATTACGGATTCCCATAGACGTAACATTATTAAATCGTTGGCTTGGCTCTTATGGATTGCAAATCCATCGTTAACACGGATCGGATTGCAAATCCGATCCAGCCACAGCTAGCTTTAGACATATCCAGATGAGCCAGCTTCGTATTTATAATTCGCTTCGTATTCGTCTTTTCGACTTTGCTAATCCCATAATCGCCCAGAGCATGAAAAGGATCGATACAACCATGCTTGAAATAGCCAGGAGATTGATCGTCTTTAATCCCCTCAAGGCAGCAACATTTTCTTTATTCTCAATTCCTTGAGCCGAAAATGTTTGGTCAAGCGTTTCGAGAAAATTGATGTTCTCGCTTAAGGTAAGATTTCGCGAAGATGATTCTCCCTGATCATTGATTGCTTTGATTTGAACGCCCTCAACATGCGACTTAACGAATTTAAAATAGCATCCGGTCGACAATACAATCGTCGAAATAACCAGCACGGAAATCATCAAAGTGTTTCTTCTCATTTTATCGGGTTTACAAATTTAGTCAGATTTCGTTGAAGGGCAGCGGATCGTCCACGCGGCCCATAAACAAGATGGCTCCGGTGCTTTTTTCCCGAATCAGGTACAAAAACGGACGATTGGCAAAGAAACGTACCGGCTCAACTGGCTCTGCCCGGCCGGCAAATCCGATCATAACAAC
>JAGXIR010000047.1 GCA_024635605.1 Sunxiuqinia sp.
ACAACGGCGCCAACAACTCCACCTATAAAAGCGACACGTGCCAACCTGGAACGCCGCATATTCAAAGCCTTATCAATACCATGCACCGGAAAGGGAGTGAGCACATCCATAATTTCCAAACCCTTGGCTTTCATTTGCCCAATTCCTTTAAGCAAATCTTCCTCATCCAAATAATAAGCTGTGATGTATTTATTCATGGCCGGTTAATTTTTGTTTTTCACCTGAAGATTTTAAAACGCCTTTTACCTCCGCCACAGCAATGACAGGAAATACCCGGATAAACAGCAGAAATAAAGTAAAAAATAAACCCAGAGTTCCAGCATATAAGCCAACCTCAACCATGGTAGGGCTATACATCGTCCAGCTCGAAGGCAGGAAATCGCGGTGCAACGAGGTAACCACAATGACAAATCGTTCAAACCACATCCCAATATTCACGAAAATAGAAATGATGAAGGTTAAGAGGACGTTGCGCCTGATTTTCCGGAACCAGAAAAGCTGTGGGGTGATTACATTACAGGTCATCATAATCCAGTAGGCCCAGGCGTAAGGGCCGAAAGCCCGGTTAAAAAACGCGTAAGTTTCGAACTCAACTCCCGAGTACCACGCCATAAAAAACTCCGTCAGATAGGCTATACCAACAATCGAACCGGTCAGAATGATAATCTTGTTCATCGACTCGATGTGGTTCACGGTAATGTATTCCTCCAGGTTCAGCGCCTTACGAGTGACAATCATCAGGGTAAGAACCATGGCGAATCCTGAGAAAATGGCTCCCGACACAAAGTAAGGAGGAAAGATAGTGGTGTGCCAACCCGGAATAACCGAAGTGGCAAAGTCGAAACTAACAATGGTGTGGACCGATAGCACAAGCGGAGCGGCCAACCCGGCTAAAATTAAACTGACTGTTTCGTGGCGCGACCAATGCCTGGCTGATCCCGTCCATCCAAAACTCAGGAAACCATAGATTGCTTTTCTGATTTTCGTCGTTGCCCGGTCACGTACCGTTCCCAGGTCGGGAATCAATCCAACATACCAAAACACCAAAGAAACCGCGAAATAAGTTGAAATGGCGAAAACGTCCCACAGTAAGGGTGAGTTGAAGTTAACCCAAAGGGAACGGGTATTTGGATACGGAAAAATGTAAAACCCCAACAAGAGTCGTCCCATGTGAATCAGGGGGAAGAAACCAGCGCACATCACGGCAATCAGTGTCATGGCTTCGGCTGACCGGTTGATACTTGTACGCCACTTTTGTCTGAAAAGTAGCAGGATTGCAGAGATAAACGTACCGGCATGGCCAATGCCGACCCACCACACAAAGTTGGTAATACCCCATCCCCAGCCAATGGTTTTGTTGAGACCCCATTCTCCAATACCATAAAAAACGGTTCTGAAGGTAGCCCATGCACCAAATAGGAGTGCAATGCCTGCCAGGGTAATTCCGGCATACCAGTACTTGGATGGTTTGCCTGCCATGGGTGACAAAATATCATCGGTCACCTGTTTGTAGTTCTTATTTCCCCGAATTAACGGTTCTCTGAGCGGAGATGTATACATTCCTAATTCGTTTTAGTTATATGGTTTTATTTTTAACCTTGGTCAGGTAGCCGACCGATGGCAGTGTATGCAATTCTTCCAACAGGTGGTAGTTACGCTCATCAGCAAAGAACTTTGAAATACGGCTTTCTTCATTATTCAAATCACCAAAAACAATCGCATCGGCCGGACACGCTTGCTCGCATGCAGGTACTACTTCCCCATCGTTCAATGTTCTGTTTTCATTCTTGGCAACCAATTTTTTCTCCTGAATACGCTGAACACAGAACGAGCATTTCTCAATCACGCCTTTCGCTCGAACTGTCACATCGGGGTTCAGCACCAGTCGTCGCAAATCGGTCGTCATCTCTGCCGGATCTTTCGTGTTGCCCGGCATGGAATCGGCTCCTGTATAATCGAAGAAGTTGAAACGTCTAACCTTGTATGGGCAGTTGTTGTTGCAGTAGCGGGTACCAATGCACCGGTTATAGGCCATCTGGTTAATTCCTTCGTTGCTGTGGGTTGTAGCAGCCACCGGACAAACGTTTTCGCAGGGCGCATTGTCACAATGCTGGCACATCACCGGCTGGCGAACAAGCTCCGGATTGTCCGGATCGCCCTTATAATACCGATCAATACGAATCCAGTGCATCTCTCGAGCCTTGATCACCTGTTCTTTCCCAACAACTGGCACATTATTTTCGACAGAACAGGCTACTACACAAGCATTGCAGCCCGTACACGAATTCAAATCGATAGCCATTCCCCAGTGAAATCCTTCAAACTTACGTTGCGCATAAAGTGATTTCATGTGCGCCTTGATTGTTTCACGCACTTCGTTGCCCGACGCCGGGTTGGCCAAATACTGCTCCAGCGTTGTTTCCCGCACCAGGTTTCTGCCTTCCATGGAATGGTGGGATTGCGTCCGGGCCAATTGGTACGCTCCATCCACTTTCTCGATGGTTACCTGCGGCAGATGATTTTGTTTTGTTCCATTCGTGGATTGAATCAACGGAAAGGCGTTTTGTCCTACCGTGCCATCAGGAATGCCCATATTGAGTCTTCCGTAGCCCAAGGCTACCGAAATCGTTTTATATTCTTGCCCCGGCTGAACAAGCACCGGGATTGGTCCAAAGTCATTGATCTTAATCAGCTGTTCATCTTCCAGCTCCAGTTCTTCGGCCAGTTTTGGCGAAACCGCCGCGTAATTGTCCCAACAAACTTTGGTAACCGGATCAGGAAGCTCTTGCAACCACGGATTATTGGCTTGTTTTCCGGAGCCAACGCTCACATTGGTGTACAAGGCCAACTCAAGGGAATCACCTCCAGATGTGCTTTTCACCTGGGCCAACGCTGCCTCAACAGCCCCGGCATCGTAGGCCTGTATTCCATCTTCCCGCTGCCCCGACTCGTAAATACCATCGTGCAACTTGTTGTTCCAAAAATCGTCAAACGAAGTTTCACCGGAGCCTGCAAACAGGTTGTCTTCCCAGTATTTCCGAATATATGTATGATAGTCGACCGGATTGCCAGCCCATTTCAGCAGACTTTCCTGTGCTGCCCGGGTTTTAAAAATCGGCCGGATGGTTGGTTGCGCCAGCGAGTAAACGCAGGTTTTCACTTCAGCATCATTCCAGCCTTCCAGGTAGTGATGATCCGGACAAACGTAATGGACGTGTTCCGAAGTTTCTTCACCCAAAATAGGCATCGCAATTTTTAGTTTGACATTTTTAAGGGCGCTGACAAACTTGTCCGCTTCAGGATAATCGAAAGCGGGATTGACATCGTAAAGAACAAGTCCTTCAACTTGTCCGCTTTCCATTTCGCGAACCAGTCGATCCATATCTTCATCCATGCCCTGACGCAGTTTCAGGTGCCGGTCGGTGTGGATTGTGGCACCGTAATTTCCCAACAATTCATTAATAGCGTTGACCAACAGTTGGGTTTCCACATCATTGGCTCCACTAACAACCAGCGATTTTCCCTTTTTCCCTGACAATTCGGCTGCTAGTTGCTTAACATCACCGGGCGATGACGAGATGGATAATCCTGATTGTCCGTTTAAAGTGATCAATTCATTATAAAGGTTGGCAAGCACCAATTTTTCCTGCGAAGGTCGAATTTGGTAACGTTCATCGGCATTTGATCCGGTAAGCGACATACCTCCTTCAAAGTGAATATGGCGCGACATACTACGTTCACCATCGACCAGCTTTCTGTTTTTTGCATATTGTTTGGTGTACTCAACCGGAGAAAGCCAGGTTCCAAGAAAGTCAGCATCAAAACCAACAATCAGTTCGGCTTTGCTGAAGTCGTAAGCTGGCACAAATGCCTGCCCGAATGTTTTCTCATTGGCTTTCAGAATGCCGGAAGCCGAAAGCACATCATACTGGATGTGTTCCGAACCGGGATGAGCATCCAAAAACTCCCGGATAGCAGCTTTCGTAGAAGGGCTGATGATGGTAGAGCTCAAAATAACAACTTTGCCTTGTCTCTTTTTCACCTCATCAAGAAACAGCATGATTTTATCATCCGCTTCTTCCCAGCTTATTTTTTTTCCTTCGTAGGTCGGATTCTTATGCCTTTTGTTGTCGTAAAGTCCCAAAATAGAAGCCTGTGTTCGCGCATTGGTTCCACCCATGGTTACCGAAGACAAGCTGTTCCCTTCGATTTTGATCGGGCGTCCGTCACGCACTTTGACCAAAATGCTACAGTAATCAATGCCATCGAAATAGGTTGACGCAAAGTAGCTGGCTTCTCCCGGGATAATTTTTTCGGGTCGAATCAGGAAAGGGATGGCTTTTTGAACGGGCTGCTGGCAACTGGCGGCGATAGCAGCAGAAGCCACGGTAAAGCCAAAAAGCTTTAAAAAATCACGCCGGGAGTTCCCGGTTGATTTCGATTCTTGCTTCATTTGAAGAATGGACTTTCGGTCACCGGCATCCGGTTCGCTCGATGCCTGACGCGCGTCATAAATCAAATCATCCAAACTTTTATAATATTGTTCCTTCATTCCGAATAGGTTTGTTGTTTATTAATAATGACACTTCATACATTCGGTTCCGCCAATCATATCGACCGTAACCTTATCAATTTCGCCCTTCTTGATTTGCTGATGAAGCACTTCGTATGACTCATAGAAATTATTATCGACAAATTGAACTTCTTTGGTTCGGTGACAATCCAAACACCAGCCCATGCTCAGGTCTTCCACCTGCCTAACCACATCCATTTCGGCCACTTCGCCATGACACTCAATACAATCCAGTTTTCCTGCATTCACGTGCTGGGCATGGCTAAAGAAAACATGATCGGGCAAATTGTGAATTCGCACCCATTCTACGGGAATATTATTATCGGTGGCTTCAATAACTTTAGCAATCTCAAATTTACCGGAGCGGGTTCCTTCGCGAACAAGCGAATGGCAATTTAAACACAAGTCAGTCGGTGGAATTCCTGCTGACTTACTTTGCTCAACGGTAAAGTGGCAGTATTTACAATCAATTTGATTTTGTCCGGCATGAACTTTATGTGAAAACTTAATGGGCTGTTCGGGCTCATACCCCTGCGATCGTCCTAACCGCACGGCCTCCTCATAAATCATCTTAACCTGGTAAGAAAAAACACCTAGAAATATAATTAATGGGATGGCCTTGTATTTTATTTTCCGGAAAAAGATCATTTCCAGCAGAGCCCAGGTAATAATCAATCCTAAAAATAGGAAGAGCAGTAACCGGTCGATGGTTGGTTTTACAGGAGCGGGCCCACGCATCGACAAGTCATCCAAATAGGCCTTTACCGTTTTTAGATCCGCATCTGCAAAACTATAGTCTTTGTGAACTTCAGCCATCTTCCCTCCTGAGGGTTCCATAACCACAGCCTTAAATTCAGCAAAATCTTTTTCAATGTATTTATTGGCAATGTCTAATGCCGAAGGGTTCCAGTTCAGCGTATCCGAAGGCAAAATATTGTGACATGACGCACACGACTCCTGTTTGTTGTTTTGCGGCAATAATCCTCTAAAAAAACGCTCCCCTCGCTTAATGTCGTTTCGGTAATGACTAAATCGCTCCTCTCCAGCAGGTTCGCTCTTGGCTGAAGCTGCATCATTGAAAACGGTATCCTCTTTTGCTGCCTGATCTGTCGTATCTGCCTGAGTTTCTGTTTCAGTTTCATTGACCGAGTTGGCAGAAACGGAATCCGATTGGATGGTTGCAGTGTCGGTTGGTGAGGACTGTTCTACAGCTGCGCTGTTTGCAGAATCTTGTTCACTTTGTTGCGTTTGTGTTCCAGCAAAAGCCGTTGCTGAAAAAACAAAAATTGACATGGAGAGAGTTAACAGAAAAACTTTGGGCGAAAACCCAGATTTCCGTAAAACAGGGGACTTTAATTTCATTCTACAAGCTTTAGTAAGTTTTTTTTCAAACCTTAGGATTTTGCAACTCATGAGAATTAACAAATTTTGTACTTTAAGGTTTTCCAGCTCAAGTTAAAAAAATATCCCCAGAAATCATTTAAATGCTGCTCGCATAACAGGCAATTGGTCTGCTTTTATTAAGTATCTGAACCTGAACATCGTTTCAAGAGAGGATGGCTTAGATGAAATAGATCTCAATTATAGGAAATATATCTTCGATAGATAATTTCGATGTATCTCAGTCTAAGTTCTCGGTAAGTTTCCGTACGATCTTCAGGTTATCGAAAAACTCCTTAGCGATGACACGAACAATTGTATAGGCGGGAATAGCCAAAATCATACCCAGAATACCTGCAACACTTCCGGCAGCCAAAATAACCAGGAAAATTTCCAGCGGATGTGCTTTCACACTACTGGAATAAATTAACGGTTGAAACAGGATGTTGTCAATCACTTGCACAACAACAAAAACCAGCAACATAAACCCGAGCAATGGCAAGGTGTGTCCCATGAAGTCTGCATTCAGGTTGATGGCTACTCCAATTAAAAGACCAACGCTGGCCCCCATCCATGGACCGAGATAGGGTATGACATTGAATAATCCGCAAAACAGACCGATAACGACTGCATGGCTGAACCCAACTCCAACGATCGTCAATCCCAAGGTGACCAAAAGGCCGACCATGGTCACTTCAAACAGTAACCCAACAAAATAGCGACGCAGTAAATTATAAATCGAATGTAAAATGCGGCTAACTTTTTCTTCGTAGTCCGAAGGAACAATCAACAAAATACTCTCACGAAACATATTTTCTTCTTTCAGGAAAAAAAAGGTAATAAATGAAACTGCAAAGAAGGTGATCAACATTTCTCCCAAGGTTCCGGCTACAAAACCAAACACATCAGTTAGCTGCGAAAAATTGAACCGGTCTCCAAACTGTGTCTTCAGCAAGGCCATCAGACGGGCATCATTTTCAGGGCCGGTATCTTCGCCGAAAAACTCCATCCATTGCCGAATGGGATTTTCAAATACTTCAATGACCGCATTAAAATTAATAGTTGAGAGCTGTTCGAACTCATTAATCAACAAAGGAATTAAAAAGCGAAAAGAGCCAATAAAAAATATCCAGAAAATAAATAGCGTCAGAAAAGCTGCGACAGAGTTGGAGATTGAAAAACGCCCCAGTTTCGCACTTCGAAAAAAGCGCACGACCGGACGGCCAACCAGCGACAGAACAGACGCAATCAAAACATAAGTTACAATACCACTAAAGTACCACACCAAAAATATGACGACAAGAAAACCCGTTATCAGCAAAATATTCCTGGTTCTTCCCTGAACTTTTATCATCGTGAAGGTTTTTCACAAATATACCGGATAAATTCAAGTTTTAAAGCGAATAGGCGGATTTGATGCGCAATGGCATACCATCATAAAAATGTTATCAAACCATAAAACTGACGATTCAAAGGCTTCAAATTAACACTATGATGCGATCGATGCAGTTTTTTTAATAAATTTACCAACCAATAAAAAAAAAGCATGGCGATCAGTAAGCTTAGAGCATTAATTGTTGATGACGAGAAAGAGGCACGAGATGTGTTAAAATACATGCTTCAGCGACACCCCGACGTTGAAGTGGTTGACGAAGCAGAAAACAGCGAATCCGCTCTTTTCAAATTCATGGAACAAAGGCCGGAGATCGTTTTCCTTGATTTGGTCATGCCCGGAAAAAACGGAACAGAATTTATCTCGCTGATCCGAAAAGAAAAGTTGGACACCAACATTGTTATTGTCAGTTCGTACCGCGACATGGCCATTGATGCCATTAAAAATGACGTTTATGATTTCTTGCTTAAACCAGTCAGCGCAGCCAAACTTGAAACCATC
>JAGXIR010000048.1 GCA_024635605.1 Sunxiuqinia sp.
CCCGAAACCGTAATTTCCTGGGCAAATAAACTCAGACTAAAGAAAGAACAGAATAAGAAAAATAAGATTCTTTTCATAAGTTCAGTTTTTAAATAGCAAATAATTTTTCCATAAAAATCTAAAATCTGATGGCAAACATGGACGGAAAAAACTAGATACTCAAATATTATTCTACATCATTAATGCTACAGCACTATTCACATAGCCCCTACAAAAACACAACACACCAAATACAACACTCTCATTATCCGTGCATTAACATTTTTTAACGATTGAAATTACATACATCAAACGAAAATATGCTTTACAGCATAGTCTAGATACTCGTGATAAATGTGGTCAAATTGGTATCCCGGTCGAGTCCGAGTTTTTTCCGGAGGCGGTAGCGACCGATCTCAACTCCGCGTGACGAAATATTCTGGAGGGTCGCGATTTCTTTGGTGGAAATATTCATTTTAATGTAGGCGCACAGTTTTTGTTCGCGGGGAGTCAGTGCGGGGAATTTTTCTGAAAGGCGCTGAAAGAAATCTTCATGTACTTCATCGAAGTAGGTTTCAAAGAGTTCTTTCTGCTTCTCATTGTCAAACTCTTTGTCAATTCGATTGATAATCAAGCTAATTTTCGATTTTGCGGCACTGTCTTCAACCAGGCTTTGCAATCCTTTAAGCTCATTCTTCAGCTTACCCATAAACTTGTTTTTCTGAACCAAGTTCATGGTTTGGTTGGCCAGTTCCTTATCCAGGTGGATCATCTTACCCCGCAATTGATCGTTCCGGAGTTTAATAATTTCCTTTTCCGAAACCAGTACCTCGCGCTGGTATTGGTGCACCCGCTTGCGATGTTCCTGCAGGCTTTTCAACCGCTCCCTGCGCTTGGAAATCTGCATCCGATAATACACCCACCACACCAACAGGGCAATCAGAACCATTATACCAAGCATATAGGTAAGCAAGGCCACAGTTGAACGATACCAGGGAGGCTTAATGTAAAAGGAGAAACTGGCCACTTCGCTTTCATTCTGAAAAGGATCAAGGGCTTTCACCTTAAAAACGTAGTCGCCTTCGCGCAAATTCATGAACTCGGCAGTCGATTCCTCAGACCACTCGGACCAGGCAGTGCTGAAATTCTCCAAAAAATAGCTGAATTTGATCTTACCCAGATTTTTATAGTCGGGGCTGGCATAAA
Organism: Sunxiuqinia sp.; assembly: GCA_024635605.1. Taxonomy (GTDB): domain Bacteria; phylum Bacteroidota; class Bacteroidia; order Bacteroidales; family Prolixibacteraceae; genus Sunxiuqinia. The sequence continues at coordinate 1,186 of JAGXIR010000048.1, forward strand.
CAAATCTCAGATTATTCCCTTGGTATTTAAAGGTCAGCGAATCTTCCGGCAAGGCCTCTTCCATAAAGTTGGGATAAAAATCCTTTCCATCGTGAAGGTTAACCACCTCACGGATGCGGACGTACAGGGGAAAGGCGTTTTTCGCCTCATAGCTGGGTGAGTAATGAGCTAAACCATCTTCGAGCGTAATGAATGTATTCTGCAAGTCAGCAACATGAACATGCTGGAAACCATCAATGAGCTGTCCGGCAAGCTTTTCAAACGGAGCGACAACTTTAAAGTACGTTCCATCTTCCAGAAATCGCATGACACCCGGCATATTATCCGCTGTAAACCACAGATTATTGTACTGATCTTCGTAAATAAAATCGACGTTTTTCTGATTTTCGAAAATGTTGTTGTAAAACGCTGAGTGCTCAAACCGGTTATCTCCCGGATTATAGGTATAAATTCCGTCGCGCGTCGTGAAAATAATGCTATCTGCAACGGTCATCAGATTGATGTAAATATCGGAAGGCAGCCCATCGTTGGAGTTATAAAAATCATAGTGAGGCACACTGTCCAGACTTTGATTAAGCTGGATTCGAAAAACTCCTTTAAACGCGTGACTCATCCAGATATCACCAGCCTTATCTTGTGCGATTAAACGCGATGATTCATCAAAGCCTTTGACCTTGCCAACCAGCTCCAGCGATTTCTGATCGGCTGTTTTTCGAAAAAGTGTCAGTCCGCTGTAATTTCCTCCCAACAGATAATCTTCGTTTTGCTTGAGGTCGATAAAAACCCAGGCTCCACTCACTTCCGAAATCAATTCTGCCTCTTCATCTTGAATGACATAAGTCCCCTTATCATGTCCGCATAAAACAAGGTCATGATGGACGCCAAGGTACCAGACTTGCCCTATCGTTTTCGGAATGAGACGAAACCCCTTAGCATCAACAGTCATCTTTTCAGGCCAATCCTTCACAAACAAGCCATGATTGGTTCCCACATACAATTTCCCGCCGTGAACCAGCGAAGTATAAGTTGCCCCCAAGCCCTCCGGATCGAACATAAAGGTGAACGGTGAACCAATGTCGATGTAATCGATACCATTATCCAGCCCCAGCCAAAGGTTGTCATCCCGATCGGTACCTATACTCAGAACGGTATTGTTTTGCAGTCCTTTTTTCTTGTTGATGTGTTGAATAATATGACCCGCTTCGTCTGTAATCAAAACCCCGTTTTGAATGGTCCCAAAAGCATAATAAGCCTCCTGAAATTTTTTTGCTGAAAAAATCTGGTTTTCAATTAAAAACTCATTGCCTTGCCCTTCCCAGGCAGTCAACTGTTCGCCATCGTACACAAATACGCCGTGATTGGCTGTTCCAATTAACACCCGATTGCTGTAAAGCGGTAAAATCGTCCACACCTCCTTATCCTTGAAAAACTCCAGCCCATGAAGTTTAAAGAAATGGCCATGCTGATATTCCAAAAAGCCTTCTTGCTCGTCCTGTATCCATAAATGGCCATTCACATAAAACGAGAATTGCAGCTTATTTTTTAGTGGAATACTGGAAATCTGGTTATTGCGATAAATAAACAGGTGGGTATATGACTGAAAAACAACCCCAAAATCAGTGATATGAATTCGCCAGATCTCCTCAAAGTTACGGTCTTCCAGCAACACCAGATCAACGAGTGAGCGGTATTGAAGCTGTCCTTTTTCATCGGGTTCAAGGTAACCAAAACCATTTTGCTGCCCCACGTAAATCCGACCGCTTTCATCAATTTCCACCGAACGAACGATGGATTGATTTGGCAGGCTATAGAGCCGCCAGTGGTTGCCGTCAAACTCGAGCAAACCATTGTTATTGGCAAAATACATTAGATTATCTTTTCCGCCTGCGATTTGCCAGTTCTGTGCACTGCCCTGGTATTCCTGTTTCAGAAAATTCTTGATATCCGGAACGCCCACATTTTTTAGTTGTCCAAACAATAATGAAGGGACAGCAAGCAGAGCAATCAGAAAAATAGATCGAATTTGGTTCCGGCGCATGAAACAAATATAGTTAAAAACGCTTTTTTTCCGATCTTATCTCTTAAAATCATTCCAGAGCACTATTTTTGCCAAAAACATTGAAATCGACACGATGAAAACCGGACTTATTGGCGCCATGCGGGAAGAGGTTCTTCTCCTGAAAAAAGACATTCAAAATCTGAAAACTAAGCAATTTGGCTCCCGCGAGTTTTACTCCGGAACCATCAATGATAATGAATTAGTGATGTGTCTTTCGGGATGGGGCAAAGTGGCTGCGGCTTCAACGGCCACAACACTCATCAACCATTACCAAGTTGACCAGTTGGTATTTATCGGCTTGGCCGGTTCGGTGCAAGCTCACCTCAACATTGGCGACATTGTAGTCGCCAACCAGCTCATTCAACATGATGTGGATTTATCGCGGCTCGAAGGTTTTTCCAGCGTGGAGTCGCCCTTCTGGAAGACTTTTGAGTTCGATGTTTTCCCCCATTCCGGAAAAAAAGCCATTCAGGCTGTTGATAAATTCATTCTCAATTTGAGAAATGGCGAGTATCCCAACATTCACTCCGGCTACAATCCAAACGTTTATGTAGGCGCCATCGGTACCGGCGATCAGTTTATCGCATCGAATGAAGGTAAAGTCCGCATCAACGAGCGCTTTCCCCAGGTTCTATGCACCGAAATGGAGGGCGCCGCCATTGCCCAGGTTGGTGCCGACTACCAGGTTCCGTGCACCGTCATCCGGGTGATATCAGACAAAGCGGATGAACAGGCACACAGCTCGTTCGCCAAATTTCTGTTCGAAGACATCAGTCACATTTCAGTCGAGTTGGCTAAGCTTATCCTTTCTTGAAACGAAATAGAAATGAAAAAATAGTTTGAATCATTCGTGCATTTCCGAATGAGTGGCACAGGATTTGTCTATAACAGACCAGCCACAAAACAACATATATTCCACCAGCACGTGGAAACAATTAAACAGAGAGAATTAGTTTAGTAAGACCAGAAAAAATCTCCAAAGTAACGTGCTTTGGAGATTTTACTTTTAGCTAAAATGCGGCATCCAGTGTTTGTATCTTGAAGACTTCCGCTAATTTTTCAGCCGACAGCTCAGTTTCTAGTGTGACTTCAACCGGTTTACCGGGCAATAAGTCAAAATAATTATCCGAGAAAAAGCCAGCTTCATCTCCAATGGTCATAAACAGGTTCTTACCCAACTGATCGCTCTCCAGTGTAATCCGAAAACCTTCATCCGCAGCCGCAATCTGGTAATCCACTTCAGGCGATGGTAATTTCATTTCCTTCACCGGCCTAAAATAGAAGACATTCTCGGCAATCACTGTTCCGTTCTCCACCACTTCGGCCACCAACACTTGTCGGTAACTGTCTTTATCACGAAGAAAATCATAGCGGTTTACATCGAAATAGGAAGCGCTGGAGTTGGCCGGAATATCTGCCAGAACGGACTTCTCCCAAACGACCTGACCTCCAAAATCAACCATTCTTAAATTCAGTTGCCCACCAATCTTCCGACGTTCATCATTCACAATGCCAATTTTCAAGAAGTTTCCATCCAGATAAGGAGAAACCAAAACTGGCTCAAAGCCTTTTTTCACATAGTACTGCAAAGCTTTCCAACGCTGATAATAATCGGTTGAGCTCCACGACGCAACCGGCCACACATCGTTAATCTGCCAGTACAAACTCCCCATGCAATAAGGCATTGCCCGACGATGTCCTTCCACCGCAAATTTAATTCCTTCGGCCTGCAACACATGGTTCACATAAAGAAATGATTCAAAGTCCTTGGGTTGCTCATAATCCTGCAACATGTAATATTCAATGGTTTTGTTACCGATAGAAGACCGCTGGTGCGAGTTCATCACTTCGGATACGATATCGTAATCCTGAGGCTCGGCGTATTGTTTGACGCTTTTAAATTCGGGAAACGACTGAAAACCATATTCGCTCATAAACCGGGCAATGTGGGTGGCATAATTCTGAAAAGGTTCTTTTCCCCACCAAACGCCCCAATAATGCTCATCGCCATTGACTAAATCGGCGGGGACTCCCATGCCTGATGACGGACTCGATGCCCAATAAGAACGCGAAGGATCGTATGCTGAAACAGCATCGGGCAGCACCTTGTGAAAAATATCCTGGTACGATTTCCAAATCTTGTCTGCATTCTCCTGGCTTTTAGCTTCTTCAGCATTCTTCCACCCCCAACCATACCAGGCTGCCAAAATTTCATTATTTCCACACCACAAGGCAATACTCGGGTGGTTCCGCAAACGCTTCACGTTGTCGATCGCTTCTTCCTTTACGTTGTTTAAAAAATCTTCATCGCCCGGGAACATGGCACAGGCAAACATGAAATCCTGCCAGACCAGAATGCCTGCTTCATCGCACAAATCGTAAAAAATGTCCTTTTCATAAATACCGCCACCCCAAACACGCAACATGTTCATGTTCGATTCTTTGGTTGTTTCAATGACCCGTCGGTATTGTTCGTCAGTTACCCGCGCCGGAAAAACATCGTTGGGAATGTAGTTGGCCCCTTTCATAAACACCGGTACGCCATTCAGTTTGAAGTAAAAGGAAGTTCCCGCTTCATCTTTTTCTCGCACCAACTCCAGGGTGCGAATCCCGATTCGGTCTTCGATCCGGGTGGTCTGGTCATCCACTATCAGCTTAGCTGTTACCGTATAAAGCGGCTGCTCTCCCAATCCGTTGGTCCACCAAAACTTGGGGTTTTCAATCTCGAAATCGACCGCATACGTGCGCATTCCTTTTTCAAGCGTGATTTGGGCTGATGCTACTGGCTGACCGTCCACCTCAACCTGATAAGTTGCCGGCGCTTTCTTTTCCGCTTCAACCTCGATAATCGCCGAAAATCTAGCCACACTATCCTGTATCTCCCGTTGAACGATTTGCAGATTCTCAATACGCGCCTCATCCCAGGCTTTGAGGTATACCGGGCGCCAGATTCCGCTGGGCACCAGGCGCGGTCCCCAATCCCATCCGAAATGATAACCGGCTTTTCGGGTGTAAACGCTCACCTTCTTTCCTCCCTCAACCTCGCCAATCTCAGCCAGATCGTTATCCGAAACCGGAATGACGAAGGGGTGAGCATCGTACTTTTTCAATCCTTCGGCGATGGGCGACAAAAAGGTAATTCGAAGCGTGTTCTCTCCCGTTTGCAAATAGGCCTTAATATCCACCAGGTACTCACGAAACATATTGTCGGTAACAATCACCTTTTGGTCGTTAACAAACACCTGTGCATACGTGTCCAGCCCTTTAAAATCGAGCGCCACCCGGTCTCTGTCTAACCAATCGCGGGTTACCGAAAAGGTGGTTTGATAGTCCCAGTCCAGTTTGTCAATCCATTGCAGATCGTGTTCATTCAAGCGATAAAACGGATCTTCAATCTCTCCGTTGGCCAGCAAATCGGTATGCACACTGCCGGGAACGCTTGCAGGCAGCCATTCATTTTTGCCATGTTCTGAGAACTGCCAACCTTCA
>JAGXIR010000049.1 GCA_024635605.1 Sunxiuqinia sp.
GTCGGAACTTCCCGCTTGCACTAAGCTTTTCGTTTGATTCCACTTTTGATAAAAATAGGCCGCTCCTGAACAGTGACTGTCGTACTACCCTCCTGTCTCCCGTTCCGAGTTGTCAAACCAGCTGAACCGAAAACTGACAGCTGACGAATCTCTTACAAGGCCTTCTGTTTTGTGATGTGAATAATTGATCTATTCGGTTATCCACCCTAATGTTGAAGTGAGCCGTGATTGCGACTAATAAAAAACCCGGAACTGAAATCAGAACCGGGTTTGATGGGATTAACCCACAGGCTTTTACGAGAGAATGTTCCCAGTCAGGTTACTGATACTGATTTCCAACTCTTCAAACGGTTTTCCACCGCCCTGATTGTCATCTTCAACAAACAGGTATTTCATGCCGGCAATATCTTTGGCAGCCAAAATAGCTCTAAAATCGATCACCCCAACACCTACAGAGGCCACATCGTCTTTGTTCACATCGAAAAACGGAGCTTCGTGGGTGTGCATATCCTTCATATGGAACAACTCGAATCGTCCCGGGTATTTCTTGAATAACTCCACCGGATCTACGCCGGCCTTATTAGCCCAGAAAAGGTCGATTTCCATGGTGATGTATTCGGGATCCATTTCGGCCATGAAAATATCATAGTAAGGCACAATGCCATCAATCGTCTCGAACTCGAAATTGTGGTTGTGGTAGCCAAACTGAATGCCTACGCCATCCATAATCTTGCCTACTTCATTCCAGTCACCCACCATTTTTTTGTAGGTTTCAATGTTACGGTCTTCTTCGTTTACCCAAGGCTGCACACAGTATTTCACACCAAGTTCAGCATGGTCGTCAGCCATTTTTTTTGCATTGTCAACTGTAATTCCGGCAGCTTCAACCTGGGTATGGCTGCTAATGATTTCCATATCCAATTCGCTGACGATTTTCTTCAATTCTTTTGGCGAATAGCCATAAAACTTGCCATCAGAATAACTGGCAAGCTCCAGGTTTTTATAACCGAGGTCCGATACTTTTTTCAGCGAACCCAATACATCGGCATCCATGGCGTCGCGTATGGTGTACAATTGCAGTCCAACACCAAAGCTCTTGCGGTCGATGGCTTGTGGTTTACTGCAAGCAAGTGGTCCAAGTACCGTCAGGCCCAAGGCTCCAGCAGCTGAAATTCGTAAAAAATCTCTTCTGTTGTTCAATTTTCTCATGATGATTATTATTTTTTAGTTGGAATAAAGGGTTACGCATTTTTATTTTTCAAGCGGTTAAATATACGACAAATCATTCACATCGCCGATACTTCGAATTACTCCACAAACGCTTTGATGGGTTTCCCGATAAGGGTACCCCAACTGTAGCATCGAGAATAAACAAACGTTTTGCTATGCGGCACCCGTCAAAAAAGGCTGGGCAGGCATGCCGGCTGGGAGCATTCAAATACCTTGTGATTGCGCCTTGCCCATCTACGCACCATTCAACCCCTCCATCCAGGGCTATTCATATTGAACCCTTTGGGTTCTCGGCTTTTTTCAGCCTTCCCCGATAAGATTTTGCTCGTATTGTAACCCACGATATTTGTGTATAAGGATAGCTTGAAAATCTACCCTTATACACAAATCTATGAGTTTTGATCCTCCCTTGATCTGGACTTTTTTCTAAGAACCAGAGGATAGAACCCAACGGAAAAGTTTCTATCCTTAAGTCCCCCACTTCACCCTAAGGTGAAAGCAGCGCAGGCCGTCAAAGTCGCCCGGGCCGGCGTTGGCGGGTATCCGGAGTGGTGCGCCGGAAAGAAAAAAATCCTGACGCGGGGAGAAGGATCACTTTGACTAGATTTTTGCATCCTTTTTATCAATGAAAAAGGATGTGCCCGTCCGGCATGAGGACAAAGAAGCATCGAGAATAAACAAACGTTTTGCTATGCGGCACCCGTCAAAAAAGGCCGGGCAGGGATGCCGGCTGGGAGCATTCAAATACCTTGTGATTGCGCCTTGCCCATCTACGCACCATTCAACCCCGGGTTCCGTTTCACTCCACCCAGGGCTTTGCCAATAATCTCCTGTTATCTATTTCGACGTTCGATTTCCTAAATCGAGTGGACTTGGCAACGAAGAATGGCAGACCGTTGCGGACCTGCCATTCAAACTAAACGCTAAATCTAATCGTGAAAAACTATTTGCAAAAAACTAATTTCTTCGTTTCGATTTCCAGTACGCACGAAACTGATCCTGGGTCATCAACCCAACCGGGCCTTCTTGTATCCCGCCAAAACCACCCGAATCGTACACCCTGATCTCCAAAATATTGTCTTCGCCTGCTTTAAACACATGGGGCGGAATAAAGTAATTCCTGAATTCGCGGTGCGACTCAAAGGATCCTCGTCGGTTATAGTCTCCTGTTTCGCCGATAAATTCGCCATTGATGTACACGCGGTCAGCATCATCAATCCGGCCGGCAAGCAGCACCAGCCGCTGGGAGGCGATGGCTTCGGAAACCCGGATTTTTCGGGTGTACACCGCATAGCCATCATAATTGTTGTATCCCTGGTTTTCCCAGGCGCCGGGCACCTGAATGGACCGGTGATCCTGCTCATTAAATGTCTTTCCTTTGTTAAACAACCAGGTTCCGGTCAAGTCCTGATGAAAGGGAGGCAACACGCCTGTCGAATAGATCCGGACGTTTCCCGAAACTATTCCCCCTTCAAGTTGGCTGTCGTAAACCCGCACTGCCAGGATGTTTTCTTCACCAAACCGGATCAAGCTGGGTGGAATTTCGTATCTGCGTAAAGCGTTGTACGCGGTAGCATAGCGCGGCGAAAAGGAGCCGGTTTGACCAATCTTAGTCCCATTGATAAACACTTCATCCACATCGTCGATATAGCCCAGCTCCAGGGTCAGTTTTTTATTTTTCAGGTCTGTTCCGAGCGAAAAGCGGGTGCGATACCAGGCATAACCGTCGTATCCCCGGAAACCTTCGTTCTCCCAGCGCGCCGGCACCCGGATCTTATCCCAGTCGGTGTCATCGTATTGCGGCAACGCCCATTCACTCCGGTCGCCAATGCGGAACTTCCACAGCCCCCGCAAATCTTTCTCATCGGGTTCAATAGCAAGCGTAGCGTGAGCCATCATCATCAGCACCACCAAGCTCCCAACCCACTTGACTGTGTTTCGTGTTTTCATAGCTAGTCGAATAAGCGGATCAGTTCACGAATAAATGAATTCCAACCCCAGTTTTGGTCCTGCCATCGAATTTTTTCCCGAAACTCCCGGACATCGTTTTCTTTCATGATTCCAACAGGTCCTTCATAAATTCCACCATCCTGAAAAGTATCTTCCACTTCAACTGAAAGCAGGTTCTTACTTTTCAGTAAATTGGATGGAATTTTATAGATCCGGTAAAGCGAATAGGCATTGCTCCGCTGAAAGCGGGAATAGGCATCCAGTTCTTCCACCTGACCAATTTTATACCCGTTCAGGTAAACTTCATCAAAATCATCAATTTTTCCCAACACCAGGTAGAGCTCTTCACCCTTCAGGGTTTCGGGTAGCGAAAATCGTTTGCGATACCAGGCCCGGCCATCATAATCGGCATATCCCTGACTTTCCCATTTCAATGGCACATAAAGGTCGTCCCACTGTTCGTCGCTGGTTTGCGGGTTGTGCATATCGCCAAAATCATCGGTGGTAAACTTCCACGTACCACTCAAATCAAAAGCCATTTGGGCCTGGTCACGATCATAATACAGTCCAAATTTATCGGCCCGGATCATACCGCCGTCTCGGCCTTCGTCGAGCACACGAACGGCAATGACATTCTTGGTATTATTGAGCAGGGAAACCGGCACCAAGTAGTGTCGCTCCTGATCGTAAGCTGTTTTGTAGCTGGGATGAAAACGTCCGCTTTGCCCCACTTTGTGACCATTGACAAAAACTTCATCGGCATCGTCGATGTAACCCAAAAAGAGGTGAACCATTCCGGTTTCGGGAATCCAGTTCAAACTGAAATTTTTCCGGTACCAGCCATAACCATTGTATCCCTCGTAATAATGTTCCCATGCCCGGGGTGCCTGAATCATATCCCAGTCGCGTATATCGGTTGACGGATCGGCCCAGGCAGGATCATCTCCAACCGTAAAATGCCAACTTCCGTTCAGGCTGATGAGCGATTTCCAATCCGCAGCCTTTAACTCCGGGGAACTAAAGGCTGTCAGAATCAAAAAACAAGCGATTAAAAATTTGTTGGTCATGATGTCGTCAACTTTGGGTACAAGATATTTAAAAACAAAATCAATTCGAAATGCTGCCGGTATAACTACATGGCTTCGTAGCTAAGTGCCAAATGAATGACATAGGCCTCCCCCACAAGCACCTTGTCAGCTTCCATTTTCTGAGTTTTGAAGACATGCTTCACATAGTCCTTGGCACGACCATCCTTGCTGCTCAGCCGGATTAAGCTCAGGGACTGATCTCCATTCACGATAAAACAAATTTTCACTTTCTCGTCCAACTTGTTGATGTCGTTTTGGTAAAAGTAGTTGTTCCAATCCTTAATGTCTTTTTTAAAGACTTCTGTGATTTCCTGTACCAGTTCTTTTTTGGCCATACTTGCAGCTGTTTCTCCTGCGAACGAAAGGCCGGTCATCATAAAAAAAGCGATAACCATCAGTGTCATTGTTCTTGTTGTTTTCATTGCTTTGAGTTTTAAGTGTTTCTATTCCTAATTGTTTCTGATACAAAGTAAAGGCACAGATGTAAGCTCACTGTCAAACAATGATCACATGATATCATAAGATGTCACAGAAATGTCATCAGATTTGGATAATTGGGGGTTAATCATGGAATGGGAGCCGTAAGATTTGAACGCAAAGGCGCGAAGACGGAAAGAATAGGCACAGGCTCAGGCTCAGGGCCTTCGTCGCTTTCAAAAATTAGGGATTGAAAAACTGGTACGTCCTTTCGTACGGAAACAGGAATAGTTGAGATGAAGACGGGTAATCGTTTTGATGCATCAAGCGGATGTTTTGGGCCACCGAGCATAGATGCCGGCGCATGCCAGCTACCAGTCAATCCCCCCATCAAAAAAGAGTCCTTGGCATCCTATTGATTTTCACCGTCAAATTTCTTAACTTGAATCATCTTACGCAAAATCACCTGCGTAGTTCCTTTCAACCAAAATCCAACCTTTGCCCGAGCTTCGTTCCGGAGCAGATCATCCGCGTGGCTAATGAGCCCTTCAATTTTAATTGCTGAGAACCTTTAAAACTTCAAACTTATGGAAGCACAATTTATCGATTTGCACACCCACCCCGCCATCAAGCCCATGGGCAACAGTTTCAACCGCAAACCGGGGTTCAATAATCCGAACCGCAACCGGCAAGACAGCATTTGGTATGCCGATGCTCCGTCACTACTTGACAAGCTGGCCAACATTACCACCACACTCACCAAGTTCCGGCAGGCAGATTTTACCAGTCTGACCAAAGGTGGGGCACACGTGATTGTCGTATCGCTATGTGGACTCGAAAAAGGTTTTGTCATGAACAAGCTCGGCACCAAACTGCCCGGCGACCTGATCGGCAACCTGGTGACTGGAATGGGGAAAAAGCGCATTGATCATGTGCAGGAGATGGACAATTACTTTGATGATTTGGAGCTGGAATACGGGTTCTACCGGCAGATGGACGGGAAAAAAGTAAAGATGGACGGGCAATGGCACCAGTACAAACTGGTCAACTGTTTTTCGGAAATTGAAGCCAATCCCGAAACTGACATTCGCACCGTCTATGTGTTATTGACCATCGAAGGGGCCCACGTTTTTAACTGCGGACTTCAGCGCATGGGCAAAACGGCTGATCCTGCCGAAGTGATGGCCAATGTGGACAAGATAAAACAATGGGACCACCCGGTGTTCTTTATGGGGCTGACCCATCATTTTGGCAACGAACTGGTTGGTCATGCACAAAGTTTACATGGCGTAGTCAGCAAGCTTTGCGACCAAAGTGATGGAATGAATACAGGGTTTACCGATTTGGGCTGGAAAGTGCTTCGCAAATTGCTTGATAAGCAAAATGGCAAGCGGGTGTTGATCGACCTGAAACACATGAGTGTCCAGGCACGCGAAGAATACTATCATTTTCTGAAACTGGAACATCCGAACGAAGTCATCCCGCTGGTGGTTAGTCATGGCGCCGTCACTGGATTTCGTTCGCATAATCAACTGATCGAAGATGACCTTTTTAACTACGGAAAATTTCAGTCGAACGACATCAATTTCTACGACGACGAAATTGTGAGAATCGCGCAATCGGGAGGTATTTTTGGTATTCAGTTCGACGAACGTCGGGTGGGAAGTAAGTATGAGCTAAAGAAAACCGGCCCGTTTTTGAACCGCCGGAAAATGCTTTTTCACAAATCGAAGCTAATTTGGAACCAGATTGAACACATCGCCGAAGTACTGAATCGCCACAACCTGTTCGCATGGGGCATTCAAAGCATTGGCTCCGACTACGACGGCATGATAAATCCGCTGAATGGGTTCTGGACGGCAGAAGATATGCCATTGTTTGACAGCTACCTGGAAAAGCACGCGTTCAACTTTCTGAATTCGGAAACTGCCAGAGATCTGAAAGAATTCAACAAAATCAAAGCCTCGGATATTGTAGACCGCTTTATGCGTGAAAATGCCTACGAATTCCTGAAACGAAATTTTTAAAATGGTTCGGATCGCACCATAAAAAAAGCCTGCACGAGGATTGCAGGCTTTTCGGTGTAAAGTTAGTCAGGTCCACGACTAACATGCTATCAAAAAAAGTTAATTATCGGTCAGACATTTTAGTGATCATTTGAAAGATCAGACCCCACTCGGGCAACCCACCAATGTTCCGATCATCAATAAATAAATCGGCATGAATTTTTCGAGGAGTACTTTGATCGAACTTTTCTTCGGGGAAACTTTTATTTACGGCGTAAAGCTCCACGCCTTTCGATTGACAAAACTGCACGGCTTCTTCCAGAAATTTGCCTTCCCGGTAGGTCCACAAAATCAATCGGTGTCCTCGTTCCTGAAGTTTCTTCAGGGTGAGGGTCGCAAATGGCAGTTCTTTACCAATTTTTGGGTACCGGTGCTCTACAATGGTTCCATCAAAATCAACGGCAATAATCATAAAAGTGTCTATTTTTTCTCTATTACACAAACCAACGTACGGTGTGGGTAACTGTTATTTTCTTCTGTTTTGAATGAAATTAAAACAAGGCAGCCCGAAGGCCACCTTGTTTTGTTCAAGTAAAGAAATCATCCAGTGTAACTAGGGCTGGAATCAAAGTAGTAATAACTACTATTTTTTCGGTGGCTGTAATCAGCCCCATAAGCTCCTACGTGTGCATGCTTTGACAAGTGAATGTCGTTCAAAATAATTCCGGCATTCTTCATTGATTTTTTCTTGTTCACATGATCGATGAATCTTACTTCATTTTTCTTACTAAAGTCTTGTCGGGTGATAAACAAATTAATATCTACTTTCTGACCAATAATGATTCCATCAGAAACCAGCGACAAAGGTGGATTGTCAAAAATAATGTAGTCAAAAAGCTCACGGCATCGTTCGATCAATTCGTCAAACTTACCATTCTCCAAGAGTTCCGAAGGATTAGGAGGAATGGGTCCTGCCGAAACAAATTGCAGGTTTTCCACCCGTGTTTGTCTAAAAATATCTTCGAAAGAACTAAAATCTGTCAGATAGGTACTTAAACCTTCTTTGTTTTTATATTTCAGCCGGTTGTGTAAACTGGGTTTGCGCAAGTCACAGTCGACCAGTAGTACACGTTTGTTATTCAGTGCGATCATGGAAGCCAGGTTGGCCGCAGTAAAGGACTTTCCCTCGCCCGGAATCACAGAGTTAATACCGATAACATGGCTCTTGTTTTTAAGCTTCGGAGCAATAAACTGAAGATTGGTTCGCAACTCTCTGAATGATTCGGCAATGGCCGATCGGGGATTATCGATGGCTGCCAAATATTCGCTTCCGATTCCAGTGTTAACGATATTCCCAACAACCGGTATATCGGTATACTCTTCAATATCTTCGGCCGATTTAATCCGATCATAAAAATAGGTAGCCAGCATAATCACCATAAACGGCAGAAACAATCCAGCCAAGACACCTCCGGCAACATTGATGGTCACGTACGGTCCCATCAACTTGGCAAGCTCAGGCCTGGCCTGATCCAGCACTTCGGTATCCGATACATTGGAGGCGTGGGTAATTGCCGCTTCGGCACGCTTTTTCAGCAAAAATGTGTACAACTCATTATTCAGATCATACATCCGCTGCATATTCATCATTTGCTGCTCCGTTTTGGGGTGGGCCGACAACTGGCGATTTACCTGATCAACCCGGCGGTCAAGCCCCTGTATTTGCACAATAGCATTGTTTATCAAGTTTTTCAGATTCTCCTGCAGGCTCCGCTTGACGCTTTCAATCTGGTTATTCACCAGAATTAACTTGGGGTTCTTTTCCTGAACAGTATAGGAATAGATTTCACGTTGTCGGTAAAGATCACTTAGCTGGGTCACCAGATTGTTCAGCGATTCATCAACAATGCCTACAACAGATGGTGCAACCACTTCCTTCATTTTTTCGGTATCACTCAAATATTTTTGCAGGTTGCGGTAGTAATCCAAATGCGACTGTGCCATGGAACGTTCCTTGTCCAGATCAACCAGTTTCTGAACAATAATTCCACCTTCCTGACCGATATCCACAATTTGATTTTGTGACCGGAAGGAGGTAAACTTATTACCCGCTACCTGAAGGGTATCGATCACATCCTTGAGTTGTGAATCAATAAAGTCGATGGTGGTCGCCGATGTATGGTTTTTCTCTCTCAACTCATAAGCCAGATAAACCCGGCTCAATTCATTAAGGTAATCGGCTCCCTTTTGTGGAACATTGTCAACCAAAGACAGATAAATCAGATCTGCTTTATCCTCGGGTTCTTCAATCACCAATTTATTCATATAGCTTTTCACCTGGCTCTCAAAATCATTGAAGGTGAAAAAATACTGATTCCCGCGTTTAGCCGATTCGGGATAAAGGGTGAAATTGAAATAGTCATTCGCGAAAAGCTCACCGAACTTTCCTTTTTGGGTAAATTCAATGTCCACTTCTCTCCCATAGATCATTTTCGTGCCTTTCACCTCAACGCGAAAAGTGCTTGTATCGAGCATCTGTACGTGAATGGGGATTCCCTCTAAATTCATCGCTTCGCGATCGTACAGGATCTCGAACGGCTCGTTTCCATACATCTCATCCTCCCTCAAAAGCAATTTTTCGTACCAGCTTGTTGTCCAATCGAGGTTTTCAAGCACTTGCCGGTTAATCGAATGAGAAGTTAAAATGCCGATGTGATTCAGCAGGTTGATATTTCCTCCCATCGCTTGGGAAAATGGTAAATCCAGTTGGACTTGTGCGTTATCCTTTTTCTTGATTAAAAACAGGCTGTTGAGCTCATACGAAGGAGCCGTGATTTGAGTTAACAAATAGCCTCCAGCTCCGCCAATAATGCCCACGATCATAAACCAATACCAATTGCGTTTCAGCTTATGGAAAAACTTCTTGATCGAAAGCATATCCTCTCTCTCCAACGACTTGGAGAATTCTTCCATTGTTTTCATAGATAAAATCTTTACTTAAATGATTAAAAATTGCCATTACGCTTATCAACTCCACTCTGGCCCTAGCCCCAGAGGAAATTAATAATCAGCATAATGGTCGTGAGCGTAGATGCTCCAATCGTATAATACGAAGCATTCAATCTCACATTCTTCAATTTTTGAGGCCGTACAAAAACGACATCGTTCGATTGAAGATAGAAGGCCTCTGATGCCAAAATATCTTTCTCTGTAAGGTCGAGTAAAAACGGTTGCACCGCATCTTCTCCCTGGCGTACGACCAAAATATCTTTGATCTTAGCGTAATCAGTTGTTCCCTGGGCCATCCCAATGGCTTCCAGCACCGTTAGCGTATTGTTGTAGTTATAGTAAACCCCGGGCGATCGAACCTCACCCAGAACGCTAACTTTAAAATTGAGCAACCTCACCTGAATATCGGCATCTTTCAAATACTCATCGGAACGCAGTTGGATTTGCTCCTTGGTTTCCTTCAATGTGCGCCCTGCCACGTGAACCGCGCCAATAACCGGCAATGTTATGTCTCCTTGATTATCGACCTGATAACCATAAATGTGTTGCCCGGCCTGCGAGGTGTACATGTTTCCTGAGCCCAGACCTCCCTCGCTTTGCGAAAACATCGCGTTGATTTCCGGGTTGATGGTTTTAACACTAACGTACAGGTTGTCATTTGTTTTCACCACATAATCCTTATCAGCCTGCTGCACTTTACTGGCATCAATATCTTGCTTAAAATCGCGTAGAAAATAGGAATTTCGTTTGGAAACACAAGACGACAGCAAGACTGTCAGGGCTAAAAGCATAAAGAAACTTCTCTTATTTTCAATTGGAAATATCATATTTGTCGTGTTAATTTGTTATTGATTTTTAGTTATTTAAATCTTTGTTTTCTATTTGAATCTGTTGCAAAACTATTTTCCTGTTCCGACCAGAATCACTTTCACGGTTTTTAAAATCAGTAAGGCATCCTGAGCAAGCGACCAGTTGTCGATGTATTGCATGTCCAATTTCATCCACTCTTCAAAAGCAATATCGTTGCGCCCTGACACCTGCCAAATACAGGTTATTCCTGGTTTCATGCTTAACCGGCGTATTTGCCAGCGTTTGTATTTCTCAACTTCAGAAGGGATTGGCGGACGTGGTCCGACAACTGACATTTCACCCCGAACGACATTGTAAAACTGGGGGAGTTCATCCAACGAAGTTCTTCGCAAAAAACGCCCTACCTTCGTCACCCTTGGATCCATGGTGATTTTGAAAACCGGCCCTTCCTGCTCGTTTTGTCCCATCAACGAAGCTTTCAGCGCTTCGGCATCGGCCACCATCGTACGAAACTTATAACAATAGAAACGACGTCCGTTGAGACCTACCCGCTCTTGTTTAAAGAATACCGGACCTCCGTCATCCAGTTTAATGGCAATTGCAATCAGGATAAAAATGGGTGAAACCAGCAGAATGACGATTAAGCTAAAGAAAAAATCGAATACACTTTTTATTTTCAAACCAGCATAGTTGTCAGGTGTGGTCATGTAAGTCACAAACGGCAACTGGTTGATTAATGAAAAACTTGAACTCCTTATTCGTTTTCCCTGTACTTTCGAAATCATTCCCGTGTAGTGATGAAAGCTAATACCCACCTCGGCACATTCGAGAATGAAACGGGTGATCTCATCATGGTTATAATCGGTCTTACAATAAATAACTTCATCAATTGTTTCCCGGTCCAACACCTCTTTCAGATTTTTCCTTTCCGGAATCACCTTAAAACGATCCTGATA
>JAGXIR010000050.1 GCA_024635605.1 Sunxiuqinia sp.
CAGAAATCAGTGAGCTTTATAATCGGGTTAAAATCGAGCCCAATCAAAGCCCTATCATCCAGGCGCAATCATTCAATATTGCAGAACCAAAGGCTGTCAATGACCTCATTGGAAAAATTGCAGCAAGCGATCCCGATTCAGCTCAAGCAGTTAGCTATGTCCTAACAGCAGGAAACACTGAAGGCCTGTTCAAAATTGATCCGGAAACCGGGGAGATTTTTGCCAATACCAACATTCCGGCAAACGCTGATCAAACGATCACCCTGCTGGTACACGTTACCGATAACCATCAGGAGCCACTGTCTGCCAGCGCGAATGTAACGATTACTATTCAGGCCGTTGAGGTGAATCAAAGTCCGGTTGCACAAAACCTGACGGTGAACGTAGCTGGTAATTTTAAAGTGAATGAGCTGATTGGAAAGATTGTCGCCTCTGATCCGGATGCCGGACAGCAATTGAGCTATACCATCACCGGTGGAAACACAGCAGGCTTGTTCAACATCAACGCGGAAACTGGTGAGATTCATGCGGCAGCTGATTTTATCGGCACAACTGACCAAACGGTTGTTTTAACGATCGATGTGACGGACAACGCCACTGAGCCATTGACTGCCAGTGCCACAGCAACAATCAATATCACAGGAATTCAGCTCAATCAAAGTCCGGTCATCGAAGACCAGATCGTCCAACTGAACGAAGAAATTCAGATCAATGATTTCATTCTTCAGGTCGTGGCTTCTGATCCCGATTCGGATCAGCAACTGACGTATGCCATTGTTCAAGGAAATGAAGCCGGGCTATTCAAAATTAATCCGGTAACCGGAGAGATCTTGGCCAACGCATCAATTTCCGCTTCGATCGACCAAGCATTTGCTCTTGTTGTTCAAGCAACCGACAATGCAGAAAACCCATTATCAGCGCAAGCCGACATCACCATCATCAGCTTAAAAATTCCCGAAATTAACCACCAGCCGGTTTCACAAAACCTGACGGTGGAAGTGATTGGTAATTTTGAAGTGAATGATTTGATTGGAAAGGTCCTGGCATCTGATCCGGATGCCGGTCAGCTATTGACTTATACCATCACTGGTGGAAATGAAGAAGGCTTGTTCAAAATCAACCCGGAAAGTGGAGAAATTCGCGCGGCTGCTGACTTTATCAGCACAACTGACCAAACGGTTGTTTTAACGATCGATGTGACGGACAACGCCACTGAGCCATTGACTGCCAGTGCCACAGCGACGATCAGTATCACAGGAATTCAGCTCAATCAAAGTCCGGTGATTGCCGACCAGACCGTTGAACTGAAAAGTGAAATTCAGATCAATGATTTCATCTTGAAGGTAGCAGCCTCCGATCCCGACGCGAACCAGCAACTGACTTATGCTATTGTCCAGGGGAATGAAGCCGGGGTGTTCAAAATTAATCCGGAAACCGGGGAAGTTTTTGCCAACGCAACGATTTCCGCAACCATCGACCAATCTTTTTCATTGGTGGTTCAAGTCACCGACAATGGGGAGAATCCTCTGTCAGCACAAGCCAACATCACCATTATCAGCCTAAAAATTGCCGAGATCAACCAAAGTCCTGTCGCACAAAACCTGACCGTTGAGATTGAAGGTAATTTTGAAGTGAATAATTTGATTGGAAAGCTCCTGGCGTCTGACCCCGATGCCGGCCAGCTATTGACTTATACCATCACTGGTGGAAATGAAGCAGACTTGTTCAAAATCAACCCGGAAAGTGGTGAGATTCATGCGGCAGCTGATTTCATCACCACAACTGACCAAACGGTTGTTTTAACGATCGAGGTGAAAGATAACGCTACTGAGCCATTGACTGCCAGTGCCACAGCGACGATCAACATCAAAGGCATTCAGCTTAACCAAAGTCCGGTGATTGCCGATCAGTTTTTTGAAATTGATGGTGACATGGCCAGCAATACATTGATTGGACAACTTATCGCTTCAGATCCAGACGCCGGTCAAAAACTAAGCTATTCGATCGTGCAAGGCAACGAAGCGGGCTTTTTCAAACTGAATCCCGAAACCGGAGAAATCTTTGCCAATCAGGCAATTTCCGCCAACACCAACGAAACCTTAACCTTTGTTGCTCAAGCCACTGACGACCACCAATTTCCGCTTTCGGCGGATGCCATTGTCACCATCCTCATCACTCCCGCATTGGTCAACCAAAGTCCGGTGATTTATGATCAAAGCTTTGAGATTCGGAAGAATAACAAGTTGGGAGATATGATTGGGCAGGTAATTGCAGCTGATCCTGATCTGGAACAAGGATTGACTTTTTCCATTCTGTCGGGCAACGAAGAAGGAGCATTCACCATTGATCCTGCAACGGGCGGACTTTACGCTACTGATGCGATTCAGATGAGTACTTCTGAAACCATTGTTCTTGAAGTAGAAGTGACGGATAATGGCGTAGAGCCCTTATCCGCAATCGCTTACATCACCATCAACATCGTAATCAATGGAAAAATTGTGGAAGGGGAAGTGAAAAATAATAACCCGAGGCGGATTATCCTGTCTTACAGCGAACCGCTGAAAACCGCCAACTTAAAGAGTTCGCAAATTTACTCCGATTTTATTCTGAGTGATGGCAACAAAGTTCAGTACGTAACCATCAGCGGCAATGACATCTACCTGGATCTGGAATACGAGTATGAATACGAGGACGAAATCATCGTGAGCTATAGCAGAGGCACCACGCCGATTTTCGATGTGTCGGGAGATGAGATGGAGCCCTTCGAAGATTACGTGGTGGCAAACAACATTGTGATGGGTAATGGTGTCAACACCGGGTTTGACCCAACGGCAAACGCCCTGGATGTGATGGTTTACCCGAATCCATCGGATGGGCAAGTTAGTATTCGCGCGAACAATCTGAGCTCCGATGATTGCGAACTGTTTCTGTTCAGCATGACCGGAAACCTGGTAAGCAAGAAGTTGGTCTCCGGTTCGTTCGGGAATCTGCAAGAACGCCTCAACCTGTCGCATCTCAACAAAGGAACCTACATCATCAAGCTGATCTCTAAAAGACAAATCTTCCAGGAAAAGATTGTGATCATGTAAGTAGCCTGCTTATTATATGGAACCACCCTTGGCGGGAATTAAATTTCTGCCAAGGGTGGTTTTTAAAATTGGGGATTGGTTATTAGGGGTCACCGCAAGTTTTTGTGGGAGAAGGGAATCCGGCAGTTGCGATTATAATCTTGCGGCTTGAAGCTTGCAGCTTGCGACCAAAGGGACACCCATGGACTACTTTCTACCCACTGCGACTATTCTCTGCTCACTACTGCCAACTGCGACTGGCCACTACCTACTTCCTTATTTCTTGTTCGGTGTTTCTGATTGCTCCTGTTAGTACTCTTGTGCCTCTGTCGCTAACCGATCGTCTGTGGCATTTGCATGCTGAAACCTGAAAGGTGTTTGGAAACCTTCCAGGTTGGTTCAACCCGCTAACGGTTTCACCCCAAATCAACGCAGTGAAAGAGGAAGAGAAATAAGCCCAACCACCTCTCCCCCCCGGTAAACCGGGAGTACTCCTCCTTTGTAAGGACAAACCACCTCCCCCCGAAGTCTCGGGGTACTCCTCCTTGGAAAGGAGGAGAAAGGGCTCAACTCGCGGAGGTATGAAGCTAAAAGCAAGCAGGATGCCACTGCCGCAAATTCTCCTCCTTTTTAAGAGCCTGTCCCGAACTCGCTTCGGGAAGGAGTACCCAAGCGTAGCGCAGGGGGAGGTGGTTGGAACTTTTAAAGACACGGTGGGTTCTATCTATTCGGAATGGATTGCTTTAATTTAAAATTTGCTCTTTT
Organism: Sunxiuqinia sp.; assembly: GCA_024635605.1. Taxonomy (GTDB): domain Bacteria; phylum Bacteroidota; class Bacteroidia; order Bacteroidales; family Prolixibacteraceae; genus Sunxiuqinia. The sequence goes on from JAGXIR010000050.1 coordinate 3,834, forward strand.
TGGGAATTTGTCCGAACTTGAAACAAAAAATGGTAAAACTATACAATCACGCTTACCTAAAGGATTTCCGCAAAAGGTTGCGAAACCATTCCACCTCAGCCGAAGCAACACTCTGGAAGATTTTAAAGAACAGACAGGTTGCAGGACTGAAATTCCGTCGACAACATGCTGTTGGCAACCATATCCTGGATTTCTATTGTCCGGAAATAAAACTGGGAATTGAACTGGATGGCGAATTCCATGCCAGCCCTGTAGCCGAAGAAAAAGACCGGGAACGTGATTCTTTTTTTAACTCCCTTGGGATCGAAGTACTCCACTTTGAAAACCGATGGGTATTTGAATATCTCCAGGACATCATTGAGGCTATTGGAGAAGTAAAGGCCAAACGGACACAATAATAGCTCAGCATCAAACTAAAAAAGAAACAGGTTCCAACCACCTCCCTCCCGGTAAACCGGGAGTACTCCTCCTTTGTAAGGAGGAGAATTTGCGGCAGTGACATCCCGCTTGCTTTTAGCTCCAAACCTCCGGGAGATACGCCCTTTCCCCTCCTTTTTCCAAGGAGGGGTGGCATTCGCTTGCGAATGACAGGGTGGTTTATCCTTTCCAAGATCCTGTCCGGCTTTTGACGGTTGCAAATAGACAACCAAAAAAGGCTATCCTAACTCTTCACCGCTGCTTGATCGTTTAGCAATTGTGCTTTAGACTTTTCCCCGTTAGGCCCGGACATCAAATTTTTCTCAATCAAATCTTTGGTTTCCTGTATATGCGACTTGCTTGAAGCGCCAAATAAGACCGACTCGATTTGTGGGAATTGTCCCAAATATTCAATCGCCTCTTTTGGCCGCAAGGCACCGGCAGCCAATACCTGCATGGCAATCGGACGAAACTGTTTTTCGTTCAGGTATTTCTCATACAATTCGATTCCGCCACTCATTCGAAACCCAATCTTATTGATCGAGCTGCAAATAACAGGATTTTCAATGCCCAATGAGTTCAGCGCATCCAGCAGGGCTGGCATATTCATCGTGATATAGCCCGGCTCGGCGTTATATTTTTTCCGGATATAGGCATCATACTCCTGAAACACTTCATACATCTTCAAGCCTAAAATCATATCCACCAGCACATTTTGAATAAAGATTACCGGCGTATTGATCCCGTTGAACATCTTCATTTCGGCATCAATTAAAAGCTTCATCAACTTGATAAAATCCTTGTTCAAAAACGCGACTCCACCTTTGGCAAAGGTACTAAAGACATTTCCTGGCACATATTGTTTAATGGTTCCTGCAATACCAAGTTCGGTGACCGCATTGGCATATTTATGGGCGTAGGGCATGCAGGGGAAAATATTGAAATCGGCATATTTTGAAGGATTAGCCCGCATGTGGTTGCAAATGTTCCCGATCCGGTCGTGTGTAGTACACATGAACGTATTAATTCCGGCATCGAGCGCCTGATCCAACACGCGAATAATCGCCGCGTCATCTTTAAACTGAATGGCTTGGGCACGAGACTTTTCGTCGGATGAATGGTTCACCGCAAAGAATTGATTATCTCCAAATAGTACTTTATCCATGGGTTACGTTGTTTTTAGCGTGATCAATAAACATCTCAATAATTTTATCCGTGTACAGTCCCTGCTCAAATGTGTTGTGTTGCGACTGATTCTTATTGACAATACAGTCAATAAAATAGTCAATTTGAGCGCTGTATTCTTCTCCACGGAGATAAAAATCCACCGGAATGGCCAGATCGGTAATGTATTTGATGGTCCAGCCCTTATCCAGTTTTTCCAGCAACGACGGTTCTTTCAGGTAAATCTTCAGTTCGGTGGCATCGCAAATAATTTTGCCTTTTTTTCCTTGAACCGTGATTGAAGTTGACATCTTCCGATACGTTTCATCACTCCAATTCACGGATAAAGTCCCGCTGGTTCCTCCATCTAAGGTGAGCAAAGCATACACAGCATCTTCAACCCCGTTGGAGTAAAAGTTTTTCAGCAATAAGCCATTTAGTTTAGTAGGTCTGCCTACAATTTCCTGAATCAAATTCAAGACATGTGAAGCGTAATCATAAAGGCAGCCACCGCCTTCTTCCGGTTTCGAACGCCAGGTTGCGCCTTTTTCGCGGGTAACTACCGGCCCATAAGCTTCCCCCGAGAAATGAGTCAGTTCACCCAACACTCCGGCTTGTAACAATCGCTTCAATTCACGGAAGGTCCCAATGAAATGATTGTGGTAGCCAACCTGGTTGACGAGTTTCTTTTGGAGAGCGATCTCCACCAGTTCATTCCCTTCCTGAACTCTCAAGCTAAATGGCTTTTCACAGAAGGTATGAATTCCTTTCTCCAATGCGTATTTGACAATTGGGTAGTGAAAACGGGTGGGTGTAGCGACGATCACAAAATCCAGATTTTCACCATCCAACATTTTAGTGTAGTCACTGTAAGTCCTTATTTGACTGAACTTTTTAAAGGCATTCAGAACGAGGGATGATGTATCACATACCGCTGCAAGCTCCACCTGTGGGTGTGCTCCTACAATGGCTGCATGAGACAATCCCATCTTACCTAATCCAATAATTGCTCCTTGTATCATATTTTTTAATTTTAAAGAATATCAAAATCACGTGCCAGAAAAACAGCATCTGGTTTCCTATATTTCGTTTAAATACCTCCGGTCGCAGAAAAATGCGCACCAACCAGCCTATTCTTAGTTTAAACCAGATGGGATGAATAGCTTTCTGTGTGCCGGCAAACCAGTCGAAAACATTCCCAATGCAGATCACAAGGCTTGCCTTAAGCTGGTCGCGATGCTCAATGGCCCATTTTTCCTGCTTGGGGCAAGTCATGCCAACAAACAGGATATCGGGTGCAAATGCATTGATCTTTTCGACCATTACTGCATTTTCTTCCGCCGAAAATTCGGGTTTGAAGGGTGGTGAATGCGTCTCAACAGTAATGTTTGGGTATTCGTTTTTCGCCCGGCTTTTTATTTTCTGAAGGGTGCTTTCCGACGAACCCAGAAAGAAAGCCTTATCACCCTGTTTATTCAGGCGATCAATAAAATGATAAAAAACGTCGGGTCCCTGGTTGCGCTTAATGTTCTTGCCTTGAAGCATCAAGGATGAAAAAGCAAAATAAACACCATCCAAAACCAAATAGTCTGATGTTTTCAAAGCCTTTTCAAATATCGAATCTTTCGTGCTTACGCCATACGAATTCGGGCTGATCGTGTTCATCACACGGCATTGCTCCGAGTGAATCGGTATCGCATCTAACTGGTCCGAAAGGACGGTAAATCCTAAGGTATGTATGGTGTTCATAGCGTGAAAAGTAATTGTACCAAAAAAAGTTTTGGCAAGATGTTAAAAGGAAAATCATAAGCTTTAAACAAACAGTCTTTCCTGGCTGAAGTGCTCTTGCTGAAATAAATTGACTGTCCATTAAAAACCGGTACTGTGTTTAATCTTAACATGGGAAAGAGAGAACTAACTCCCTGGTCACCGATCAGTGTATGCCGAATTAGCTGTTATCGATGGCTATATAACGACTTATAAAGCCGAATGTGCTCCTTCAGTTGTGCATCTGAATCAAATCGTGAGCGGATTCTTTTAGCGGGGTTTCCCGCATAGATAGAATAGGGTTCTACATCCTTTGTCACGACAGACCCTGCAGCGATAATGCTACCCGAGCCGATGGTTACTCCTGACAAGATAATAGCTCCCAGACCAATCCAAACATCATCCTCGATGACAATCTTTTGAGCCACTCCTTTCCAGTTATAATCTCTATCTGAAATTTGGCTCGCCAGCCGGATAGGAACTCCAAGCTGCTGATAATTATGATCGTACCGACCTATAAGAGAAACATGATTCGCTAAAATCACATGGTTTCCAATTTCTGCATCACACTCAATAATAGAATATTTGCCGATGTAAAAATTGTCTCCAATCTGTATCGAATTTCTTGCCCAAAGGAAAACTCCTCTTCCAGCATGAAAATTCTTACCTATTTTATACTTGCCCCACAGAATACGGGCTAAGTAGATATCACGTAATTTTTTAAGAAATCTAATCATAACTTATTAAGCTTTAACTTAATCTCGGACAGCAACTGTTCTCTTCCAGAACTTGTACCTAATAGTTTTAGCCGAACAGATACTTTGTGACGAATAGAAAAGTAATTTAAAAACTTCCTTGTCTCAACCTTCGGAGGAAAGGAAAATCGGACAAAATTAAAGTCCCTTCTATCATCCTTTGAAATTTTATAGCTAAACGAATTTATCCCCCTACAATGTGTTCCTGACTCTCCAAACCCTATATTTGACACAAACGAAATTGAAGGATATACTGAGAAAGTATTGTTTTTTAGATGGTCATATGCCCATCTAACATACCATGAGTCATTCTGGTCGTTAATGGAGTTCAAAAACATCTTTGCCATATCTGCCCCACATGAGTCCTTGAACTTTTTAAGAATTGAACCATTTCGTTTTATTTCAATTCTCAATCGTTGTTTATCAAAAATAGCGTGATCCCACCTATCTGACCACGTCGCCCACCCCCAAGAGAATGGCCTCATTTGAAAATATACATCACTCTCAAGATCAACCATTTCCAAATCAAGTGAAAAACCGCTTACAGATTGTATTGAACGTTCATTTCTATAATAAGTCAAAGCCTGGTTCATAAAATCCAGAAAATTCCTTGTCGTTATCAAATCATCTTCAACTACAATGACCTTTCCATACTTCTCAATAATCTCTGACACACCTGAAATAATGGAACTAGCTAACCCTTTATTCTGGTCTGCCTTAATTAGTGAAACTCTTTTAAACCCAGAAACTGTCTGGACGTACTTTCTAACTTCATCTACTTTCGGCTTAGAAGTATCATCTTTGGCGCCATCAGAAAAAATAAACAACTCACTTTTGGAAGCCAGAAAATTGTTTTTCAAAGCCTCGATAGTCTGCTGAGTCTCAAGCAGTCGATTGTATGTAAAAAGACAAATTGGAGCAAGCATAGTCATTACTTTTTTGATACTTTTAAAGAGGAATAGAATGATGGAAATAAGATCTTCAAATAAGCCTTAATCGCAAAAACAATCCACCTCCATCCCCAAAACTTTCTGCGAAAGGTATTATATTCTTTTAAATTAAGTCCTTTGGGAGAGTTCATCAACTGCCACCGTTTCAAAATAGGTGTTTGGGGATTACACCAAGCAGCCACACCCTCATTTCTCGGACATGTCGCAATGTATTTATTTGTCGTACAGCAAACAAATCCTTCATTTATGGCTCTCAGGCCATAGTCGAAGTCCCCCATCCCATGGGTATAGTCTGGAGACAAATTACCCAGTTTTTCATAAATCATTTGTGGAATCAAAACCGCATTTCCATTTATGTACCTGCAAATCTGTATATCCCCGTTTGGTATAACCGGTCCGTCTTCGGTACTTCCCCCATAAGAAAATTCATTGCTGCCAGCAGATGATTGACAGGCTCCAACGACCACCGCTGCACTTCGCTCCTTTTCGGAAGCTTCCTGATAGCAATTTAGCAATTCGTCTAAAGCAAATAGATCTAGCATCGTATCATCGTTAAGCCATAGATAAAAATCATAATCCCCACTCTTGCTCGCTGAATTCCATGCTAACCGCATACCCTGGTTCCAAAAAAGGCTACCGTCACCCTGGATAACATTGACTTCGGAAAAACTATTTCTTATCGCCTCCCCGGTTCCATCTGTTGAACCGTCATCTACCAGGTAAACATCCAGCTTATAATCAGGCTTTAGTGAGGCCTGAAACAGAGACTGTAAACAGCGCAGTGTTTTTTCCCGCCGATTATGGCAGGTTATTAATGCTGCTATCTTGTAATTAAATTTCATCTTTTAATCAGTTACTTATTCATTGAATGCTATTCGCAAACTTTCCTTGAGAAAATTTTTCAAATCTCAACTTCACTCTTTTGTCGAAAATACCCCATACCCACAACTTGATTTCTGCGTCATTCATTTTTCGAAAAGAGGTGGAAAAACTCATCCCAATCATTAGCCAGAGTACGAAGTTGTTCATGTCAAATCCCTGGTAATTTTCTGCCCAGGAATAAGCCCAGTGAAAAGCAACAAAGAGACCAATTAGCTTACTATAAATGTTATTTGAATGATAAACTGCTAAAAAAGATGCTTTATAAAAGACCAAGAGAAACAGGATAACACCGATAACACCTGTCCAAGTGAAAACATTCAATATTCCCGCTTCATTCTTTATTCTTTCTTCTCTTCCCGTTATTTCAGACAAGTTTGCAAAGGCAATCGTTTCGTTCCCTCTGGCCGGACTTCGCCCAATTAACCAATAATTGTATTTTTGGGCCGATCGTAAAACTTCAGCATATAAAAAAGTACGCGTGTCAACCGTCAAGTTTTCTTCCACGACCTCTCCTTCACTGCTCTTTCTTGTTTCTACATAATCACCTTCGATGTACTCGTCCATCTTGAATATCTCAAAAATGCCAGAAACAGCGAGAACAAGAAATACCAAAGGCATCACAATCAGCACCTTTTGTGCAATTTTCATCAATTGACCTGATAAGGCAAAGTGACGTGTACTGTAAAAAGCAAATAGGAGGATGACAGGCGTTCCGTACTTAATCATGTTGCTTCTGGCCCCTAAATCTCCGAGAGGAACAACCAAGGTTATCAGCAGAACAACGATTTTCCAACGAGTTGGCAAAGTTGGGAAGAAAAGCATCAGTAAACTGATGGGAAACAAATACCAGCCCCATGAGCCAATCGACAAGAAAGGAAAAACGAGTACTGCAAAAGGTAAGGTGTATTTTACAAAAAAAGATAGAATGTCTTGTACCCGATCGGGATTTAACGCGATATAGGTGACGATTGGAACTAACAGTTGCATCGACATTGTAATTAGGTTCTTATAGTCCCAATAGTGTTCCGCCCAAAACGGACCTCTAGCAATACTGAAAAGATTCCATAACAAATACAATTTTACAAACAAAATAGCTTGTTTATCTTGGGAACTAAGATAGCAATAACGTACGCTCCAAAAAAACACAATTAGAATAATCGCTTGTACCATCCACCAAAAAGCAGTGTTACCTATAGGAAAGGAAGTATATTGCTGTACCGAGAAAACGGCAATCGGCAGCACTGTAAAAGGGATTATCTTATTTATAAAACTCTTGCTATTTGTCATCATTCAGATTATTTAGTACCATTTCTTTTTCAGCAAACCTCTCTGTCCCTATTAACTCTATTGAAAACCAGCAAAGAAAAAAATCTAAAAACTTACAAAGTCCCTTGATATAATTGGACTAATCTGGAAACACTTTGCGACATTGAATATTCAGAATTTGACAGTTTAATGGCTTGATCAGCCATTTTTCGTCCTATGCCGGGATTCTCTTTGAAGAAAAGGATTTTTGAGGCAAGAGTTTTATAGTCAGGTTCAATAAGAAAGCCGTTGTCGTCGTTATTAATTAGATCACGCAGTCCAACGGAGTTATACAGTACTGATGGTAATCCAGAGGCCATGGCTTCAAGGCTCGAGATACTTAGTCCCTCAAAGCGAGACGGCATTAAATAAACATCCGATGCTACCAAATACTCCCGGACATTTCGTTTATTTCCAATGAAACGCACTTTTTCTTGCAAGCCCAAAGATTGTGAAAACGCCTTTTCTTCGCATTCCATTGGACCTGTCCCTAGATGCAAATAAAGATACGATACATCCTTATTAGGTAATGCATCCAAAGCCCGAAGAATATCTGAGTGATTCTTGACAGAAGAACATCCTCCAACTGAAATCATCACAAAAGTATCCTTTGCTATTCCCAACTTTTCTCTAATGGCCATTTTCTCATTCACCGTTCGTACCGGATAGAATTGATCCGCATTAAACCAATTATTAATCCGAACTGATGGGTTATGGTAGTAATTTAATTCATTTTCATAAACACTTTTGCCAATCGTATGAAATGTTACCTTCAAAAATTTTCTAGCGATCAGTCTTTGAAGGTAACCATAGACATAAGTATACTTTCTATGCCGAAACACATTATGCATAGTTTTTATGGTCCTAACGCGCGCTATGCGGGCTACTGACGCGACCATATACAAATCACTTCGATGAATATGCAATACCTTAATTTCTTCCTTTTTTAGGAACCGGTAAAAGTCCAGATAAAACTTCAGCGTTTTAAAGGAGATATTGATGCCTGACTTAATCGGGCGATGGTAAATTGCAATATTGTTTTTTTCGAATTCAGATATAAAATTGCCAAACTGGGAACCCGTACTAAATGCATACATATCAATTCCATATCCCTGAAAGAGATGAGCTGAACTCGCATACATGATCTCCGCACCGGAATAGTTTATTTCGTTAAACAGATGAAGAACTTTCATGGTGTCGTATAATAATTTGTTTGTAAATATCAATGTACTGCCTTGTCGTGATTTCAATATCATGACGCCTATCAGCAACTTGTTTCGCTTGTTGACTTAATTTTATTGCCAAACTCTTGTCTGAAAATATCCTGTCAATCTGATATGCAAGTGTTCTAAAATCGCCAATAGGGAATAGAAGCGAACTTTTTTCATTTTCAATAATTGAACCAACACCTCCTGCGAAAGAAGTGATAGTGGGTGTTCCAACCATCATCGCTTCCCCAAGAGAATTAGGGCTATTTTCGATGAAGGATGGTAACACAAATACATGCGACTGAGCGAACTGATTTGCCATTTCGACAGCGCTCAAGCGTTTTAATGGAATAAAATTCTCTTGAAGCTTAAACTTTAAAATTAGTGAACGAATATAGATAGGATAATCGTCCCCCAATAGATAATCTTTAACTTTAGGCTTTCCCCCTCCCTGAAAAAGAGGCACATATACTTTCATTTTGGGATATTTTCCTTTTAGGATATTAATGGCCCGAATTAAGACATGCAGCCCTTTTATTGGATAAGCACCCGATGAGATGAATATTGAATGCGGTTCGCATTGATTAATATCCCAATCGGTAGTATAAAATGGTTCTCTCAATAATTCTTCAGCATGGAAATAGTTTAACTTTGGATTCAATGAATACGCTTGAGATTTGTCCCAAAGGGTCCGGCCAATAAAGTATTGATTTTGAAGGAAGATCTCACATTCGATTTTGCTATAGGTCTCCCATTTTTTCTTCATAGAAGTAATTCCACCTTTACCCAACCAGTTCTTAAGTGATCTGCTCCTAGTGTATTTAACATCACTCGAAGCCATATATAGATATGGTAAATAACTATTTATAATTCCTTGAATAGAACCTACTATTGGAATAGTGTTTTTAACATGTTCTCGTAGCAAGCCAAAATTTTTTTCCGTGCCATGGAAGTGAACAATATCAGGCTTAAAGTCATCAATTACTTTTAGATAGAACCCGATAGTTGGCTGTCTCATCCTTCTCTGATTATCACTTTGTTTAATGGGAATTGAATAAAAGATTGCCTCTTCAGTATGTTTCTTAAAATATTGACCATTTACGATTGGACTAATCACCCCTAACTTAATGGATTCATTATTACAAAGCGAATTAAATAAAGGCGTAATCCAAGATCCTCCAGTAGATGGCTTTCCTTTAACCACGTAGGGAAGAAATTGCTCAAGTACATCATGTATAACCCAAAGTATTCTCATTTAATCAAAATTTAGGAGTTAAACTAAAGTCTAGATGATCGAATTATCATAGACCAAAATTTAACTCGTTTCTTAGAGCGTTTAAAGTATGGCAAGCTTC
>JAGXIR010000051.1 GCA_024635605.1 Sunxiuqinia sp.
ATTTTTAAAAGCGACTCAAAAATATAAAAAAGAACTGAACTCACTAACTGAACGAAATTTGTTGGAAAGAATTATCGAAGCCCGACGCTTAAGCCATTTAACACCCCGATTGTTTTCGGTACTAGAATCTGAAGGTGATCTAAGTTTTAAATATCAGCCTGTCCATGTGTCAACAAGTTTTCTGGGATAAAAACGAACTTAAAAACAAAGGGAAACCGTTGAAAACGGTTAAATACAGATCAGAGAATACAACTTGCCGGACGAGTGAATACGCTTGTCGAAAAAAAGCCAGTTTAGGGGTAAATATGCCTTGCTTTGTCTTGATGAATAACGAACCAGAAAATCAAACTCACGAAAGATGAAAAACGCACTGATCATTTTCCTACTCGTCTCACAAATTCCAGCACTTCGCGCACAAGACCACCATGACCAAAAAGTGATTTACCAACTGGCAACAATTCATTTGATGATTGAACGCTCGCACATTGATAGTGTGAAAGTACGCTATCCGGAGATGATTCGTGAAACCGGGCTGCCTGCAGCGGCGCTCGACCTTGCGGATGGCCGATACCGGGGCGAATCGCCCGCCGACGATTACGACTACAAACATGTGGTGGAGTTTGAAGTAAAGGCGGGTAAGATCATTCGGCTCGACTACGATGAAATTCACCAGGACGGCCACGGAAAACAAGGAAATGAAGCATACTGCAAAGAAATGAGCATCACCGGCACAACTCCGGCCATTGCCTATCCCATCTACGAAAAGGCCTTGCTGGAAGAGCAAAGTCTTGACGAGCTCGACGCGGTCAGCGGGGCCAGCTATTCGCTTTACCGCTTTAAGCTGGCTATAGCTTATGCCCTGATGAATGGCACCCTGTAGTTGCGCGTTAATCAACCTCCAGTTTGGTCATGGACTTCGTGGGCGTAAAATCATAATCAGGATACTCATAAATGGGAATCCGAAATTCGGTTTCGCCAATGGAGTAGCCTGAATTTGAAGGAACGTAACCGAAAAAAAAGCACAAATGCCCAAGTCGCCATCAATGGACAAACAGGCTCATCCGGTTTGTGAGTTTTCTGCCTAATCGCTTTTATTTGCGCTTTTTCAGCTATCTTTAAGAAGTCGAAAAAACATCCACAGACATCGAAAATTCATGGAAAAGAAAGCCCTCAACAATATTTTGATCAGAAAGGCGTCAGGCGAACAGGAGCCTTTTGCCGTTGAAAAACTCATTCGTTCGTTGCGAAATGCCGGCGCCGAAGAGGACATCATTCAGCAGGTGACCAGCGACATTCAGGCGTGGATTTACGATGGCGTGAGCACGAAACAGATTTACTCGCGGGCATTCACCCTGTTACGAAAAAAGAAAAACCAAGTCGCCTCGCGCTACAAACTCAAACAAGGCATGATGGAGCTGGGGCCCACGGGTTATCCCTTTGAACATTTTGTGGGTCACATTATGCATCGAATGGGCTATTCGGTTGAAGTTGGCCAAACCTTACAGGGCCATTGTGTTACCCATGAAGTGGATGTGGTTGCCACTCAAGACAAGCAACTGCACTTTGTGGAATGCAAATACGGGCAAACGGCCGAACGGATCCAAAACGTGAAAGTGCCGCTTTATATCCGCGCCCGGGTCGACGACCTGATCCGCAAGCGAAAAGAAATGCCCGAATATGCTGGTTTTAGCTTTCATGGCTGGGTGGTGACCAACACCCGTTTTACCTCCGACGCGACTGATTACGGCACATGCAGCGGGCTAAAACTCTTAAGCTGGGATTATCCGCTGGGCAATGGACTGAAAGACTTGATTGACCGCGAAAAGATTTACCCGATTACCGTGCTGAAAAACCTCAGCAAAAGCCAAAAGCAAAACCTGATGGAACGCCACATCGTTACTTGCCGGCAACTGTTGGACGATCCGGAACTGCTGGCTCCGCTCGGCCTCAGCACAGACAAAACCAAGACTTTATTGAAGGAAATCCGGGAGATCTTGTAGCCTCTTTCGAAACTTCCATGCTTTTTTGAGCTCCATTTCTTTCATTTTTTCAGACCAATGTTTTTCAATGATGACCTACAAAACAGAGCGACAAGATTGATTTTGGCTGTATTTCCCAAAAAAATATGCTGACGATGCGGAACAGAATCATCTGAATTGGATATTTTTACAACACAAACGTGAATTCTATGGATGCAATTTTCACTTCCGGTATTTTCATGTCGTTTTTCATCGTATTTCTACTGTTGACTAAGAAGAACAACGCGCTGACCGACCGGATTTTGGCGGCTTGGCTTGCCATGATGGGCATTCATCTGTTGGGGTACTACCTGTATCATCTCGGATTGTGGGATCAGTATCCACACCTGATTGGCGTGACAGCACCTTTCCCATTGCTGCATGGCCCGATGCTCTATCTATACACCTTGTATTCACTGCGTGACGACAGCAAAATCCGACGAGTTGATTATCTGCATTTTGTGCCAGTAGCCGCGGCCTATCTGTATATGGCGAAATTCTTTTTCTTCTACACCATTGAACAGAAACGAATGGTTGACCGGGGGGAGATTGATGATTTTGGCCTGTTTTCATCGATCTTGCTGATTGGTTTTGTCGTGTCGGGGCTTAGCTATTCCATACTCGCCTACAGGCTCACCTGGAAACATAAGCGTCAAATTGACGATAACTTCTCTTACGAAGAGGGCATTAACCTCGACTGGTTGCGCTATTGCATCTGGGCCATCGGCATCATCTTTTTGACGGTCACGATCATTATTGTCACGCGCGAGGTGTTTGAAGTGTCGTTTTCATTTAACGCCGATTATATTTTTTATACCCTGATCATCGTATTCATCTTCTATATTGGCTATTTCGGAATTCGACACCAGGATATGTTTACCCACAATGTGGAAGAGGTCAAATCTACGCTGTCTTTGCCGGGTACGAAATACAAAAAATCAGGATTGAATGAAGAATCGTTGGTGGAAGGACAACAGAAGCTGCTGGATTTTATGAGCCTTGAAAAGCCTTTTCTTGATCCAAAACTCACGCTAAGCGATTTGGCCAGGAACCTCAATATGTCACCCAACCAACTGTCGCAAATCATCAACCAGCGGGAACAAGTTAATTTTCACGATTTTGTGAATAAATACCGAATTGAAGAATTCATTCACCGGGCCTCTCAAAACAACCGGTTCAGTATTCTGGCCCATGCGCTCGATTCGGGATTCAATTCAAAATCTTCCTTCAACAGCATCTTCAAAAAGCATAAAGACAGGACGCCCTCGCAATACATGGCTCAAACAAGCGCTCAAAAATCCACTCTGTAAATCTATACTTTCAAAAAAATGGCATTGGCCATTTCAACTTAATCCTTTATGCTTCAACGCTTTTAAAGTACCGACCTGTAGGTTCGCACTCCTAAAAAGTCCGAAGTTATACGCTTGGGCGATTGGCCTGTCGCTTTGCCCTTCATTTGTTAAAAAATTCAAACGAATCAATTTTACAAATGAAAGCACAATTACAAACCACCGAAATTATTAAGGCTTATCAAAGGCCTTTCGCGTTTTACACCCTGGCTACCATCATCCCATGGGGGCTTTGGCTGATCAGTGCATATATCAGTCACCTGACCCCATATACCCGTGAAATGAAATGGGGCATCAGCCTCTTCAGCTTTGCAGGATTACTGGCTCCCGTCCTGATCGCCCTCTGGTTCATTTTCCCAAATCAAACCTTGAGGAAAGATTTCATGGGGCGTTTTTTCAATTTCAAAACAATTAAACCGCAGTACCTGCTGATCACCGTTTTTCTAATGCTGGTCAGTATCCTTGCCGCTCAGGCCATTTCCCTGTTCTTTGGATACCCGATTGATCAGTTTCAACTCAGGGGTTCTTTCAGCTTTAGTTCCGGCATTTTTCCGGTTTGGTTGCTGCTGGTTGTCGCTCCCCTACTCGAAGAGCTGGCCTGGCATTCGTACGGGACCGATTGTTTGCGCTCGCGTTTCAACTTATTTACGGCCTCTTTACTATTCGCTTTTTTCTGGGCGTTCTGGCACTTTCCCTTGTCATTTATCAACGACTATTATCACAGCAATCTGGTCGAATCAGGACTGATTTATTCCATCAATTTTGTGGTGAGCCTGGTGCCCTTTGTACTGATCATGAACTGGCTCTATTATAAAACGAATCGGAATATGCTCCTTCCCATCGTATTTCATATCTCAGCAGGATTTTTCAACGAACTATTCGCCACCCACCCGATGAGCAAAGTAATCCAAACCGGGCTGCTGGTGGTTTTATCCGCTTCACTGGTACTCAACAACCGAAGCCTGTTTTTCAACCAAATTTCCAATTCATCAACAATCAATTAATTCATACCACCATGAAAACTTTATTTTTGACCTTTCTGACAATGATCCTTTTCTGCGGCAACCTGTTTTCACAAACAATTACGCAACCTGTTCACGGCACCATTTTCGATGAACTGACGCGTGAGCCGCTTCCATTCGCCAACATCATTTTGGTCGGATCCGATCCTACCATCGGAACCATCTCCAATACGGACGGTGCATTTACGCTGCAAAAAGTGCCGGTGGGCCGTTGCGATATTCAAGTCACCATGATCGGGTACGAACCCTACCTGCTCAACGAGTTAATGGTTACCTCCGGAAATCCGCTCCGGATCGACATTCGGTTAACCCCTAAGTTAACTGAACTGGATGAAGTCCTGGTGACGGTGCGCAAAGACCAGCCGCTCAATTCGATGACTACCCTAAGCAGCCGACAGTTTACGGTGGAAGAGACCCAGCGCTACGCTGGTGGAATGGACGATCCGGCGCGCCTCGCGACCTCTTTTGCAGGGGTGGCGGCACCATCGGTCAGCAGCAACGGGATCTCTGTCAGGGGAAACAATCCCGACGGCCTGTTGTGGCAGATAGAGGGTGTGGAAGTGCCAAACCCCAACCACTTTGCCAACCTGACGGTAGCTGGTGGTGGACTGCTCACAGCTCTCAGCAGTCAGATGATGGCCAACAGCGATTTTTACACCGGTGCCTTTCCGGCTGAGTACGGCAACGCCAGTTCGGGCGTGTTCGATATCAAGATGCGAACCGGCAATCCCGATCAACGCCAATATACCCTGCAAGCAGGCATCATCGGCGTAGATTTTTCAACCGAAGGCCCCTTCAAAAAAGGAAAAAAGGCAAGCTACCTGATGAACTACCGCAATTCTACCATGGCATTAATCGCCCCGCTGTTGCCCGACAATACCGGCATCCTCAAATACCAGGACCTGGCTTTCAAAACAAGTTTTCCAACGAAACGAGCAGGTACTTTTACACTGTGGGGTATTGGTGCTGTCGACGGACAAGAGATGGATGCCGCAGACAGCACCGACTGGGAGATGGATGCCGACCGTGACAATTCGGACACCAAACTTTACCTGTTTGCGACCGGACTGTCGCAACAATTAAGGATGGGCAGGAAAACATTTCTCAACACCACCCTGTCGGCTACCGGCAACGGAATATCGCATAAAGAGGATCGCGTCGCTTATGATCTCACGGAGAGGCCCCAGTCGGATATTGACAACCGGGTATGGCGCTACACCTTGCAGTCGGATCTGGATCACCATTTTGGCAAAGGAAACAGCTTGCGTGCAGGAATGAAATACAGCAGCCTGGGGTATCGCATTCACGTGGAGCAGTCGATGCAGGAAGCTGCGCCACTTGAAACGCTTTCCGAAGCGTCTGACAAAACTGGCTTGCTTCAGTTTTATGGCCAGTCAAAAATCAAATTACACCCACAACTGACTTTGAATGCCGGCTTGAATACCCAGGTATTTCTATTGAATGACAACTACTCCATTGAGCCCCGCCTGGGACTTCATTATCAGCTCACCCCCACCCAAAGTCTGGCCCTTGCCTATGGCCTGCACAGCCGCATTGAGCAGTTGCCGGTATATTTTGTGGAACTGGACGGTCAACATCCTAACAAAAACCTGGATCTGATGCAGTCGCACCATTATGTGCTGGCGTACAACTGGAGGATTAATGACCACCTGCGTTTCAGCGTAGAGCCCTACTACCAGCACCTCACTAATGTGCCCGTTTCGCCTTCCAACTATGTGTCCACCCTTAACTTTGAGCAGGAAATGTTTTTCAACGAAGCCCTCATCAATGAAGGTTCGGGAAAAAATATGGGTTTGGACTTCACCCTTGAACATTTTATGAAAATCGGATTTTACTACCTGATCACCGGTTCACTGTTCGACTCGAAATACACCGCTGCCGATGGCGTAGAGCGCAATACCCGCTTTAACCGGAATTATGTGATGAACGCGCTGGCCGGCAAAGAGTGGATGCTTGGGCGCGACAACAACAAAGTGCTGAGTGCCAATATTCGTTTGAACTACTTAGGCGGCAACCGCAAAGAACCAGTTAACCTCGAAGCATCGCTGGCCGCAAAGGATGTTGTGTATGCCGAAACCGAAGGCAAGCAGGCTTTCGAGGAGCGATTCAATGACCAGCCCATCGTCTCGTTTACCATTTCCTACCGGATCAATAAAGCCAGGCACTCATCGGAGTGGTCGCTGAAGGTCATCAATGTGTTGGGCACCGAAGAGTTCGACACCGACTACTATAACCTGAATACCCAGACCATCGACACGCAATATACTGGCATCAGCATTCCCAACCTGAGTTATAAACTAATTTTTTGAGTTGGCCCACAAATGCACGAATGGCAAGGTTACAGCCCTGCCATTCGTGCATTCCCGGCTGGAAGGCAAGTGAAACAGGACTTGGTTTCGGGCTGCAACTAACTCCCGGATCTTCTTTCCTAACTCAATTCAGGATCTGGAATTTCGTTCCACCTGCGCAGTGGAGCAGTCCGCCTTGGTGGTGGACAAGTCCGGGACAGCGATGGGTCGAGCTGTAGGCGTGATGGAATCTCAAAGAACGCTTTTCGCCTCTTATCTTATCCAATTGTAAAGATATGAACCCCTGTTGTAGCAAAGTGTTGTTATTTCAAGAACGAACGCTAATTTGATGAAGCAAAAAAACAGAAAATATTTTGTGCTATGGAAACATCCTTTCTGAAAAAACTCGAACCCTTTCTGAAACAGCTGCAACCAATGCCTGTTCAACCAACCGGCGCGACAGCTGGTTTTCGGAAAGACGAAACAATCAAGGCCGTCATTTTTGATATTTACGGCACCTTGCTTATTTCGGCTTCAGGCGATATTATGCAGGATTCGTATGATGCCAGCATGTTTAGCCAGGCACTCTTGGGCGCTGGCTACACCATAAAAGTCCCCGAACACGAA
>JAGXIR010000003.1 GCA_024635605.1 Sunxiuqinia sp.
AATCAAAGGGATTCAAGGGATTTACGTGAAATTACCCATTGTTTTATCAGGCTTATCGTTGGATATTTGAGAAAACAAAATAACCGCAGGGGCTTGGTGACAAAAAAGATGAAAGCTGGTTTTTTTGGATGTTCAAAAAAAAGATTGAAAACAGGCTGAGCGATAGTTTCAACGTTCGATAAATACAGGTTTTCAAAATCGATGTTCCCAGAGAGAAATGGGAGGCAAAGAGCGAAGCTGTATCAGCCTGATAGTATTGAGTGAGTTGATGATCCATATTTTTATTGGATTGGCGGGATAGAAAATTAAAATTTCAGATTATGACACACATTAATTCTTCTTATAATTGGTATGCTTTATATACCAGATCGAGATACGAAAAAAAATTACATCTGGATTTGAACAGAAGGGGCGTTGAAAGCTATTTGCCTCTTAAAGTTGAGAAAAAGAAATGGAGCGATCGCGTAAAAGTTATCGAAGAACCTTTGTTACGGGGATATCTGTTCGTTAAAGTGAGCAACAAAGAATATTTCGATGTGCTAAACAATACAGGTGCTGTTAGCTATGTCGCATTTGGCGGGAAAGCAGCTTCAATTCCTGAAAATCAAATTCAGAATTTGAAGATTTTCGTAAGCAACTTCAATGATCAAATTAATGTGACCCGGGAGAGAATATCGAAAGGTACGGTGGTGAAAATTAAACGAGGATTGTTGAAGGATATTGAGGGTGAGATCGTTGAGATTCGGGGAAAGAGTCGGATTGTTTTACGCTTTGAAAGTTTAGGCTACTGCGTTCACAGTGAGATCGCCATAGAAGATGTTGAATGTTTGCAAGCAGTTAGCGCACTGGATTAAATACGTGTGAGTTCAATTCGCTATTTTCTATAACCTGATTCAATTGGATCAGCCGATAGACCTATCTGAGCAAATCATTTCCAATCAAAATCCCAAAATTTATTAGTAAATGAAAGTATTGATATTAGCCGGGGGCCTTGGAACGAGGCTTTCCGAAGAAACTTCGATTAAGCCCAAACCAATGGTTGAAATTGGTGATCGGCCAATCATTTGGCACATCATGAAAATTTACTCACAATACGGGCATAATGAGTTTATTATTTTGTGTGGTTATAAGGGACATGTAATCAAAGAATTCTTTTCCAACTATGTGCGATACCGTTCCGATGTCACGATCGATCTGGTTGGGAATACAACCACGTACCACAAGAACCACTCGGAGCCTTGGAAGATTACGCTCATTGATACGGGGCAGGAAACCATGACCGGCGGTCGGATCAAGAGAGTTAAAGATTATGTTGGTGATGAACCATTTTTACTGACCTATGGCGATGGCGTTTCGAATGTCAATATCAATGAATTGATTGAATTTCACAAACAGCAGGATGCCTATGTGACGCTTTCGGCAATACGGCCACCCGGTCGCTTTGGTGCATTCAGTTTATCGGACGAATCAGATAAGATAAAAAACTTTACAGAAAAACCAGAGGGAAACGGGCACGAGACAGCTTGGATCAATGGTGGTTTTTTTGTTGTTGAACCCAAGGCTTTTGATTTTATAGAAGGAGACCAAACGATTTGGGAACGGGATCCTTTGGAGAGAATAGCCGATCAAGGCAAACTGGCAGCATATAAGCACAGAGGATTTTGGCATCCCATGGATTCGCTGAATGACAAACATAAACTCGAAGAACTGTGGGCAGCAGGGAAGGCGCCATGGAAAATTTGGGAATAGAAAGACATTAAAACAGATCATCAACTAAGTATAGAGCAATGAAAATATTAATTATTGGGAACATGGGCTATGTTGGCCCCGGAGTAGTCGCACAATTAAGATCAACTTATCCTGATGCCGAATTAATTGGCTTTGATATTGGCTATTTTGCCAACCAGCTAACTGGCACGGAGTTTATTCCTGAAGTGAAACTGAACAAACAAATCATTGGAGATGTGCGGCACTTTCCTGCTGAACTGCTGAACGGTGTTGATGCCGTTGTTTATTTGGCAGCGATTTCAAATGACCCGATGGGTGCCAAGTACGAAGAAGTAACGCTTGAGGTTAACTACCGATCGTGTGTTCGAATTGCCGGACAGGCGAGGGAAGCGGGAGTTAAATCATTCGTTTTTGCTTCAAGTTGCAGCATGTATGGTTCAGCTGATGGTGACGCCAAAACAGAAAAAGACAGCCTGAATCCGTTGACTGCTTATGCGCGTTCAAAGGTTTTTACTGAAAAAGAGCTGGAACCACTGGCTAATGATACGTTTACCGTTACTTGCCTTCGATTTGCAACTGCCTGCGGGATGAGTAGCCGGGTAAGACTGGATTTGGTGCTCAACGATTTTGTGGCTGGTGCTGTCGTAGCAAAGGAGATTAATATTTTAAGCGACGGAACTCCTTGGAGGCCTTTGATTAACGTATTGGATATGGCCAGGGCAATCGAATGGGCCATTAGTCGGGAACAATCGAACGGAGGAAAATTTCTGGCTGTTAATACAGGCAGTAATAAATGGAATTACCAGGTAAAGGAATTGGCCGAAGCCGTGGGAGAAATAGTTCCCGGATGTAAGGTCACAGTTAATGAGGATGCCCCGCCGGATAAGCGATCCTACAACGTTAATTTTGATCTTTTCGAAAAACTGGCCCCAAACCATCAACCTGTCTTTGACTTGAAGACAAGCATTGAAGAAATCTACAAGTCCTTATCGGAAATAGGCCTAAAGGATCCAAAGTTCAGAGAATCAAAATACATGCGGCTCAAGTTGCTTGCCGGGCTGCAGGAGAATGGGCATCTGGATGAAAACTTATCATGGACTTGGTAATTAATTAGGATATGAAATTTATTGAAACAGAATTAAAAGGAGCCTTTATTATTGAAATAAACCAACTGACTGACGAAAGAGGTTTTTTTGGACGCTCCTGGTGTAAACAGGAAATGGAAGAACATGGGCTGAATGGCCATGTGGTGCAGGCCAATACATCTTTCAGCAAAACGAAGGGAACCCTTCGTGGAATGCATTATCAAAAACATCCGCATGAAGAAACCAAACTGATACGCTGCACAAAAGGCGCCATTTATGATGTGATTGTGGATTTGCGGAAAGACTCTCCAACCTACCTTCGATGGTTTGGGATTGAGTTGAGCGACACCAATTACAAGATGCTCTATGTGCCGGAGAAATTTGCTCATGGTTTTATTACTCTGACAGACGATGCCGAAGTGACTTATTTGGTGACCGAATTTTATACTCCGGGAGCTGAAGCAGGTATACGATTTAATGATCCAAAACTGAAAATTGACTGGCCATTGGAAGCAACTGTAATTTCGGAGAAAGATAGGCAACATCCGGATTTTGATGAATCAGTATTACCTTAAAAAACCAACAACATGATTATAGTCGATAAAGCCCTGCAAAAAAGGCATGAAGATAAGAACCCAATCCGGGTCGGGATGATTGGCGCCGGATTTATGGGTCGTGGCATTGCTATTCAAATATGTAAATCAGTTCCTGGAATGGAGTTGGTGGCCATTTCAAACCGCACGATTTCAAAAGCAATCAAGGCCTACGAAGAATCAGGGGTTGAAGATATCAAAGTGGTTGATAAACGGTCTGATTTAGAAGATAATATAAGAAAAGGCAAAGTAAGTGTTACGGAACAGCCGGAGTTGATTTGTGAGGCAGACGGTATCGATGCTATTATTGAAGTCACCGGAACCATCGAGTACAGTGCTCATCTGATCTTAAAAGCGTTTGAGCACAAAAAACATGTGGTCATGATGAATGCTGAAGTGGATGGCACCATTGGACCAATTCTGAAAAAATATGCCGATGAGGCCGGAGTTGTTCTGACCTTTGCCGATGGAGACCAGCCTGGTGTTGAAATGAACTTGTATCGTTTTGTCAAATCCATTGGTGTTAAGCCGGTTTTGTGCGGAAACATCAAGGGGCTTCATGATCCTTACAGAAATCCAACAACACAGGAAGGCTTTGCAAAAAAGTGGGGACAAAATCCTTCGATGGTTACCTCGTTTGCTGATGGAACCAAGATCTCATTTGAACAAGCTATTGTAGCCAACGGAACCGGCATGCGAGTTGCCAAGCGTGGCATGTATGGCCCTACAGTTCCTTCAGGCGCTCCATTGCATGACGTGGTGCACCAACTTTATCCGCTCGATCAATTACTGGAAGGTCCGGGAATTGTTGATTACGTAGTAGGAGCTCAGCCGGGGCCGGGAGTATTCGTGCTCGGAACGCATGACGACCCAATCCAGCAGCATTACCTTAATTTGTATAAGTTGGGCGAAGGCCCGTTGTATTTGTTTTACACACCTTATCATCTTTGCCATTTCGAGGTGCCATTAACCGTTGCAAGAGCTGTTTTGTTTGGCGATGCGACCTTGGCACCAACTGGCGGGCCCATGGTTGAAGTGGTAGCTGCCGCAAAAATCGACCTGAAAGCCAATACAAAACTCGATGGCTTGGGCGAATACATGACCTACGGGTTATGTGAGAATTATGATACTGCCAGGAAAGAGAATTTGCTTCCAATTGGAGTCGCCAGTGGTTGTCGGTTGAAAAACGATATCCCTAAAGACCAGGTGATTACTTATGATGATGTTGAACTTCCTCATGGCAGATTATGCGACAAGTTAAGAGCTGAACAGCTTGAAATATTTAATCCCGAGTTGATTGCAAATCGGATGAAGCAGTTTGTGTTTTAGCGGTTCGTCCGCTTGTCTGCATCTGCATGCGAGATGATTCAACTCAAGGTTGACAAACAGCTACAAGTTGATCCCGTAACGCTTGACGCAACGAATTAAAGAGGAACTTCAGGATGAAAGCTTTTCCTAAAATAGACGAGATAAGAAGATAAAGAACGGGTCACTGGTGAATACCAGCATCTTTGATCGCATGAATTATTTATTTGTAAAAAAGAGAGAGATATGTCAAAAGTTGCATTAATTACTGGAGTTACCGGGCAGGACGGAGCCTACCTGTCGGAATACCTGCTAAAAAAAGGATACATCGTTCACGGTTTAAAACGTCGTTCATCGATGTTTAATACCGATCGGATTGATCATTTGTATCAAGACCCACACACGACCAATCGCAATTTTATTTTGCACTATGGCGATTTAACTGATAGTCTGAATTTGACGCGAATCATTCAGGAGGTTCAGCCCGATGAGATCTATAATCTGGCGGCAATGAGCCACGTAAAAGTGAGCTTTGATACGCCTGAATATACCGCCAATGCTGATGGTATTGGGACGCTAAGAATATTGGAAGCAGTACGTTTACTGGGATTGACCAAAACGCGAATTTACCAGGCATCGACCTCCGAATTGTACGGGATGGTGCAGGAAATTCCGCAAACGGAACGCACGCCGTTTTATCCACGGAGTCCTTACGCGGTAGCAAAAATGTACGCCTACTGGATTACGGTAAATTACCGTGAAGCCTATGGAATGCACGCCAGCAATGGAATCTTGTTCAACCACGAATCACCCATTCGTGGCGAAACATTCGTGACCCGCAAAGTAACACGAGCTATTTCCCGAATTGCTTTGGGGATGCTCGATAAAGTCTACCTCGGCAATTTAAGTTCGAAACGCGACTGGGGTCATGCCAAAGATTATGTGCGGGCCATGTACTTGGTTTTGCAACAGGATAAACCAGATGATTATGTGATTGCCACCGGTATTACAACATCTATTCGCGACTTTATCAAGATGGCTTGCGGAGAAGTTGGGCTGGAAGTGGCCTTCAAAGGACAAGGAGTTGATGAAGTTGGCTATTTGGTGGGCGTTGATGAAATGAGGTTCCGCGAACGGGTTGGCGATGAGTTTATCGAAGACATCCGGATGCGGATTTTATCGAATGATAATGAAATCGTCAAAATTGATCCAATGTATTTCAGGCCTACCGAGGTTGATCTGCTGATTGGTGACCCAGCGAAATCGCAAAAGGTTTTAGGATGGAAGCCGAAATATGATCTGCAAGGGTTGGTAGCCGACATGATGGCATCCGATGTTAAGCTCTTCCAAAAAGAGTCGTACCTCCGAAATGGGGGATACCGCATATTGAATTTCTTCGAATAAAGATAGTCCACGCTGAGTAAAAAAGCTGAAAGAATGAGCTGCACCTGCAGAGGCAGGTGCAGGCTTATCTTTCAGCGGTTCAGTAACGATTGACAATCGAAACGACCAGCGTGGAAAGAAACAGATAGCACCTTCCGGATCACGAATGAATAGCTTGAATGATGAAAAATGCAGCACGGATTGTGCCAGTATAATAGGACTAAGAGATGAACAAGAACAGTAAAATATATATCGCAGGACATCGGGGCTTGGTAGGATCCGCCCTCTTAAAAAACTTAAAGGAGAAAGGATACGACAACTTTGTTTTGCGAACACATGCTGAGTTGGACTTAACAAATCAAGAAGCTGTAGCGAACTTTTTCAAAACTGAAAAACCAGACTGTGTCTTTCTGGCCGCAGCAAAGGTGGGCGGAATCATGGCCAACAACACCTATCGGGGACAATTCATCTATGATAACCTGATGATTCAAAACAACGTGATTCATCAGGCTTGGTTGAATGACGTTAAAAAGCTTTTATTTCTTGGGAGTACATGCATCTATCCGCGTGAAGCCCCGCAGCCAATGACTGAAGACAGCCTGTTGAGTTCAGCGCTTGAGTATACCAACGAACCCTACGCGATTGCGAAAATTGCCGGTATTAAACTCTGTGAGAACTACAACATCCAGTACGGGACGAACTTTATTTCAGTCATGCCAACTAATCTTTATGGGCCCCATGACAATTTTGACCTGGAAACGTCTCATGTTCTTCCTGCCTTAATCCGAAAACTATTGTTAGGCAGGTATCTGGAAGAAAATAATTGGGATGCTATCCGACAGGACTTTAAAACACGGCCGGTGAACGGAGTTTCTGAACTGAATTCGACAGATGAAATTGAAGCACTGCTTGAATCATTTGGAATTAAGAAAACAAGCCGGGATGGAAACCCGAAAGTCTCAGTCGAGATTTGGGGCACTGGAAACCCCATGCGCGAGTTTCTTTGGAGTGAAGATATGGCCGATGCCTGTGTGTACATCATGGAAAACAAAGACTTTAATGAAATTATAAAAGCGAACCCTGTAGCAGCCGATTCCGGAGAAATTCGGAATACACATATTAACATTGGAACAGGGGTCGAAATAAGTATTGGCGATTTGGCCCGGTTAATCAAAGCAGAAGTTCATTTTCAAGGGGATCTGGTTTTTAATACCAGTAAGCCCGACGGAACCATGCGTAAGTTAACAGACCCTTCTAAACTTCATCAATTGGGCTGGAAACATCAGGTAGAGATTGAAGAAGGTATCTCGAAAGTTCTCCAATGGTATAGCAGGGAACAGAAATTGTACTCCACTGTAAATTCATAAATTAAAATATAATATTAATAAGAGCGAAATGAAAAGCGACACCTTTGTAATCATCATGGCGGGAGGAATAGGAAGTCGGTTTTGGCCTGTCAGTACAGAACGAAAGCCGAAGCAATTTCTCGATATGCTTGGAACTGGTAAAACACTCTTTCAACATACCATAGACCGGTTCAGTGATATCTGTTCCGTTAGAAATATTTTTGTGGTGACCTCAGCTCAGTATATTGATATTGCGCTTGAACAGGGACCCGAGATCCCGGAGTCAAATATTTTGGCGGAACCGGTAATGAGAAATACGGCTCCATGTATAGCTTATGCGAGTTATAAGATTCGTAAGTTAAACCCCAACGCCAATATCATTGTAACTCCCTCGGATCATTTAATCGAACAGAAACAATTGTTTCAAAAAACCTTGCAAAAAGGATTGAATTTTGTCAAGGACAGGGATGCCATTTTAACCATCGGAATTCAGCCCCACCGGCCTGAAACAGGCTATGGCTATATTCAAATGGAACATTCCGATAAAGAAATTGGGAAGGTGAAAGCGTTTAAAGAAAAACCCGACCATGAAACAGCTAAATCCTACCTTGAAAGCCCTGAATACCTTTGGAATGCTGGTATTTTTCTCTGGTCGGCTAAAACAATTATTCGGGCTTTTGAAACCTATATGCCTGCAATGGCCCGGGTTTTTGATAATGGAAACGATATCTATTTCACGGATAAGGAACAAAGCTTTATCGACCTGGTATATCCAACCTTTGAGAATATCTCAATCGATTATAGCATGCTTGAGAAAGCTGATAATCTCTATGTTCAAAAAGGCCATTTTGATTGGTCCGACTTAGGAACCTGGACTGCTTTGTGGGAAAAGTCAAGCCGCACTTATACGGGAGATACCGTATCGTCGGAAAATGCCTATTTGTACGAAACATCCAATAATATCATTCATGTGCCTGAAGACAAGGTGGTTGTTGTGCAAGGGCTAAGTGAGTACATTGTTGTTGAATCAAACAATGTGTTGCTGATTTGCAGTAAAGGTGAGGAGCAACGCATCAAGGCCTTTCGGCACAAAGCATCAAAGTCAGAATAAAGAAGTCTGATTAGTATTAATTAAGTGAAAATACCTCAATGGCAATCACTTAATATTTTTTAGGTCTTGTCCTTATTTGTAACCGGACGGGACTTTTATCGCATAATTTTACTCTAAATGTTTTACCATCATGCTTAAAGAACGTGAATATACACTCGAAAAAATGAGTATAATCTTCCAGGTGCTACTCAGCCTTGGATGTTTTGCCTTGGTTTGGTGGTCAGCAAAT
>JAGXIR010000052.1 GCA_024635605.1 Sunxiuqinia sp.
AAAAGAAGCTGCTAAAAATGACTACAACGAAGAGGATTTGTTTCGGGCGATGGAACAACTGTACCTGGCCATTGACCAACTGATTGATTCGCTATCGGCCATGGCTCAAAACCAAGGCCGGCCGGTTCACTGTAAAAAAGGCTGTAACTATTGCTGCCATCAGGCTGTTTTTGCCAACTCGTATGAGTTGCATTACCTCGGAAATTATATCAAACGCCAGTTTGATTTCTCTGATATACTGCGGATAAAAGAGCAAGCAGATTCAAAAAATAAAACAACATCGACATTGGACGAAAAATCGGTACTGAATTACAAAAGCCCTTGTCCACTTCTTAAAGACGGAAGTTGTTCGGTGTACGCTGCCCGCCCCATGGCTTGCCGGATCTACCTTTCAACCCAGGTTAGCACCTGTATCGAATTTTTTCAAAATCCATCAGACGAAAAAAATTATCCGGCCTTGCTCGAATTTCCGCTGATGGGCGGGCGCATGATGAACGAAGGTTTTATGGCTGCCTTAAAGGAAGCAGATATAGAAGTCGCTGAATTCAGGCTGGAGGAAGGATTGCTGCATTTGTTGCAGTCTGACTAATCGGCCAGTTTCATACGGATATCAGCAATTTTTTGTTGCCGTTCCATCGAATAGTTTTGACTTTTTTGCTCAACATACTCCAACAAAACCAAGGCCTTGTGGTAATACATCTGCCGGCGCAAAAAAATCTCATCCTGCAGTGCCACATCGCCCAGTTGTTCCAGCAACCAAGCAAATTGCACCAAATTCGCATCCGACAGTAACTTCTCTTCCAGCACATCAGAAAAAGCCTGATCTTCCAAAAAAAGTACGTCATCCAACCTCAGGCTCAATTCATTTTCCAACTCCGCGCTCACCGCTTTGAGATGCGCCGAAGGCTGATGTTCTTTTTTCTGTAGCCGAAGAATCAACCGGGCCAAAAAAGCGCCCATTTCCTGTATTTGATGAATCAGATAATCGCGTCGTTCCATATTTTCCTCTCAAAATTAAAGACATAAAGTTAAGCACAATTTATTCAAAACAGAATGAGTAGGTATCGCTCAAAGTATATTATTTTTGTCGGGTATACGACAAAATCCCCAATTCTTATACTAAACAACGAAATGCGCGAAATTCACAAAAAAAAATAAAATATAATAATGGAACTATTCTATGCTGAAGAAGCCTATAAGATTCAAGGGGCTGCATTTGAAGTTTACAAAGAAATAGGATGTGGATTTTTGGAAGCAGTGTACCAGGAGTGTCTTGAAAATGAATTTTTGCTGCAGGGAATACCTTTTTCTTCCCAATTTGAGTTAAAGCTGAAATATAAAGGAAAAGCACTTCAGCAAACTTATAAGCCTGATTTTATCTGCTATGGAAAGATAATTGTGGAAATAAAGGCTGTGAAAGAATTTACAAACGAACATCAGGCGCAAGTTTTAAACTATCTGAAAGCAACTGGCATGGAATTCGGCCTGTTGATAAATTTTGGTTCCCATCCTAAGGCGGAAACTAAACGACTAATATGGAGCCATTAACTCTAATCCCGAAAAACACGAAAAAAAATTGCACTGCAATTTTCAATCCTTCAAAAGCTGGATAAGTTCCGTCAGAAGCTCCCGGACTCGCCGGGACAGGCAGGACAAGTTACGTCGAAGACGCATCTCTTTTTTGTGTCTTTCGCGTTTTTCGTTGTTAATAAATATGATCTTTACAATTATCTCATGAAATCCGGATTGATTCACGAAATTATTATTGAAAGGGAATTTTGTCGTACACCCTTTCAGTCTTAATATGGGTTGATATCCAATAAAGTGTATTATTTTTGTTTTTCATGAAACAAGCCTTCCAAAAAGCGGTTGTAAACGAGACTAACTTATTGGTCAAGTTCATGCATTGGCAAGTCAGTTTGAAAAACCTACCTTGTTGCAAACCATTGTCGAAAATTAAAACAGAACAATAGACGAATGGAACCTGGAAAACTTTTGTTAATCCTGCTGACCAGCCTGCTCTTCTCCCTGCAATCAATTGCGCAGCGAAGCAACGCGACTGTTTTTGGAAGCATTTCCGGAGAAGATGGCCAACCGATAGAACTGGCAAATGTGGCGATAAAAAACCTTCCGATTGGCACGGTGACCGACCGCCAGGGAAAATACCTGCTCCGTGTTCCAGCCAATCAGGAAATCATTCTGGTTTTTTCGTACACTGGCTATCATACACAGGAAAAGTCGATTCGCATTGACCGCGAAGACCGACTGGAGCTCCATGTTCAGATGGCCATAAATACCGAGAAAATTGATGAGGTGCAGGTTTCGGGCAGGCAAGGAAGAAACGGCAACATGAACCGAATTGACCCGAACTTCACCAACAACATGCCCGACGCTACGGGCAGCGGCGTAGAAGCCCTAATCAAAACACTTCCGGGCGTTTCGTCCAACAACGAGTTGAGCTCGCAATATTCGGTGCGTGGCGGCAATTTCGACGAGAACCTGGTTTATGTGAACGACATTGAAATCTACCGCCCTTTCCTGGTTCGCTCCGGACAGCAGGAAGGACTGAGTTTCATTAATTCGGACATGGTGTCAACCATTGAGTTTTCGGCCGGCGGTTTCGATGCCAAATATGGCGACAAAATGGCCTCGGTGCTGGACATCAAATACCGCAAGCCAACAGAATTTAACGGAAGCGCCAGCATCAGCCTGCTGGGAGGATCGCTGCATGTAGAAGACCTGAGCAAAAATAAAAAACTGAGCTACACGGGAGGTGTCCGCTACAAAACCAACCGCTATTTACTCGGGAGCCTGGATGAACAAGGAGAATACGATCCCAACTTTATCGACATTCAAACTTACATGACCTACCACTTTTCCGACCGTTTTGACTTGTCGTTTCTGGGAAATATGGCTCGGGACAATTATCATTTTGTGCCCGAAACACGGGAAACAACTTTCGGAACTTTTCAAACGGCCTACAACACCAGAATCTATTTTGAGGGGCAGGAAAAAGATCAGTTTGCCACCTCGCTTGGTGCGCTGTCGGCCAATTACCATCCCAACAACCAACTCAACCTCAAATTGATTGCCTCCGCTTTTCAAACCCGCGAAGAAGTGAACTACGACATTCTGGGCGATTATTACCTAAACGAGCTGGAGCGCGACCTCGCTTCCGAATCACACGGCGACAGCGTTCTCAACCTGGGCGTGGGTTCGTTCCTGAATCATGCCCGAAACAAACTAGCAGCCAGCGTTTTCTCCTTTTCACACAAAGGTGCTTACAACAGCGACAGCCATTTGCTGAATTGGGAAATCAAGTTTCAGATTGAAGATATTGACGACCGGATGAATGAATGGGAAATGCGCGATTCGACCGGCTACTCACTCCCTTATTCAGCCCAGGAAGTGAAGCTTTTCCGGGTGGTCAACACCAACAACCAAATGCGTACCAGCCGTTTTTCAGGCCATGTGCAGGACACCTATTCCGTCGCCATCGGCAAGGGCGAGCTTTACTTGACGGGCGGACTCCGTTTTCACTACTGGGATTTTACCGAAGAATTTTTGCTCAGTCCCCGATTTGCCATCAACTATTACCCCGATTGGGAAAGCGATTTTGCGTTTCGCCTATCCGGAGGAAGCTACCAGCAACCCGCTTTTTTTAAAGAGCTGAAAGACCGCGACGGCGCCATCAATCCCAATGTAAAAGCCCAAAAATCAACCCAGTTCGTGCTAGGCTCCGACTACTTGTTCCAGGCTTGGGATCGCCCGTTTAAATTAACGTCGGAATTGTATTACAAGAACTTCTCGCATCTGGTTCCTTATCAGGTCGATAATGTGCAGATTCGTTATTTAGGCGATCAGGAAGCCACCGGCTACGCTGCCGGATTGGACTTTAAGGTGAATGGTGAGTTTGTGAGCGGTGTCCAGTCGTGGGCCAGCCTGTCGCTGCTGCAAACCAAAGAAAATATCTTGGGCGATGGGCACGGCTGGATTCCCCGTCCAACGGATCAAACGCTCAACTTAAGCTTGTTCTTTCAGGATTATTTCCCCGGAAATCCAAGCTATAAAATGCACCTGGCAGCCTTTTTCGGTTCACGCCTGCCAACCGGCCCGCCCAATGGCGAACGTTTCCAGGATACCTTCCGGATGCCACCCTACCGTCGTTTGGACATCGGCTTCTCCAAAGTACTGATTGGCCCGGAAAGCCAAACCAACAGCAAACTACTCAAACAGGTGAAAGACCTCTGGCTAAGCCTGGAAGTGCTCAACTTGCTTGGCATCAACAATACGGTTTCGTACTTTTGGGTTTCGAGCCACAGCGGCGACATGTTTGCCGTACCCAATTACCTGACAAGCCGAAAGTTAAATCTTAAATTAACCGTAAAATTCTAGTTTATGAAACTTCCTGTTTTTCAAGTTGATGCTTTTGCAGAAGAACTATTCCAGGGAAATCCGGCCGCAGTTATTCCACTAACCGAATGGCTGAGTGATGAAATCATGCAAGCCATCGCCCTGGAAAATAATCTGTCGGAGACCGCTTTTTTTGTGCCTACCCAAGCCGGCTTCGAAATTCGCTGGTTCACGCCCAAGGCCGAAGTCGATTTGTGCGGACATGCTACTTTAGCCACAGCCCATGTCATATTCAACGAAGGTGGTTATCCGAAGAACACAATCTCGTTTGGTAGCCGCAGCGGTGAACTGACCGTATGCAAAAAAGGTGATTTGCTGGAACTGAATTTCCCGGTAGATAAAATTCACTCCATTGAAGAACCGACAGCATTGACAAATGCTCTGGGAAAAAAGCCCACAGCTTGCTATTTGGGAAAAACCGACTATTTGATGATCTATGAAACGCAGGAAGCCATTGAGCAATTGAAGCCGGATTTTGGCGTGTTGACTCAAACCGGGGCTCGTGGGATTATTGCCACAGCTCCCGGAAAAGAAGTGGATTTTGTCAGCCGTTTCTTCGCACCCGGCGTTGGCATTGATGAAGATCCGGTGACCGGTTCGGCGCATACCACGCTAATGCCGTACTGGACTGAAAAGCTCGGCAAAACAGACTTGTCGGCCAGGCAAATCTCAGCACGGGGTGGCCAACTGCAATGCAGCCTGCAAGGCGACCGGGTGCTGATTGCCGGCAAAGCCAAAACCTACCTGCGGGGCGAAATATTTTTGGAGTAACAACCGGGCCTGCTCTCGCATTCCAGTTGAATGGAAGCACAAAGCTTGTCAATGAAAAACTTTCAGAACTTCCTCTTGTTTGAGTTTATAGTCGAAACAAACACAAGAACCGGAACGCTATGGAAGCACATCAACATACCAACGAATTAATTCACGAAACGTCGCCTTACTTGTTGCAGCACGCGCACAACCCCGTAAACTGGATGCCATGGGGCGAAAAAGCCTTGACCCAGGCTCGTCAGGAAAACAAATTGTTATTAATCAGCATTGGGTATGCCGCCTGCCACTGGTGCCATGTCATGGAGCACGAATCGTTTGAAGATCCGGAAGTTGCCCGGATCATGAACCAACATTTTGTGTGTATTAAAGTCGACCGCGAAGAACGCCCCGATGTGGATCAAATATACATGAGCGCCGTGCAACTGATGACCCAACGCGGAGGCTGGCCGCTCAATGCCATTGCCCTGCCCGACGGACGTCCAATTTGGGGAGGAACTTATTTTCAAAAAGAAGTTTGGGTAAACGCGCTGGAACAAATCCAGGCCTATCATCGCCAAAACCCGGAACGAACGCTGGAATATGCTGAACGCTTAAGCGAAGGAATCCGCGAAAGCAACCTGGTACCGATCAGCAAAAACAGTCAGCCGGTGGAATTGGACCAACTGAAGGATGCGATTGCACGCTGGAAACCCAACTTCGACCGGCTGGAAGGCGGCAGCCAGGGCGCACCCAAGTTCATGATGCCCAACAACCTGCAATTCCTGTTACGTTGGGCACATCAAATGGATGACCATGAAACACACAGCCATGTGGAAAACACCCTAGACAAAATGGCGATGGGTGGTATTTACGACCAGCTTGGTGGTGGTTTTGCACGCTACTCAACCGATGCGCAGTGGAAAGTTCCTCACTTCGAAAAAATGCTTTACGATAACGGGCAGCTGTTGAGCGTCTACGCACAGGCATTTCAAAAAACACAAAAAAACCTGTACCGGGAAGTGGTGGAACAAACCATTGAGTTTCTAAAACGGGAATTACTTTCGCCTGAAAATGGCTTTTATTCATCGCTGGATGCCGACAGCGAAGGCGAAGAAGGAAAATTTTACGTGTGGCAAAAACCAGAATTGCAACATTTGTTGGGCGATGAATTCCACCTGTTTGCCGACTATTACCAAGTGAATGAAACCGGCCACTGGGAAGAGGGTAATTACATTCTGCTTCGAAAACAGGCCGACAAAACCTTCGCTACAAAACACGAATTGCCCTTGGAGGACTTGAAACGAAAAATCAGCCAATGGCAAAAGATCCTGCTGTCGGCGCGGGAACAAAGGATTCGCCCGGGGTTGGACGACAAAATCCTGACTTCATGGAATGCGCTGGCCATTTCCGGCCTGGTGGATGCATTCCGGGCCTTTGGAACCACGGACTACCTGGAATTAGCCGAAATAAACCTGCTTTTCTTGAAAGAAAAACAACTGGATCCAGACGGTTCGCTCCGGCATTCGTATAAAAACGGAACCAGCATAATTGACGGTTTTCTGGAAGATTATGCCTTACTGATTCAGGCACTGATCGATTTGTTTGAGACAACAGGAAAACTCACCTACCTGGAAGATGCCCAGCAGTTGGCCGACAAAACCTTTTTAGACTTTTTTGATCCTGAAAAAGAATTCTTCTACTTCACCTCCATCACACAAACCGACTTGATAAACCGAAGTATCGAAGTGCACGACAACGTAATTCCGGCTTCCAATTCGGTGATGGCCAACAACTTGTTTCGGCTCGGGCATTTGGCCGATCAGCCCCGTTACCTGAAAATTGCAGAAACCATGCTGAGCAAGTTGGTTGACGATTTAACGAATTATCCGTCAAGCTATTCCAACTGGCTGCAACTTGCATTAAACGTTACCGGCAATACTTTCGAAGTGGCTGTAACCGGCGAAGAAGCT
>JAGXIR010000053.1 GCA_024635605.1 Sunxiuqinia sp.
TATTTTGATACATCGGGCAGTTATTCCGGTGCATCGAGCGGGTAGTTGGATGAATGAGGTGAACGATTCAAAAAAACATATTTTCTCAATTCAAAAGGAGATTTGAATTTCCGGACTTTTCCCACAAGAATTTGAACTGACCCCTTCGCAACAATGTCAATAAAAAAAACACTAATCGTCAACAATGTGCTTGTGTCGTGTATTGACGTGGCTGAACTTGACAAAAGCGACAAACACCACTCCTCCAATGATATTGCCGAGGGTGGACCATATTTGTACATGGGCATAATCCTTCAGGTTAATGGCATCGCTGGTGAGCACGGCGGTAAAAACCTCAATGGAGCCCACAATGGAGTGGTGCAGGCCGCCGATGCCAATCACCGAGGTGATCAGGGCGATGATCATAATGCGGCTCATGGTTTCCTGTGCGGAAGTAACCAGCCACGACAGTAAGCCCATCAGCCACCCGGCCAGGAGGCCGCTCAATAAAATAATATGCCAGGGAAAATCGATGAGCTTTTGGGCCAGCTCATGCAAAGCCATGGGATCAATTACCTCGAAAGCGGAGGGCAATACCGCCAGAATTACGCTGAAAACATAGCCGCCCAGTAAGTTTCCGGCATAAACGATTCCCCACAAAATCATTAAACTCTTTATGGTGGCATTTTTATTTAAAACAGGAATTACAGCCAGCGTGGTGTGTTCGGTAAACAGCTCCGACTTGCCCACTACTACAAAAATAAATCCCAAAGGATAAGCCCAGGCAAGCAGTACGTGCAACACCGAAGGGGGAACAATATCGTGAAACAAGGTGTAAATTACAGCCATCAGGAAAACACTAAAACCAATGTCCAGCCCAGCGGAAATCGCCGAAAGAAATAAATCCTGGTTAGAACGGTTATGCTCGTGCATCGCCATATCAATTTGCTCCGTCAGAATTTCATCAATCGGCTTTGGCTTATTCAGTGCTTCTTTGAGGTCGGTTTGTCTTTTCTTCATGGTTTCAAATTTTTGACATCATCTTGTTCCAATCGGATTTTGAGCATTTACAACAGTCTTTCTGTGTGATATTATTCCACAGTTTTCCTATAATTTCCACAGGAAATACCAATATTTTGGTAGACCATACGCTTTTGAAATCCATCCATCGTCGCCTACTCCCGCGATTCTCAGTGCATCACTGTTTTTGCCCGTACGTTTAGGAATAAGAGTTGTAGCTTCTTAATCAGTAATACAATCAAAATTTAAACCATGGAAAGTTTACAATCAAATCGTATCCAACCTGATTTCACCCCAAAAAAATTGACCTTCCGATATAGAACCCCGAGAAACAGCATAAAGGAGTTTCTCCGCATGGATTCAAAGACCTAATCCACTCCGCTGATTGACCTGACATTGTTTACTCAGCTTGATTGCATCGTTCGATAAATGCACCGCCTGGCAATTGAGCGCTATCAAACTTTCATTTTTAACAATTTAATCTGTTTAATCATGACTTTACTAAAGAAAAAACAATTTGATGAACTAGTTGCCGAACGAAGCAACTATTGTATTTCGATTTACATACCTACCCATCGCAGTGGTGAAAACAAGGACAGCATGATCCGTCTGAAAAACCAGGTTTCCGCTATTGAAGACCAACTTGTAAAACTGGGATTAAAGAAACGAGAGATCTCTGAATACCTGGAACCCATTACAAAGCTTTTGCAAGACACCACGTTCTGGAGACACTTATCCGATTCGCTGCTGGTTTTCAGAAGCAGCGACAAATTTGTGTACCGCACTCTGCCGCTCAATGTTGAAGAGTTCTCATTGGTCTCTAACCGTTTTTATTTACTTCCGCTACTAAGTATTTTCAATCATCACGACCAGTTTTACATTCTTCAGTTAAGCCTGAAAAAGAACCGCCTTTTTGAAGCGTATCAACATGAATTAACTGAAATTCCAACAGCAGATATCCTTCCTGAAAACCTGGAAGATGCGGTTGGCAGGGATGTCAAGCAGAAATCGTTGCAATATCGCAGCGGGCAAACACCCGGCGGCTTTGGCCTTTATCACGGCAAAGGCGAAGGCAAGGAAGACAAGGAAAAAGAAGTGACCAAATACCTGCAAGCTGTAGACGAAGGCCTGAACAAAATACTGGCGGATTCTTCGGCTCCTTTGGTTATTGCCTCGGTTGAGCACCTTTGCGCTCAATTTCAACATCTTTCGGCTTACAAAAACATCTTTCCAAAATGTGTACACGGCAACCACGACAATGGAGATATGGACAAGGTTCATAAAAAAGCCTGTGAACTTTTACGGCCTTATTTCGACAAAGCCCGAAATGAAAACAAAGAGAAATATTCGGAAACCAACCTCCGAATTAGTTCCGATCTGAAAGAACTGCTGATTGCGGCAAATGGCGGCAGGGTTGAAACCCTGTTTGTAGGAAAAGGCCAACACATTTGGGGTGATTTTGATGTGGAAAACGGGAATTTGAAAATCCATGAAGACAAAGAACCCATGGATCATTGCCTGCTTGATTTTGCAGCCAAGTCTACCTTTTTGAAGGGAGGAAATGTGTTTATTGAAGAGGTAGAAGAACTCCCTGCGAGCGAGGCGCCGGCCAATGCCATCTTGAGGTATTGATCGGCCAATTCGCCATCGCAATCAGGAAAGCACTACTTCTACTTTCAGGTATAAGGTTGAACCCGGAACAAAAATTTCTGTATGGATGAAAAATCAAAACAACTGCAAGCTCACTCCTTATCGGCTGAACAGGTATTGAAGGCTTTATCGGGCTCCAAAGATGGTTTGTCACAAGATGAGGTGCGGAAAAGGCAGCAAAAGTTTGGTCCAAATAAACTGGAAGAGCAAAAGCAAAAAAGCCTGCTTCAGTTAGCGATCGATCAGCTAAATAACCCCATTATTTATCTTCTGACCGGAGCTGTCATCGTTTCCTTGATTTTTAACGATATTCCCGAAGCGATCACGATTTCCGCGATCATTTTCCACAAATCATGAGTATTTAGGTCCTTTTCGTTGTAACTAATTCGACAATGAGCCAATTTTCAGAGAAGTAATTATAAAGCACAATGAAACGAGTAAAACTAATCATCCAAATAGCCCTGCTACTCCATTTTCCATTTCTTTTACAAGCTCAGGATTGGTTCATTAAAGAAGCACCTTTAATGACCGAATGGGTTGATGATTTGGATGTGAAGCATCCGCTCCCGGAATATCCACGCCCGCAAATGGTGCGAAACGAGTGGGTTAATCTCAACGGATTATGGGAATTCCAGCAGGGGCAAGCAGGCGACGAGCTGCCAACAGGTCAAACATTGGCGCGCAAAATCCTGGTTCCTTTCCCCGTAGAATCTGCCTTATCCGGTGTTATGGAGCATCACGAACGTCTTTGGTATCGTCGGACCTTTACGGTTCCTGACTCCTGGAACGGAAAACAGATCCTTTTTCATATGGGTGCAGTCGACTGGGAATCGGAACTATACATTAATGGAAAAAGCCTGGGGATCCACTTGGGCGGATACGACGAGATCACACGTGACATCACGCCTTATCTGCATCCAACGGGTGAGCAGGAAGTCATTGTCCGGGTTTATGATCCCACAGAAAATTATGGTCAGCCACGTGGCAAGCAGGAAAAACCACCCCACAATTTACTCATCATGTACACTCCTGTTACCGGCATTTGGCAAACAGTGTGGATGGAACCGGTTTCTGAATGCAGCATCAAAAACCTGAAACTCATTCCCGACCTGGATGGCGAACAACTTAAAGTAACCGTCCACATCGATGGGAAAGCGGCCAACACACAAGTTACCTTAACAGCAAAAGATGGGAAAAGAACGGTCGGTAAAATATCAGGAAAACCCAATACAGAACTTTTGCTTCCCGTCAAGAATCCCAAAAAATGGTCTCCTGACTCTCCCTTTTTATATGACCTTGTTGTTGAGCTAAAAAGTGGCGACACCACACTTGATCAGCTTAGTAGCTATTTTGGCATGCGAAAAATCAGTCTGGAACAGGTGGGCAAACATCGAAAGATTTTCCTCAACAACGAATTTGTTTACAACCTTGGCTTCTTAGACCAGGGTTATTGGCCCGATGGCATTTATACGGCTCCAACTGATGAGGCTTTGAAATATGACATTCAGGTACAAAAGGATTTTGGGTACAACATGTTGCGCAAACATCTGAAAGTGGAACCTGCCCGATGGTACTACTGGGCCGACAAACTGGGAATTTTAGTCTGGCAAGACATGCCTTCGGCCAATTCATATAAACATGATCCACCACCAGTAGACACCCAACAATTTGCCAAAGAACTGGAACAGATGATCGAAGGCCGGTTTAACTCGCCATCTATTGTTTCCTGGGTAATTTTCAACGAGACCCAAGGGCAAAAAGCCGCTGACGGAACCAACCTCACCCGGCAGATGGTCGATCTGGTGCAAAAAAAAGATCCCACTCGCCTGATTAATGCAGCCAGCGATAACATTTACAAAGATTACCTTGGAGATATTCTGGATTACCACTCCTACCCTGCTCCCAAAGCTATTGAAAGCAGCACGATGGCAACAGCCTGCGGCGAGTTTGGAAGCGTTGGACTGGCAGTAAAAAATCACGAGTGGCTTCCAGATTCAGGTGTCAGCGGGATTATGGCAGAGACCAAAGAACAACTGGAAAAAATTTATGAAAATTATCTTTTGCAGCTCGCCGAGTATAAAACGACTCACGGGATGAGCGGAGCTGTTTTTACGCAGCTAACGGATGTTGAACAGGAAATAAACGGGTTTCTAACTTACGACCGTATCGCTAAAGTGAACATTGAAAAGATTAGAAAACTCAACATCCAACTAATCCGTCACGCTATTGATCGGCAGGTTGAGCTGATTCCTAATGCCGACAGCGACGCTCAAACGTGGCGTTATTCGATTACAAAACCAGTCAGCGACTGGACACAACCTGGCTTCGACGATTCAGGCTGGAAAAATGGAAAGGCCGGGTTTGGCACCAGCAATTCCGACGGCACGGCAACCAATACCCCCTGGACAACCAATGACATCTGGCTGCGCAAAACCTTTGAACTTAATCATAGTCCGAAAAAACCCGAAGACAAGATCGTATTCCGCGTTTTTCATGATGAAGATGTTGAAATTTATATTAATGGGGTTTTGGCAGCTTCGTCCAATGGGTTTACAACATCCTACGTCATCATCCCAATTACGGACGAAGGGCGACAAGCGCTGAAGCTGACCGGCAAAAATACCCTGGCCGTCCACTGCCATCAGTCCGGTGGCGGACAATTTATTGATGTTGGGCTGGTTGAAATACAATTTAAGCTTGACGCTGACTAGCCTCTATTTAATGAGAGAAAACGCTAAAGTGATCAGTAAAACAATGCTTTAAAAAAGCAAAAAGCCTTGTTTCACACTCCAAATCAATGAGTAAAACAATGCTTCAACTTGTATGAATTAATGAGGATATCAAACATCAATAACGAACATTACATAATAAATCAATACATAAATAATTCAAACGATTTAAAAAAATGAAAAAAACAATCTTGTTCATTACATTAAGCTTATTCTTAGGAAGTTCATTTGCACAGTGGAGTCCGGCAGGTGATAAAATTAAAACCAAGTGGGCCGAAGAAATCGATGTGAACAATGTTCTGCCCGAATATCCACGCCCAATTATGGAACGGGCCGACTGGAAAAACCTGAACGGTTTGTGGGAATATGCCATCAAGAAAGTGGGTTCGCCTGAACCGGCCAGTTTCGATGGTGAAATTTTGGTTCCTTTTGCGATAGAATCAAGCCTTTCGGGGGTTCAAAAACGCGTGGGCGATGACAATGAACTGTGGTACAAACGTTCCTTCACCGTTCCTTCCGACTGGAAAAACAAGAAAGTATTGCTTCACTTTGGCGCGGTGGATTGGAGATCGGACATCTGGGTAAACGACATTAAAGTAGGAACACGCGAAGGGGGCTATGCGCCGTTTTCATTCGATGTGACACCATTTCTCAATAAATCAGGCGACCAAAAGTTGGTGCTAAAAGTTTGGGATCCAACCGAACGTGGATACCAACCACGTGGAAAACAAACCAGTCGTCCGGAAGGAATCTGGTACACACCGGTAACCGGAATCTGGCAAACCGTTTGGCTGGAGCCAGTGGCCGAAAAACACATTGAGTTTGTGCGCACCACGCCCGATATTGATAACAGCCGTGTTTCGATCGACTTGCTTTCAATCGGAACGAATTACAGCGACCTGTACCAGGTTGAAGTATTTGATGGAAGCACAAAAATTGCTACTGCCAAAGCATCGGCCAGCCAATCGGTCAACATCTCCATCCCCGATGTCAAACTGTGGGACACCGAGTCACCCTTTCTGTACGACCTGAAAGTCACCTTGTTAAGCAGTGGTAAAGTGGTCGATCAGGTGGACAGCTATTTTGCCATGCGAAAAATTTCAACGAAACGTGATGAGTACGGTATTGTTCGTTTGCAACTCAACAACAAAGATGTTTTTCAATTTGGTCCGCTTGATCAAGGCTGGTGGCCTGATGGCTTGTACACAGCACCAACGGATGAAGCACTAAAATACGACATTGTAAAAACCAAAGATTTTGGTTACAACATGATCCGCAAGCACGTGAAAGTGGAGCCAGCCCGCTGGTACACGCATTGCGACCAACTGGGAATTTTGGTGTGGCAAGACATGCCTAATGGAGACCGTTCTCCACGCTGGCAAAACCGCCAGTATTTTGATGGAACAGAGCTGAAACGGAGCGCTGAGTCGGAAGCCAACTACCGTGCCGAATGGAAAGCCATCATGGACTTCCTGTATTCCAACCCGTCAATCGTTTGCTGGGTTCCGTTTAACGAAGCCTGGGGACAATTTAAAACCCAGGAAATTGCGGAGTGGACCAAGGCTTATGATCCCAGCCGTTTGGTCAATCCGGCAAGTGGTGGTAATCACTATCCTGTGGGCGACATGCTCGATCTGCACAACTACCCAGATCCTGAACTGTACTTGTATGACGCACAACGTGCCACCGTTTTGGGTGAATACGGAGGAATTGGTTTAGCGCTGGACGATCACCTTTGGGCAACCGACCGCAACTGGGGATACGTTCAGTTTAAAAGCAAAAAAGAAGTGACTGATGAGTATGTGAAGTACGGTGAGCAATTGCTGAAACTCATTAATGCAGGTTTTTCGGCAGCGGTTTATACCCAAACAACCGA
The DNA here is from genome assembly GCA_024635605.1 of Sunxiuqinia sp. Classification (GTDB taxonomy): domain Bacteria; phylum Bacteroidota; class Bacteroidia; order Bacteroidales; family Prolixibacteraceae; genus Sunxiuqinia. The sequence continues at coordinate 7,255 of JAGXIR010000053.1, forward strand.
TGTGGAAGGCGAAGTGAACGGTCTGTTGACTTACGACCGGAAAGTGATTAAAATTGAAGAAGACCGTGTACGCAAAATCAACCAGGCGATCTGCAACTCGCTAAACGACTGATTCAAGAAAAGGAAAGGTTAGTTTTTGTTGATTTAGATAGTAGTAGTAGTAGTAGTAGTAGTAGTAGTAGCCACAGCAACAGTTTAAACACTGAGCTGTGGCTTTTTTTATTACCGATACTTTTTCACCCTCATGAGGGACAGGTAAGTCCTTTTTCATCGATAAAAAAAAGATGCAAAAACCTGGGGAATTTCATCCTTCCGCCCACAACCCAATCGGTGAAACTTGCTGGCAGATTCCGAAACAAGTTCGGAATGACGCTCTAGCCACTCGAGTTCAGGGCAGCCTACGGTTTGGCTTTGGAAAACAAGAGAAGGAAACTGCCAGTTGTATTTGCGTTCTTTGCTCTTTCAGTTATAGCCCCCGATTTAGTGACAGCCACAATCGTTGTCTCCACAAACAGAATCCTTCTTCTTTTTCTTCTTTAAAAAGTACTTTTTAATCAGAAAAAACAGGGCGCCGGCAAGCGCCAAATAAACCAGTATGTTCTGTATGCTCCACATTTTTAGTCTGTTTTCTGTTTACAGGTTAAATTGAAATTATTTCAACAA
>JAGXIR010000054.1 GCA_024635605.1 Sunxiuqinia sp.
GCAATTTTGCCTCCGGTATTCATTAATAAAGAGTCTACCTTTTCAAACTGAAAATCGCGATCTGGAGGAGACACCAGCACCAAATCGTTTTTTGCAAACACGGCTGTTTGTTCCGTTTTTCCCTTTTCAACTAAATACTCCATCCAAGCTTTATTAGCCGAAAGGTACACGTCCGCATCCGCACCCTGATCAATCTGGCGGGCAAGCGTTCCAGATGCTGCGAGGTTTAACTTGACGGTCACCTCATGTTCCTTTTCAAAACTGGCAGCCAAGTCGGTCATGACATCGGCTAAACTTGCCGCAGCAAAAACGGTAATTTCATTTTCTGCCGCTTTTTTAGATCCACCACAAGATAAGAGGAACAGCAAAATCAGTATATAATTGATTTTTCTCATTCCAATAAACTTAACAGGTTTCTATTAACGCAGTCTTTTGCTGATCAACCCAGTTTTTGACATCCTCAACAAACCGGATCATCCGGTCAATTTCCTCGTCGGTTGGCTCCAGGGTTTCCAAGACTTCCAGCGAACAAAAATTCATGAACTTGTTATAAAACCGACTTTCTTCGGTAAACGATTCCGGTACATCATACTTCTTTTTCAGCATGCGCAACATGCTCGATATGCTTGAGTGCTCAGGCAAACTACCATCTTTGCTAATCAATGCCGTGAGAAATCCTTCCAAAGCCAATCCAACGAGGTTGTAATACACCAGGTTGCCAAAAGGACGACCTTTACGTTTTGCTCCAACAATCGTTTTGTGATAAGCTACTGCTTCTGAATAATAACCATTCCATGTCTCCATACTTTTTTGATTTTTAGGCGAATTTTACTTTAACAACACCAGGACTTCTTCGAAATCCATCGTCTTTTTAGCCTTTTGGGCAACCTCTTTCATCCGAAGAACAGTATCGCTTAGTTGTTCCTTTGATATTAAAACTCCTTTGGAACGTAAAAAATGACTGAGTCCTCCGCTACCGGAATGTTTACCAAAAACCAGTTCTGTTTCGCGTCCGAAATCTTGCGGGCTAAAGGCTTGGTAGCTCAATTCGTCGTTGACTAAACTGCGGCAATGAATGCCTGATTCATGGCGGCAAATCATTTCGCCAACAATCGGTTTCGATTCATGGATTTTGCGAAGCGATGCTTCCGAAACAACACTGCAAAGTTTTTGCAATTTGTCCAAATGAATACCACAATCAGTATTTGCCGAAACTTTCATAGCAGCAGCAACTTCTTCCAAGCAAGCGTTTCCTGCCCGTTCTCCCAAGCCGTTTACCGTTAAACTAGCCGAGCGGCACCCTGCCAACGCTGCTGAAATCGTGTTTGCCGTTGCCATTCCCAAATCGTTGTGCCCGTGAAATTCAAAATCAAATCCGGGGAAATGCGTATTCAGCCATTTGAAAAGATCCATCGTTGAAAGCGGATTAAGCGTTCCAACCGTGTCGGCAATACGAATCCGATCGGCCCCATAAAACAAACAAGTTGAAATAAATTCATGGAGAAAGCTCCTGTCAGCACGACTTGCATCCTGCGCGCCAACTGCGATAAAACCAAACCGCTGACGCGCAAAAGTCATCATGGGACGAATGCGACTCATCACCCATTTCCGATTTTTGCCAATGGCTTGTTGCTGAATATCTGACACCGGGAACGAAATGTTCATTCGATCGGCTCCGGTTTTTTCAGCTGCCACCATGTCTTCCTCAGTAGCGCGCCCCCAGCAGGTAGATTTGAATTGAAATCCGGAATGAATGATTTCACGGATTACCCTTTGCTCGCTCTCCCCCATAATTGGCGTGCCCACTTCAAGCTCCTTCACGCCAGCTTCGTCAAGCAAAGCGGCAATCTTCAACTTTTCATCAAAGCTGAAAACCACTCCAGGGGCTTGTTCGCCATCCCGGAGGGTCGTATCAATGATATGCAACTGTTTTTTATTCATGCAATTCGGATATGATTTCTTTGAATAATTGTCGCTTGACTCCAGATGCTGGAAGATCAAACATCCAGGATCCAGAATCTGCCCGAAAGTTAGCCTGACATTGAAATCGGCTCAGTGCGATGCCCGATCGATACCACGTGTCAGATTAGTCCGCAATCAAGTATTCCTCAACGGCTTCTCCTTCTTCCAGGGCATCTAAAATTTCGTCGATGCGCTCCTCTGTAATGGCACCATACCACAAATTATTAGGTTGAATAACCATGACCGGCCCCTGCGAGCACACATTCAAACATGCCGTGGAAGATACGGCAGCATCAATTCCGCGGTCATTGCACTCTTCCATAATGTATGGAACAAAATCAGCCGCGCCATTCTTATTACAGAAGCCTTTGGCATCGCCTGCCACCCGGTATGAGTTGCAGACCAAAATGTGAAATTCGGGTTTTTTCATTGTCGTAGATATTTAAAGATTTGAATTATCTCTTCGTCGTCCCGGACTTGTTTCGGGATCTTTATGCTTTCACTGACAGACCCTGAATCAAGTTCAGGGTGACTCGTTCATCGGGGGCTGGGATCATCCACAGCCAGTTCCTGTACCCGAGCATTCGGCGCCACACCGAAAGACATCAGCTTTTTTCATGGTCCTTAATGATTTTCCTTTGAAAATAGCGTCCAATCCGTCATCAATTAAGCCAGTCATTTCCATGATTTTGATGCCTGAGCGTCCGATAATTGATGAAGGAGAGGGGCCGATACCGCCAACCAGCAGGGCGCGGCAATCATGCAAACTCTTCCCTAATGCTTCCCAACGCAGGTTGCCTGTTCCTGAAGGCGGTGTCCGGCGATCCTCAACCAAACGGTAGCCCGAAGGCGTTTCTTTGTATATATATAATGAGTCGGCTTCGCCAAGGTGTTGGTTGACCAGCATGCCCTCGTTACTAGCCACCGCCACAAACGGGCGGTTTTCATCCATCGAAACTGATAAATTGGCAATATCGGATAGAAGCTTCGCAGCTTCCGGATCATCTTTCCCCAGCAAACCAACGGCATCGGCACGACAGCGTGCGCAGTGGGTCATGGGTTTGATGTGTTCGCTAATTGTTGAGCGAATTTCCTTCATCATAGCAGGCGAAGGCTCCTCCATGTTTTCAAAAGGGGTACCGGCAACCGGGTAAAGGGGGATGGTGTTCATCAGGTCGGCTCCCATGGCTTTTACGCTTTTCGCTATTTCACCGACCAAATGATCATTGATTCCCGGGATAACAATCGTATTGATTTTCACCGTGATGCCATACATTTTCAGCATCCTGATGGCTTCCAATTGTTTTTCCAGCAACAGTTTCGCGCCTTCAGCGCCGATATAGCCCCTCTTGTCGAAGCGCACCCATTTGTAAATGTCTTTGGTAACCTCCGGATCCAATGCGTTCATGGTGATGGTGACATGGCTCACTTTCAGCTCGGCCAATTCATCAACATAAGGAGCCACATTCAAACCGTTGGAAGAAAGACACAGGATCATTTCAGGAAATTCTCTGCGGATCAGGCGCAAAGTGGTCATGGTTTCCACTGGGTTGGCAAACGGATCGCCGGGGCCTGCGATGCCAACAACCGAAAGGTGCGGCATCTTTTCCTTCAACTTAATCAGGTAAGTGAGTGCTTGTTCGGGCGACAAAATTTTACTGGTTACTCCCGGACGGCTTTCGTTGACACAGTCGTTATCCCGTTTGCAATAGTTGCACTGAATATTGCATTTCGGGGCTACCGGCAAATGAACCCGGGCATACTTTCCTTTCGCTTCTTTGCTAAAGCACGGATGTTTTTCAATGTCTATCATAGCGTTTCAATTTTATCTGGACTTCTAGTGAGCGGGTGACTTGGAGTCACCCGTTCACGATGCCACTCATTACTACATATATTTATAGCCAACCGGCGAATGGTCTTGTTTGAATTCAATTAAAGCGTTCACAATTTTGTCGAACAGTTCCTGTGTGCCGGTATAACCAACATGTTTGATCCGCTGGCCGCCTAAACGGTCGTGAATGGGAAACCCGCAGCGAATGATTGGAACTTCCAGTTCGCGGGCAATATAATAGGCTTTACTGTTTCCGATGAACAGGTCGGGTTTGTTGGACAGGCACCAGTCGTGGATTTTTTCATAGTCGAAGCTGTTCTTCGCCTGAATATTTTCCCAACGCTCCGGACAATACTTTCTGATTTCTTCTTCCAGCTTACCGCTTTCGCCCCCGGTTGCAGCCAACACGACATCAATTCCAATTTCATCCAGGAAAGTCGTCATCGCCACCACAAAGTCTTCTTCGCCGTAAACCACGGCCTTTTTACCGAAAATATATTTGTGCCCATCGGCATACGAATCGATCAACCGGCCGCGTTCGCCCTTGTACTTTGCCGGAATTTCCTTTCCACTCACTTTCTCAAGCGTGTTAAAAAAAACATCGGTCAATTTTACTCCGATAGGAAGCGGCATGCGATGATTTTCAACACCAAATTCTTTTTCAAGAAAAGCCGCTCCTGTAGGCGACAGGTTTTTACTTTTCACCCTTCCTGAAAGGCTACCCTGATTCAGGATCGTCCCAAACTCAATGGAAGCACCTGCCGAGCCGCATGTCTCAATCTGGCTGATCGGAGTCCCGCCTTCAGGAATCCGTTTGTACGTTCCCCAAATCGGGTTGTCAAGGGTTTCCGAATAGTCGGGGAACAAAACGTAATCCAGCTCAAAATCACTTAGCAATTGTTTCAATTGACGGATATCTTCCGTAGATACAAATCCAGGAAATAGATTGATATGCCGCCCTTTTTCGCCCGCTTGCGCAAAAGTTTTTATCGTAGAAGCGACTGCTTCGTGAAAACCATCCATGTGCGAACCCTGATAACTGGGCGTGGAGGCGGTGACAAAATGAGGCAAATTTTTTAGTTCGGTGTCTTTCCGGTAATTCTGCATATAAAAATTCACATCATCGCCAATGGTTTCTGAAAGACAGGTTGTTGCCATGGCCACCACTTCGAGTTTGTATTGGCTGATCACGTTGTCGAGTGCCGTATAACAATTGGCACCACCACCAAAAATGGTCGCCTCTTCGGAAAAGTTTGAGGAGGCAATATCCACCGGTTCTTTATAATGGCTAATAAGGTAACGACGAATGTAGGTCGCACAACCCTGCCCGCCATGAATGATCGGAACACATCCGCGAATACCTTTGAAAGCGATACTGGCACCAAGCGGCGCGCAAAGCTTGCAGGCGTTGCGGGTAGCCGTAAATTCTTTGGTTGATTTTATGATGGGAGCGTGTTCAAGCATGTTCTTCAATATTTGAGTTAAAACTGTCATTAATTGTCATTGTTAGTCAATCGCTTCACGTCATTTTGGGCAACAACTAATGACGCGAAGCGAATGTCTATAAATGACGTAAAACAAATGAGCTCTTTTCTATCTCATAAATTGCCAAACCGGGCTGCAAACCGAAGCGTGAACTTCTTTTGCAAAGTTGAGCATGCCTTCATAGCCCGCCAAGGCTTCTTTTCGTTCGTGGTTGTGATCGCAAAACCCAAGTCCCAATTTATAGGCGATTGGTCGTTCTTTCACCCCGCCGATAAAGAGATCCGCGCCGGTTTGCTTGACAAATTCTGCCAGCTCGTTCGGATTGGAGTCATCGACGATGATGGTTCCTTCATCACAGAGTTCCTGTAACAATTCATAATCATCCTGATTGCCGGTTTGTGAGCCAACCACCACGACCTTCATTCCAATCAAGCGAAGTGCCTTTACCAACGAAATGGCTTTAAAGGCACCGCCCACATAAATGGCAGCTTTCTTCCCTTCCAGTTCTTGCTTGTATTTTTGTAATGCCGGAAGCAATTTGCTCAATTCGTCTTTGACCAGCATCCGAGCTTTCTGCATCATTTCGTCTGATCCGAAGAATTTGGCCACTTCGTATAAAGCGTCCGACATATCTTCAATACCGAAATAAGAAACTTTCATAAACGGGATGCCGTATTTTTCCTTCATTTCTTTTGCCAGTCCAATCATAGAACCTGAGCATTGAACCACATTCAATTGTGCGGTGTGGGCTTTTCGAACAGCATCAATGCGACCGTCGCCAGTCATTGCCGCCAACAAGTTCACCCCCATTTTTTTGTAATATTCTGATAACATCCAGAGTTCGCCAGCCAAGTTGAAATCTCCAAGAATGTTGATGCTGTGCTCCGGAGCTTTAAAAGTCGTGTCCGTTCCGATCAGCTTTGACAACGCCCCACACGCTATTTTATAGCCATCTTTTTTCGTCCCGCTAAAACCTTCCGACATGACCGGAATCACATCGATGCCTGTTTCGCGTGTAACCCTTTTACAAACGGCAGCAACATCGTCGCCAATGACTCCCACAATACAAGTCGCATAAACAAAAGCTCCTCTCGGTTTATACATCTCAATCAAACTGATCAGTGCGTGATACAATTTTTTTTCACCTCCAAAAACAACTTCCTTTTCTTTTAAATCTGTTGTGAAGCTCAATCGATGAATTTGCGGCCCCGAGGAAAGCGCCCCGCGAATATCCCAGGTGTAAGCAGCGCAGCCTACTGGTCCGTGAATCAGATGCAGCGCATCGGCAATGGGATACAGTACCACCCGAGATCCGCAGAATACACATGCCCGCTGACTGACCGACCCGGCCACACTGGCTTTACCACAAGCAATGGCTGCATCATTTTTACCCTTGGTGAGGATTTGGTTTTGCCTGTCTTTTATAAATGTATTCATCCGTTTCCTTTTTTTTAAGGAAGGGGAGCAGCAATTCGCCCCCCTTTTCAGTTGGCATTAAGAAGAACATGTTTTAAGGGATGTCGCCCCGGAGATCCTTCATGATTAGCTGAAGAGAAGGATATTTTCAGTTCGTTACATGGTCAGTTCGAACGATTCTTCCGGAGAAGTGGCATCGATCTTGTCCATCAGGGCACCCAAGATTTTCTCCAATATCCGCAAAGCCCCCATGTATCCAACTGACGGGAAATAGCTGTGCCCGATACGGTCAAGAATTGGGAAACCCATGCGCACAAAAGGGATACCCTCGTCGCGGGAAATGTATTTGCCGTAGGTGTTCCCAATGATCAGGTCAACCGGTTCCTGCTTAATCCACTGGTGTATCAGCAACATATCTGCCTGAGGTCCGTTTTTGTATTTGGCTTCCGGACACTGTTTTCCAACTAATTCTTCCATTCTTTTCATGAATGCTTTCCCCGGGGTGCCGGAAACTGTGTAAACGGGTTTCATATCCATGTCGAGCAGAAATTCAATCAAAGGCAGGATATTATCCGGGTCGCCAAAAACAGCCACGCGCTTGCCATATAAGTATTGGTGCATATCGGTGATGGCATCGACCAAACGGCCACGTTCATCAGCGATGCTTTCGGGAACAGAAACTTTTCCGGCTTTAGCCAAGGCCTGGATAAAGCGGTCGCTTGCCCTTAAACCAATTGGCAGGTCAACAATATCGAAAGGCACTTTGCATTTATTGTCAAGTGCGATGGCAGCCTTGCGGGTTCCCCAATCGCCCAAACCAACTGTTTTCATGCTGTCGCCCATGCTCACCATATCCGGGATCGTCGTCCCTCCTTTGGGGTACATTTCATACTTTCCGGTCATTGGCGTGTCCAGCACATCTGATGTATCAGGCAGAAGGACAGACTTCACTTTCAGCAAGCCTACCAATCGTTTTAGTTCACGCATGTCGGAAGGTTCGACCCAACCAGCCAGCAAGTTTATTTGACGAAGCCTCTCATCTGTTTTTTCAGGAAAATATTTCACAATACCTTCCAGCATATTGGCATAACCCGTAACATGCGATCCCACATAAGAAGGCGTGGAAGCCTGAATAACATGTTTCCCAAACGGCACCTTGCCTTCTTCCCGGGCTTTGGCAACCATTTGGCACAGGTCATCACCAATGGTTTCAGACAAGCAGGTTGAATGGACAGCAATAATTTCCGGTTCATAAATTCCAAAGATATTGTCGATGGCCGTCATCAAGTTGGCCTGTCCGCCAAAAACGGATGAACCTTCGGTAAATGAACTGGTAGCCGCCATCACCGGCTCCTTGTAGTGTCGGGTCAATGCACTCCGATGATACGAGCAGCAGCCTTGCGACCCATGGCTATGTGGCAAACATCCGTGAATGCCCAACGCCGCGTACATGGCACCCACCGGCTGGCATGTTTTTGCCGGGTTTACGGTCAAAGCTTTCCGCTCCTTTACCTGATCTGTTGTATGTTTTAGTAACATCTTTAATCCTCCTGTCTTTAAGCTTCAATGGTCATACTTCCAACGATCTCTGGCTCATGTTTCCATGGTGTATCCACCAATTTCCAAATGTTAGTGGCCAGCATGCGTTGCATTTCTTTATAAAAATTGATTGCTCCCCCAAAGGCTGCATAAGGGCCGCCGTAATCATAAGAGTGCAGTTGTTTGAGCGGGATGCCTAATTTTTGCACCACATATTTTTCTTTGATACCGGCACAGAAAACATCAGGCTTATAGAATTCGATCAGCTTCTCGGTTTCCCAATGGTTGATATCATCGATCACCAAGGCATTTTTCTTCATTTCAGGCATCATCCCGGCATAGTCACTGAAGTTATAGCCTGATTTTTTTAGTGTTTCTTTTTTCTCGACTAAATCTTCTCTGAAATGAGCCTCATCTTTGCTTACCACCAGGTCTTCAATATTCCGGGTATCCGCATCAATTTTGATTGAAGAAATGACTTTTCGGCCTTCATAATCATCGCGGTGTGCAAACTCATATCCGGCTGAAACCACACGGATGTTCAATTCGGCAAATAAATCCTGGTAATGGTGGGCACGTGAGCCACCAACGAACATCATGGCCAACTTTCCTTCAACCGAAGGTTTCACCACGTCGGCAATCACTTTCACTTTGGCCATTTCACGTCCACAGATTTCATCCACCTTGGCGGTCAACTCAGGGTCGCCAAAATAGTCGGCTATTTTTTTCAGTGATTTAGCCGTTGAATCGGCTCCGATGAAGTTGACTTTTACCCAGGGGATGCCGTATTTTTCTTCCATCATTTCAGCAATATAATTGATGGAGCGGTGGCACATCACCATGTTCAGGTCGGCTGTATGAGCATATTCCATGCTTTCGATGGTCGAGTTCCCCGAGAAGGTGGACAACAAGGTGATTCCTGCTTCTTCAAAAAGAGCTTCAATCTCGAAGGCGTCACCACCAATATTGTATTCACCCAACAAATTCACCTGAAATTTACCAGTGCGTTCGCGGTCAGTGTTTCCAATCACATGTTTAAACACGCCGTTGTTGGCAATGTGGTGGCCGGCTGACTGCGAAACACCGCGGTAACCTTCGCAACTGAACCCAAAAATATTGATCCCGAGTTCGGCTTTCATCTCACGGGAAACCGAATGGACATCGTCACCGATTAATCCCACCGGGCAGGTGGAGAAAATACCAATTGATTTGGGTTTGAACATTTCGTATGCTTCACGAATAGCTTCTTTCAGCTTGGCTTCACCGCCAAACACAATATTTTCGTCCTGCATATCGGTCGAAAAGCAATAAGTAATGAAATTATCGCCTCCTTCAGGAACGCGGGTTTGGTTACGGCGTGTTAGCCAGGCATAAAAGCTACAACCAATAGGCCCGTGCACCAGGTTGATAATGTCGCGTGTGGGGCCCAAAACTACCCCTTTACAACCGGCGTAGGTACATCCCCTTTGGGTGATAATCCCTGGGATGGTGCGCACATTCGCCAAGATTTCCTGATCCTGGTCCGGATCATTGATCACCATCGACTTTTCCCGCTTTTTGGCTATTTTCCTGGGATATTTTTTCAGGATCTCATCTTTCAGCGAAGAAGGATCGGGTAATCCGTTTGTATAATCTTTTTTATTTACCATTGTTTTTACTTTTTATCAAAGAATTGTTGTACCAGTTTCACCTGTACGAACACGACATGCATCATCCAGTGGAAGGACGAAGATTTTCCCGTCTCCGGGAGCAGGTGTCTGGTTAACTTTAATAATCGTATCAATTGTTAGTTGAACGTTGTAGTCAGAAACAGCGATATTTAGAACGCGCTGTGGTCTGAGTCTTGGTTCTTTTCCAAGATGAGCCAGCGCTTCGGGAGTATCGTTTTTAACACCTTCCAGCACCTTTGCATCCCATAAGCCTTTTCCCCGCCCGAAAACTTTTCCGGTTGCTGTCATCGAAGTGATACCAGCTTCAGTCAAGGCTTTTTTGGTTTCGTTCATTTTATCGATGCGGATAATTGCCAATATCATCTTCATAGTCTTTGGATTTTAAGGTTATAACTCTTTTGTTCCTCGACTGATGGTATATGCTTCGTCAACTGATGTAACGAATATTTTTCCATCCCCGAAAGCTCCTTTTGGTTCCGTGCGGGCAGCTTCCATAATAGTCGTGATGGCAAAATCCTTGTCTTCGTCTTTCACCACGATGATTAACATTTCTTTGGGAAGTTCATCGTAAGTCACATCTCCGATTTTAATGCCCCGCTGTTTTCCACGGCCCACAACCGGAATTTTAGTTACAGCCACATACCCGGCTTCAAAAAGGGCGTTCAATACTTTGCTTGATTTGTCGGGGCGGATAATTGCTCTGATCATTAACATAGTTTTTTCTCCTATTTTTTTTAGTTAAGAATGCCGAAATTGACCAGCAGGTCTTCCAAATCTTCCATTTCCAATGGGTTTGGAATGACGAACAAAGTATTTTCGTCCATGGCTTTGGCAAGCGCCCGGTACTCGTGGGCCTGGTTGTGCTCTGAATCAAATTCGATCACGGTTTTACGACTGATCTCGGCACGCTGGACCATGTTGTCGCGTGGCACAAAATGGATCATCCTGGTTCCAAGCTGCCTTGCCAATTCTTCTATCATTTCGCGTTCGTTGTCAACATTCCGCGAGTTGCAAATTAAACCGCCCAGACGGACCCCGCCAGCTTCGGCATATTTGCGGATCCCTTTGCAAATGTTATTGGCAGCATACATGGCCATCATTTCGCCCGAAACAACGATGTAAATTTCCTGGGCTTTTCCTTCGCGCATTGGCATGGCAAAACCTCCACATACCACATCCCCAAGCACATCATAAAAAGTGTAATCAATCTCAAACTTTTCGTCCCACGCGCCCAACTGCTCCAACAGGTTGATAGCGGTAATGATACCACGGCCGGCACAGCCAACACCTGGTTCGGGCCCGCCTGATTCGACACAGCGTACACCACCATATCCAGCCTTCACGATATCTTCCAACTCAACATCTTCGCCTTCTTCACGCAAGGTATCCAACACCGTTTTTTGAGCTAATCCGCCAAGCAATAAGCGGGTAGAATCTGCTTTGGGGTCGCATCCGACAATCTTTACTTTTTTGCCGGCTTCAACCAATCCGGCAATTGTGTTTTGGGTTGTGGTTGATTTACCAATACCACCTTTCCCATAAATAGCGATCTTTCTCATCTTTTCAATTTTTTGAGGGTTTAACATTTTTCACTTTGCTTTGCCCTTAACGAGAAGGATGCCAGAGGAGAAATTCCAAGTTCAAAATTCCAAGTTCCAAGTTCAAAAAGTGCTGTTCACATGAATGTTAGCAGTTGGAAAATTTTTTGGCACCGGTTTTTTAAGCTTGATGATTCCTACATTTTGGTAGGATGACGGGAAGTAGGATACATTTCATGCTGAATAGCATAAAGTGTTTGTTTATGGGGATTTGATGAGGGTTAACACTGGCTTAACCTACATTTATGTGGGATGGGGTGCGGCGGATTCCGATCCGCCGAGAGTCTTTTGCAGATTGAGGATTCTGATCACAGAAAAGAAATCGCCCTGTTGGGTTTGGAACTCCCCCTGTTAAAAAATAGTCTGCCCTGTTAGCTCTAAAAATGACCCTGTTAAAAAATAAAGCGTCCTGTTGATTTTGGAACCGGCCCTGTTAGAAAAAATCGTCCCTGTTGGGTTCTGGGTTCGCCCTGTTGGTTTTGGAGCTCTCCTGTTAAAAAACCAGTCGTCCCTGTTCAACAGGGCGGGCAAAACCTTAACAAGGGCGGAAAAAATATTAACAGGGCGACTGGAAACTCAACAGGGTGACAAGAATAGTAACAGGGAAGGTTCGCGAAGTAACAGGACGGGTAAAAACTTAACAGGGCTTGAAAAATAGTAACAGGGCGGTGACCTCTCCTAAAATAGCTTGACAGATTTATACTTTATACCGCCAAGCATCAATCTCGTATTTTTTGATGCGGGTGCCCAGCATGCGTTCGGTCACTTTCAGGTGTTCGGCAGCTTTGGCAATATTTCCGTTGGTGGTGGTCAGCGCCTCGCGGATCAATTGTTTTTCAACTTGTTCAACCGTGTACGTCAGGCCACCTTTGGCCCGGGTATTTGTTGAATCGGCTGTTTGTAGCGATGGTGGCAGGTTGTAACTGTGAATGACGTTGTCGGTACTTAAAATACAAGCTCGCTCAATACAGTTTTCCAACTCCCTGATATTTCCCGGCCAGGAGTAAACCATCAACATATTCAACGCTGATGTGGTAATCCGTTTGATCTTGGTATTGTTTCGCTTGTTAAATTTTTCGATGAAATGATCCACCAGCATCGGAATATCATTGCGTCGCTCTCGCAAAGACGGAATAAAAATCGGGAAGACATTGATGCGGTAAAACAGATCTTCGCGGAACTCTCCCTTATCAATCATTTCTTCCAGTTTCCGGTTGGTTGCAGCGATGATCCTTACATCAACCTTGATTGTTTCCGTGCCCCCCAACCGTTCGAATTCGCGTTGTTGAATGATGCGCAAAATTTTCACCTGCGTTGACAAGGGAATATCTCCAATCTCATCCAAAAAAATGGTGCCGCCATCGGCCAGCTCAAAGCGTCCTTTTCGCTGGCTGTTGGCACCGGTAAATGCTCCCTTCTCATGACCAAACAACTCACTTTCAATCAAACTATCCGGCAAGGCAGAACAGTTGACCTTAATGAAACTGCCTTTTTCACGTTTACTCCTGAAGTGAATCGCATCAGCAACCAATTCTTTTCCAATTCCGCTTTCCCCACGAATCAGAACGGTTGAATTGGTTTCAGCAACCATATTCACAAGCAAATAAACATCACGCATTTTGGCTGAGTTTCCGATCATATTCAAGGTTGGATTATCGCCTTTCAGCAGGTTTTGCAATTCCTGATTCTTCTGGCGAAGCAGCTCCATTTCCTCCATCCTTTCCTGCCGCGAATGAACCACGCGCGAAATGAGGCTCCCTATGATCGATAAAAGCTTTAAATTCTCATCGTTGGTGATAAATGGATTGAACACCCTGACCAGGCTCAAGGTGCCGGTAACTTTTCCCTCTTCTACAATCGGCACACAAATAAAACTCAATTCCTCGCCACTTTCCGACTTCAGCTCCTGCTGGGTGCGATTTAAAAACAGGCTCGATTTTGAAATTTTCTCAATGACAACAGGCCGTGCCAACTCAACCACGCGCCCGATAATACCTTCTCCCAATTTGTATTTTCCACGGGCTTGCTGTGCCTGGCTGTAACCGTAGGCCGACTCAATATAAATTTTCGAATTCTTACGGTTGAAAATGGTCAGTAAACTTCGTTCAGCCCCCAAATGACGGACTAAAATTTCGAGTATGGATGTTAAGTCGTTCTTTAACTCTTTACTTTGAATTAAGCGCTGACTGATTTCGGAGAGTAAAACCAGCTCCTTCAATCCATAACATTCACTTCCCGCTTTTTTACATTTAAACTCCATTGTTTTTTTCTTTTTGACACCAAACACAAACTACAAATTGCATTTTGATTCAAAATTGCAAAGTTATAAAGACATATGCACTACACACAAGTAAAATTAAAATCATATTAATATTCAATTAACAAGCCAAAGCAATCTGTCTTGGAGCCAGCCAAGCATTCCAAAATCCAATGTGCTTCATCCAGGTAAAGAACCGGGAATAATAAATCGTGTGGAACTTTTCATCCGAATTGATCGCTTTGTCCATCACAATTGCTATCTTTTCGAAAAAAAAAGCAAGCCACATGACTATGTTATTGTTTTATTTGATTTTAGCCTTGGGGATTTCCTTTTTGTGCTCCATTCTCGAAGCGGTTCTACTCTCGGTCAACTTTCCTTTCATTTACCTAAAAGAGCAGGAAGGGAGCCAGGCTGCCAAAACCCTCAAAGCCCTCAAAACCAAAATCGACCGACCGCTGGCGGCCATTCTTACCTTGAACACGATTGCCCACACTGTTGGTGCCGCGGGTGTAGGCGCTGAAGCGACCAAAGTATTCGGGGCAGCTTACTTCGGAATCATATCCGCAGTGCTTACCATTTTAATCTTGGTTTTTTCTGAAATCATACCCAAGACCATTGGTGCCCGTTTCTGGCGCGAACTCTCCCTGCCATCGGCCCGAATCATCCAGGTATTAATCGTCATTACTTATCCCTTGGTTTTGCTGACTGAATTCATCACTCATGCCATTTCGAAAAATAAGCCGGAGCAATCGGTCAGCCGCGAAGAGGTGGCGATGCTCGCTTCGTTGGGGCTGGACGAAGGGATTTTTAAGGAAACCGAAAGTAAGATCATCATCAACCTGATCCGGCTGCGGGAGATCAAAGTGAAAGATATTATGACTCCGCGAACGGTTATGCTGGTGGCACCGGAAAGCATGACTTTGGCTAACTTTTTTGGGCAGGAAAGCTTTTTTCAGTTCTCGCGCATCCCGATTTACGAGGAAAGCATTGATAAAATTACTGGGTATGTGCTGAAACAGGATGTGATGGAAAAGCTGGCTGCAGGTGCCACCGATGATTTGCTTGAATCCCATAAAAGGGAAATTGTGGTTTGCTACGAAAATGTTACCGTGCCGGTTCTGTTTGAAAAGCTGCTGTTCAAAAAAGAACACATCGCCCTGATCATTAACGAATATGGCGGAACGGAAGGATTGGTGACTATGGAAGATGTCATTGAAACGATTCTCGGACTGGAGATTACCGACGAAAAAGATATTCAAACCGACATGCAACAGCTCGCGCGCGACCGCTGGGCAAAACGAACGAAAGATATTAATATTAAATGATTGGATGATTGGTCATTAGTCATTGGTGGTCATTCGTCGTGAAGGTCACCTGACGCCTTGCAGCTTGAGACTGGATGCTTAATGCTGGATACAGTCGTGGTTGGAAACTTGGAAATTGAAACTTATTTCACGCTTAGACGCTGCTTTTGATTGATCAGCAAGCATACCTCCACCATACCTCTGCCGTTTTTGGAATTTGGAATTTGAGTACTGGTGTTTTAGCAAATGATTTGTGAC
>JAGXIR010000055.1 GCA_024635605.1 Sunxiuqinia sp.
CCGCAATCGTCTCCGCAGTGAATACATGTTTGATGATCGTGCTTCAAGGTTGAAGTTTTAGCCGTTGATTTGATTTTTTCAAATAAAACACATTTTGCTTTTAAAGGTTGCAAGAAATTGCAAGGTGCCGGCGTCGCTTATTGGGCAGCTTGTATTTCAAACGATCATCAGCATGGACAGCCTTATAAAATTTGCTTTTTGCTGGTTGTCTTTTTCTTCTGAGGATGACCAACCGATAGGTTTTTTTGCAAAACGATGGAGTTGGGGATCGTAATTCGGTCACCGTCCGGCGAAATGATGTGTACAAAAAAGAAGGTGACATCGTGAACCTCGCCTTCAATGATAAAGTCTTTTTCCAGTACCCGGATGTGATCGCCCAATTTCATCGGGTGGTTGAAATAAAGAATCAAGCCCGCAGTAATGTTTGAGAGAATCGACCATTGCGCAAAAAAAGCAATACCCAGAATGGTGAGCACCGATGAAATGAAGATCATCAGCTTTTCCTGTTCAATTCCCCAAATACCGGTTACCGCAATAAGCGTGCTGATGATGATGAAAAAGTTCATGATCTTAAGGGTGATCTTTCGCCGCTGCAAGCTGAAATTAAATTTCTTGAGCGTCCGGTTGATGGAATGTTTTATAATGAACCGGATGGTTAACAGCAACACAAGTACGATAACTGTTTGTATGATTTGCAATTTATAGTTTTCCATATGATCAAATAACTGTAAAGTTCGATTTCGCAAAAATAAGCATTATCCTTCGGTTTCGTATCAGCCTCAACGGACGTGAACGCAATCGGAGAAAATTTTAACAAAAAAAGACCGGAAAAACCGGTCTTGAATTTTATGTATCAAAAATCTGAATCATCGCCGGGTTTAGTTAGCACGCTTTGCGTTGGCAGGTGTTAACAAGCTACCGGCGAATGAATGGAATAAGCATGGATTATTTAAACAGCCCGTCGATCGACAAGTACCGTTCTCCTGTATCGTAAGTGAACGTTAGTATTCTTGATCCTTTGGGCAGTTCCTGAATTTTTTTGGCGACTGCAGCCAACGAAGCTCCCGATGAGATGCCGATAAACAAGCCTTCTTCTTTGGCCGCGCGCATCGCATATTCAAAGGCGTCATCTTTGGAAACCTGAATGGTACCATCGAGCAGCTTGGTTTTCAGGTTTTCAGGAATGAAACCGGCTCCAATCCCCTGTAGTGGATGTGGTCCTGGGTTTCCACCACTGATGACAGGTGAAAGTTCGGGCTCTACGGCAAAAGTTTTCAGGTTTGGAAAGTGTTTCTTTAAAACCTCGCTTACCCCCGAAATGTGTCCGCCGGTACCCACGCCGGTAATCAGGTAGTCAAATCCTTCTGGAAAATCGTTTAGAATTTCCTGGGCGGTGTGGTCGCGGTGGGCAGCAATGTTGGCTTCGTTGTCAAACTGCGAGGGAATCCACGAGTTGGCGTGCTCGGCTGCAATTTCTTGGGCTTTGGAAATGGCGCCTTTCATCCCTTTTTCCTTGGGAGTAAGCACCAGCTCAGCGCCATGAGCCGTCAGAATCCGGCGACGTTCCAGTGACATGGACTCTGGCATCACTAAAATTAACTTGTATTTCTTTACCGCTGCCACCAACGCCAAACCGATTCCGGTATTGCCCGAGGTTGGTTCAACAATCAACGAGTCTGGTTTCAGGATGCCCTTGTTTTCCGCATCTTCCACCATCTTCAGGGCAATTCGGTCTTTGATACTGCCACCGGGATTGGCTTTTTCCAATTTGGCATACACTTCGTAACCTTCAGGATAAAGGTTGTTAATTCGAACGCTGGGAGTGTTCCCAATTGTTTCAAGAATGTTGTTAAATTTCATATTTGCTGTTTTTAAAGGGTTATTTAAAATAAAAAAGGCCTTCCAATACTGGAAGGCCTGCTAATATCTCTGACTAATTAAAATCTTGAATCTTAAACATACCTTCCCCGTGTTGTAATCATACAACAGCACATATACATGTTTGGGAAGGTGAAATTCATACGAATTTGTTGTTTTTGCTTATCTGGAACAATTATAAATAAAATATCCCAATAAAATACAATTTAATATGATTTAATTGTGATAAAAAAGCCATTTAACGATTTCTTTAAAATTGACTTTCTTGCCATACATTAAAATACCGGTCCGGTAAATTTTCCCGGCGACCCAGATCGTTCCATAAATGGAGGCGACCAGAATGCCCATGGACAAGAGCAATTCCCATAGTGGAACGCCATAAGGCACCCGGACCATCATGATGACTGGCGAGGTCAACGGCACCATCGATGCCCAGAATGCCAGGGCTCCCTCCGGATTTTTCACAACCGGAAACAGGATAATAATGGAAAAAATAAGGGGAATGGTTATCGGAAGCATCAGTTGCTGCGCTTCTTCTTCGTGATCAACGGCGGCACCAACAGCTCCCATCAGCGACGAGTACATTAGAAATCCGCCTAAAAAGTAGAACAGGAAGGAACCCAGGATGAGCGGAATGTTCAGGTTGCCGACCATGTCGATAATATTCAAGACTGCGTTTTCTTGAGCAGCCCCCTGAAGTTGAGGGTTGGCTGCCATCATGTTTTGTGATTGCTGCATGAGCTCGGCCTGGTCGGGAGTAAGAAAAACTTGCATGCCGGTTACAATTAGAAATATGAGGATTAGCCAAAACACGATTTGCGTAAGGCCAACCAGTCCAATGCCGACTATTTTCCCAAACATCAGTTGGGTGGGTTTCACCGATGAAATAATCACCTCCACAATCCGGCTTGTTTTTTCTTCCATCACTCCGCGCATCACCATGGCGCCGTAAATAAAAACGAACATGTAAATAATAAATCCGGCGGCGTAGCCAACAGCCATGGCAATTTCGGTTGAACTTTTCACGGCGCCGCCTTTGTCGTCAACCTTAATGGTTTCCAACTGAATTCGGGTGCGGGCAGCTTCCAGTTTCTCTTCCAGGTCGGGAATACCCGATTCGTCGATAATGACGGCCTTTTTATCCGATTCAATCAGGTTTTCCAGTTTGCCTCCAATCATGTTTTTAATATCGAAGGTAACCTGCTTGTCGGAAAGTAGCCGGGCGCGGTTGGTGTTGAGAATATCTTCCGGAATATGCAATACCGCATAGTACTTGCTCGACTTCATATCGTTCTGAATGCTTTCAAATTCAGCTTCCGGTATGAATTCAAAATTTGTAAACTCAGTGTCTTCCCATCGTAGGCTAAATTGGTTGCTGGCATCGTAAACCCCAATGGTCCGTTCTTCTTCGTCATCCTGCATGGCCAGCCAAGCCGGAAGGATGGTAAATCCCGCAAAAAGAAATGGTACCAGCAAGGTCAATATGATGAACGATTTCTTCCTTACCCGCGTAAGGTATTCGCGTTTTAAAATTAAGAATGACTTATGCATGAGCTTGTTTTTTGGGGTTTGCTTGTTCTACAACTTGAATAAAAACTTCATTCATCGAGGGGATCACCTCGCGGAACGAACGGATCTCCATTTTGTCCATCAGATTCTGAAGCAAAATGTTGGTCGGAGTTTCATGTTCTAACTGAAACTTTACCCGCTGGGTTTGGCCTTTTAATTGATAGTCGATCAGTTGGAATCCGTTGCGGCTAAACTCGGCCGTCACATCGTGATCAGTACTGGTCTCCACTTCGTAGATGTCTTGTTTATACTGCTCTTTAATGGCATCGATCTGCCCATCCAATATTTTTTTTGATCGATTGATCAGGGCAATGTGGTCGCAAACTTCTTCAACGGAGGCCATGTTGTGCGTTGAGAAAATAATGGTGGCACCCTGTTCTTTCAAGTTGAGGATTTCATTCTTCAGGAGCTTGGCATTGATGGGATCAAACCCGCTGAAGGGTTCATCAAAAATAAGCAGTTTAGGCTTGTGAACCACCGTAATGACAAACTGGATTTTTTGCTGCATTCCTTTCGAAAGCTCTTCCACCTTTTTATTCCACCAAGGTTGAATTTCAAATTTTTCGAACCAGTATTTCAGCCCTTTTAAGGCATCGTGCTTACTGAGGCCTTTAAGTTGTGCCAGGTACAACGCCTGTTCGCCTACTTTCATTTTTTTATACAGGCCACGTTCTTCGGGCAAGTAGCCAATGTGCTGAATGTCGCTGGCTTTTAGTTTGCGGCCAAATAACTCAATCTCGCCCTGGTCGGCCGCCGTAATTTGGTTAATGATTCGAATCAAGGTCGTTTTGCCGGCTCCATTGGGTCCCAGCAAACCAAAAATGCTCTGCTCCTTGACCGTTAGGCTGACCTCATCCAAAGCGCGATGCCCGGCGTAGTCTTTAACGACATTGGTCGCTTTGAAAATTTCCATGAATTTGATTTTAGGTTACGTTTATATTATTTGCTCGTTGCAGGTACCAAATTTAAGTAAAATAGTAAAAAGCCGCTCATTTTTTCGGTGAATGGCAGAATTTAATCTCTGAACGGCTTTTGGGTTGCATGAGCAGTTGATTGAATGATTTTTTATTCAGTAGGAATTGATTAATTATCATGAGTGTACGACTGTCTTAATTGACTTTGGTTACCCCGCCCGAAACGACAAATTTCATGGCCTCGGAAGGAGACAGATCCAGTGGTTTAATAGCCGATGTGGTGATGAGATACAACTCGCCCGAAAAGTTGTAGGAATGCGGGAAGTAAACGGCAACCAGGCCTTCTGCCCCCATTTCGGCCATACTTTTTTGGGTGACGAAGCCAATCTTCCACAGGTTATTTTCTTTATTGATTTCGACCAGAACCGGACGATTGAATTTTTTCTCCTTGCCTACAAATGCGGAAAACAAATCGACCAGCGAACTGTAGATCACCTGCAACAATGGAGCCTTTTTGAGTAGCTGTTCTGTCAGGGCCTTAAACGGACTCGCAACAATGGATTGCCCGACAAAGCCAAGAATAGTAATCAAAGCCACAATGATTAGCAGCCCCAGACCGGGAATGGCATAACCAAACCAGCTTTCCAGTTGGTTCCGTAGAATTCCGTCAATAAAATCAAAGATGAGAAAGACAATGTAGATGGTAATAACGATGGGTGCAACCAACACCAATCCTTGCATAAAATAGGTGAGTAACTTTTTCATTTGCCTGTATTTTTTTTGTTAAAACGTTTTTAATCAATTATTAAGTTGCAGTAGCGATTGAATTATGGCATGCGAAAGGTACAAAATAAACCTGGAGATCGGAGTTGCCAGCCAGTGTAACTCGGACTTTTTTGATAAGTAGCCACCCTGACATGGGCTCTCGGTGCAGCCCGGAATCTCTGGCTACCTGGCGGTACGTTAACAAATGTTAGATTCTTTGGCTCCGGTTTCGATGAACCTGACTCAGCCGGAGCTTGTTACTTTTATTAAACTGATATTTAAAAAGTTGAATATGAATTGGATTAGTGATACAGCGCATTGGCTGAAACACCAAAAAGAACCTTGGCTTCAAATCTGGAAACGGTTTGGGCTAATGGCGTCAACGGCGCTTCTGCTTGTTACTCTGCTGAACTGCTCACCCAAAACTGCGAGTATTTCGCTTCCTGTTGATAGTCCGGAAAGGTTTGCTGAGTCCGGTGTTCAGCCGGTCGCTGAACAATGGTGGACCGTTTTTGAGGATCCTCAGCTTAATGACTTGGTCGACAGTGCACTCAATTCCAACTTCGATCTGAAAACAGCATGGGAACGGCTACGGGCGGCCCGTGCAGTCGTCGATCGGGAGGCTTCCGCGTTTTTCCCCAGGCTGGATGGTTCGGTACGTGCCGAAAAAAATCGCTCCCAATCGCAATTTCGCGACAGCGAAGTCCTTCAGCTTGGTCTAAGCTCCGAATATGAAATAGACTTGTGGGGACAGATTCGCTCGGGTGTTGATGCTGAACGGTTTAGGGCGCGGGCATCCTATGCCGATTATCAAACGGCTGCGTTGTCGCTCACGGCTGAGATTGTCCGAACATGGTACCAGCTGGCCGAAGCCCAAAGTCAGCTGCAACTTGCGAATGAGCAGGTTGAAACCAATGAGCAAGTATTGCGCTTGATTAAGGCACGGTTTGGTAGTGGGTTGGTACGCGGGGTAGACATCTTGCGCCAGCAGCAATTGCTGGAGGGGACCACCGAACAGAAAATAACCGCTGAAGTACGCGTTCAGATGCTGCAACATCAATTGGCCGTGTTGCTGGGACAGGCACCCCGGCAGACGTTCAGCGATGCTTTGGATCAGTTGCCCCTGCTTCCGCCCTTGCCCAAAACCGGTGTGCCGATTGAATTGGTGAAACGGCGACCGGATGTGCAAAGCGCGTATAATTTACTTCAGGCAGCCGATCGGGAATTGGCTGTGGCCATTAGCAGCAAGTATCCACGCTTAAACCTGACAGCTTCAATTTCGACGGCAGCCATCAATGCCGATAAGTTGTTCGAGGATTGGGCTTACTCAGTTGCCGGTAATTTACTGGCCCCACTTTTTTACGGCGGGCAGATCAATGCCGAAGTTGACCGGTCGGAAGCAGTCAGGCAACAACGGCTTTACGAGTATGGGCAAGCTGTTTTGACGGCTTTTCGGGAGGTGGAGGATGCGCTGCTTCAGGAGCAGAAACAAGCTGAAAGTATTGAAAGCCTGAAGTCGCAGGTTCGACTATCAAAGCAAACTTATGAGCAACTGCAGTTGGCCTATTTCAACGGGATGAGCAATTACCTCGATGTGTTGACGGCGCTGGATGAGCAGCAACGCTTGCAGCGTAACCTGCTTGCAGCCAATTTGGAGTTGCTGGAATACCGGATTGCATTGTATCGTGCACTGGCCGGCGGCTTCGAGACAAAACGCGAAACCGCTTCGCAGGGCTAAAAAGACATCCACCAAAGAAATAATCCTATTTGCAAACCAGATACGAATAATATGAATCGAAAAAAGACACTTCTTATAAGCCTTTTCATTCTGCTGGCAGCAGTGGTGATTACCTTTGTTATTTTTTCAACCGAGCCCGAAGCCACCAGTGAAGGAGCGACTCGCCAAACCGCTATGCTGGTTGAGGTGACTGGCGTTGGACGGGGAGATTTTCAACCATCGGTAGTTGCAACGGGCGTGGTTATTCCGGCGCAGGAGGTGACGATTAGTCCGCGGGTGAGCGGAGAGGTGGTTCATCGTTCGGAGGCCTTTACTCCTGGCGGGTTTGTAAGCAAAGGACAAAGCCTGCTGACGATTGATCCTGCAGACTATGAAAACAGGCTTAAAATGCGGAAAAGTGAATTGCTTCAGGCCAAAGCAGATTTAGAAATGGAAATGGGAAGACAGCATGTTGCCATGCAGGACTATCGGTTGGTGGAAGAAGGTTTGACAGGCGAAAATAAAGCGCTGGTTCTTCGAGAACCACAGTTAAATGCCGCCAAATCGCGGGTTGAGTCGGCTGAAGCGGCCGTAAAACAGGCAGAGCTTGATTTAGAACGAACAATCATCCGGGCTCCTTTCGATGCCCATATTCTCAGCCGCGATGTGACCTTGGGCTCGCAAGTCTCGCTCGGTGAAAACCTTGGCCGTTTGGTGGGCATGGATGTGTACTGGGTGGAAGCGACCATTCCGTTGGATAAGTTACGCTGGCTTTCGTTCCCGGGCGATACTGGTGAACAAGGATCGCTGGTTAAGGTTCGGAGCCGAACGGCCTGGAGGGCGGACGAATTCCGCTCTGGCCAGTTGTATAAACTGGTGGGGGCTTTGGAGAGTCAAACCCGTTTGGCACGGGTGCTGATAGAAGTGCCCGATCCGCTGGCACATCAACCGATATCCGAAGGTTTGCCACCATTGATGATTGGGGCATTTTTGGAAACTGAAATCCAGGGAAAGAAACTGGAAGATGTGATTCGCTTGAGCAGGGACTACCTTCGTCAAAATGAAACCGTCTGGCTTATGGAAGAAGGAAAACTGCGTATTCGTGAAGTGGAGATTATTTTTCGGGATGAAGACCACGCCTATGTAAGCAATGGACTGGATGAAGATGATCAGGTGGTTACCACTAATTTGTCGACCGTTGTCGATGGGGCCGCTCTTCGTGTGGAAGAGACCGGCAATGCATCGCAGGCAGGAGGTAGTCAGAATCAGAATGAAAATCAAAAATCGGGAGGAGGACAATAAATGAGCAGTTCAACTTCAGAGAAAATAAGGAAAAAGGATAGGAAAGGGCCAATCTCGTATATGGCCCGTAACTCCATCGCGGCAAACTTGTTGATGATGATTTTGATTGGCGGCGGTATTTACACCATGATTTACATTCAGAAAGAAGTTTTTCCACAGTTTCAGCTCGATATTGTTGAAGTAAGTGTGGTTTACCCGGGAGCTGCTCCGTCGGAGGTAGAAATGGGTATTTTGATGCCGGTCGAAGAAGCTATCCGGGGCGTTGAGGGAATTGAGGAAATTACGTCGACAGCACGCGAAGGATCGGGAACAGTGGTGATTGAGCTGGTAACCGGAACCGAACGCATGAAGGCTTTTCAGGATATTGATCAGGCCGTGAACCGGATCCGAACGTTTCCGGATGACATTGAGGAACCGGAAGTTGTGTTGCAATCGCAGCAGCAGGATGTGATGGAGATAGGACTGTATGGCGATGCCGATATTTGGACCCTGCGAAAACTGGCCGAGCAGTTGCGTGAACGTTTATTGAGCGAAGAAGGAATTACCCAGGTTGAAATCGGGAATGTGCCCGATTTTATGACCCATGTGGAGATTCCCCGGCATAAACTTCGCGAGTACAACCTCACTCTTGGGCAGGTGGCTGACATTTTGGTTCGCTCAAGCGAAGATATACCGGCAGGAGCGGTGGAAACTGCTACGGGCGAAATCCTGTTGCGGATGAAGGAGCGGAAACAGTGGGCTGAAGAATTTGGAAAGATCGAAATCATCAGCTCTGAAAATGGCTCCGTAGTCACTTTGGCCGACCTGGCCGAAATTACCGATGGTTTTGAAGAATCCGGTTTTCACGGACAATTTAACCAGCAAAATTCTGTTGAAATTGAAATATTTCGGGTTGGAGATCAATCTCCCCTGAAGATCGCGTCAACGGTGGAAATGGTGCTTCACGAGTTTCAACAGTCGCTTCCGCCGGGAATTAAACACCGCATTGACAGCAACCGGGCTGAGGATTACGGCGAACGATTATCTTTACTCACCGAAAACGGGATTCTGGCTATCGTGATCGTTTTGCTCATCCTCTCGCTTTTTCTGGAAATCAAACTGGCTTTTTGGGTGATGATGGGCATGGCGATTTCCTTCATTGGCGGCATTCTGTTTTTACCACTTGTGGGAGTCAGCATCAATATGATTTCGATGTTTGGTTTTCTTGTAGCGCTTGGGATTGTGGTCGACGATGCCATCGTGGTTGGGGAAAATGTGCATGAAAAGCGGCAGCAGGGAATGGGAAACATGCAAGCTGCCATTGCAGGAACCAAGGATATTGCCAGACCGGTCATTTTCAGTATTTTAACCAATATTATTGCCTTCATTCCGCTGCTCTTTATTCCGGGAACCACTGGCAAATTCTGGTGGCCACTGCCGGCTGTGGTTATCATTGTGCTGGCCGTTTCACTCTTCGAAGCGTTGTTTATCCTTCCGGCGCATTTGGGACATAGCAAAAAGTCTAAAAATAAAAAGACCCCTAAAATAGTCCGGCATATTGAGCAAGGGCAGAAAAAGTTTGCCCGGGGCTTTAACCGTTTTGTTGACGCACGTTACCGGCCATTTCTGGAACTTTGTCTGCGCCATCGTTACATTACCTTAAGCGCAGCCCTGGCCTTGTTTCTAGTTGTTGGTGGCTTTGGGTACAGCGACCACATGGGGATGATCATGATGCCAGAAGTGTCGGCCGATGAAATTGAGGCGGGTGTCAGGCTACCGGTGGGAACTACGCCCGAGCAGGCTGCGAAAGTGGCGAATGATATTACACAATCCACCCAAAAAATGTTTGACGAACATGACTTGTACCGTGTGGCCGAAGGCATAAAAACTAATGTTCGGGGACAAAGCTTCATCGACGTTGAAATTGTGATGTTGCCACCGGATGAACGGGATATGGGTGCAGGTGAAGTGATTGCTCTTTGGCGCGATGAATTGGGGGATATTGCAGGAGTGGACCAAATTACTTTTGAAGCCGAACGTGGACCGGGTGGATATCAGCAGGATATCAGCGTGGATTTAAGCCATTCGGATATTGAGGTGCTGGAGAAAGCCAGCCAGGCCTTTTTTGACCGGGTTGCCGCCTTTGACAATACCCGAGATATAAGCGATAATTACAACAAAGGGAAAATGCAATATGACTTCAAACTATTACCGGAAGGTCGCAGTTTGGGCCTGACACCATCAGATGTGGGGCAGCAGGTGCGCGATGCTTTTTATGGAGCACTGGCTATGCGACTGCTCAGGGAAACAAACGAAGTGGAAGTTCGGGTGAAGTTGCCACTCGAAGAACGGAAGGATATTTATCATTTAGAAGACCTGATTATCCGGGCTCCTGATGGAACTGAAGTGCCCTTGTACGATGTGGTGGAGCTGACGCAAGGAGAGGCCTTTACAAGTATCAACCGACGCGATGGCCGCAGGGTAGTTAATGTTGGTATGGATGTGGAGCCTTCCAATGCAACTTCGCGTGTGCTGGCGGCTATCAATGCGGAAACGTTGCCGCAACTAAGGGCCGACTTCCCGGGGATAACCTGGAGTTTTCAGGGCAGTCAGGCCGAAATGCGGGAATCAACCCAAGCGTTGTGGGGTGGATTTTTGCTGGCCATGTTGATTATTTATGCCTTGTTGGCTATCGCATTTAACAACTACATTCAACCTTTAATTGTTATGATTGCCATTCCGTTTGGAATTGTTGGAGCCGTGATTGGTCATATTTTATTGGGGTACGATTTATCTCTGATTAGTTTGATGGGCGTGATCGCCTTGTCGGGCGTCGTGGTCAATGATTCGTTGATCATGATTGATTATGCTAATCGAAAACGGTCAGATCAGTCTGCTTTTGATGCCATCCATGAAGCCGGACTTCGGCGTTTCAGGCCGATCATACTCACCACGTTCACTACTTTTGGAGGTTTGACTCCCATTATTTTGGAAACCTCACGTCAAGCGACTTTTCTGATTCCGATGGCCATCTCACTGGGTTTTGGGATTGTTTTTGCCACGTCCATTATCCTCATTCTTGTCCCTTGTCTGTATATGATCTTAGAAGATGTGGTCGTGTGGTTGAAGTCAAAACGGCAGGCGGTTTCTGCTCAACTATCGGAGTAAGCAATAGCGGCCAGCAGGATATTATATCAATGTCAAGTTTGGCTCGGGTCATTGAAACGTCATTCAATGGTATGCAGAAAGTCTTCGACTGGCAATTCACTGGGTTTCGTTTTTAATTCAGCCATGCTACAAATTTTTAATTCATAACAATTCTTGAAGCCGACTGGTTTTAAATTTAATGTTCAACTGAAAAATTGAGGGGGAGAGCTTTTGGATTTGTCTATCTTCGTAGCGTGAAAAAAATACAGGATATCGTTAGGCAAAATTCGTTTGCGAAGGAAGATCTGGTCGCTTTGCTTCAGGCTGAAGGAAGCGATCGTCAGGCGCTGTTTGACGCGGCTCATGCAAAAAAACTGGAAGCTGTAGGCAATAAGGTTTTTTTTCGTGGCTTGGTCGAATTTTCCAATATTTGTTCGAAGGATTGCTTGTATTGTGGCATTCGTAAGAGCAACGAACAGGTGGTTCGGTACGAAGCCAGCGACGAGGAGATTTTGGCGGCCTGCCGGTTCGCCTGGGAAAACCGTTTTGGTTCGGTGGTGCTGCAGTCGGGCGAACTTTCATCGTCAATATTCGTGAATCGGGTTGACCGCTTGCTGAAATCCATCAAACAACTTTCAAATAGCGAACTGGGCATTACCTTGTCGTGCGGCGAGCAAAGCCAGGAAACCTACCAGCGTTGGTTTGAGAGCGGCGCTCATCGCTATTTGCTGCGCATTGAAAGTTCGTCGCCCGGGCTGTATGCCAAAATTCACCCTAATAATTTGCACCACGCATTCGAAAAGCGGCTGGAGTGCCTTCGTATGTTGAGGGATTGCGGCTACCAGACGGGAACTGGCGTGATGATCGGTTTACCTTTTCAAACGATGGAGCACCTGGCCGATGATTTACTTTTTTTGAAAACAACAGATGTGGACATGGTGGGCATGGGGCCTTACATTGAACACGAAGATACGCCCTTGTATGAATTTCGGAATCAACTGAAAAGCAAGCAGGAGCGTTTTGATTTGGCTTTGAAAATGGTGGCTGTCCTGCGTCTGCTGATGCCCGATATTAACATTGCAGCGGCAACTGCCTTACAAGCCATTGATCCTGCCGGGAGGGAAAAAGCTTTGAAAATTGGAGCTAACGTGATTATGCCCAACCTGACTCCCTGCGATTTCAGAAAGGAATACCAGTTATACGAAGATAAGCCATGCCTGGACGAAGATGCCGATTTATGTCGCAATTGTTTGGAAGCCCGGATTGAACTGGCGGGAGGTGAAATTGGCTATGGTGAGTGGGGAGATTCCATACATTTTTTTAAGCGCAAGAAACCATCTTCGGACCACGAAAACAGCTAAAAGAGCTCGCCCCGCTGTTCCCGGAATTCCAGTTCATGACGCAGAAGCCATTTTTTGCGCCAAAGTCCGCCGGCATAGCCTACCAGTTTTTTGTTGCTTCCAATCACCCGATGGCAAGGCACAACAATGGGCAATGGATTTTTTGAATTGGCTCCGCCAACTGCCCGGACCAGGTTTTTATCACCCAATTGCAGTGCCAATTCCTGGTAGCTGATGAGCTTGCCATATTCAATTGCTTCCAACTGTTTCCAAACCCGCATCTGAAAGTCGGTTCCGTGGGGTTTCAGTGGAAGGGTGAAGTAGTGTAAACGACCAGCAAAATAATCATCCAACTGCCGGACGATGTTTTCTTTCAGGTCTGGGTTGAAATATTCAGTATTGTGTTCATGGTCAACGAAATGGATGCTGGACAGCTGCTCGTCGATGCTGTCGAATTGCATCAGTCCGATCGGAGAAAGGTATGTGTAGGATTCAGTCAATGAGTTATCGCTTTTCTTTTAATTAACATTGAGATAACGAAAAATTAACGATAAAGGTTCAATGAAAAGTTTTGGTGAGAGGAATTTTTTAGCTGGAATTTTCCGGTCAATCTTCAATGGCCCCATAGATAATGGCTGTTAAACGGTCATAAAACTCACCATGTTTAAAGGGGTTGATCTGAGTCATTCCCACAAAAATAAGTTCTTCTTCGGGGTCAATAAAAAACTTGGTACTAAAGTAACCTCCCCATTCGTAGGTTCCCGGAGATTTTGAATTCAATCCATTGGCTTCTTCGGTAATCAAGCTAAAGCCCAGGCAGAACGTATTTCCCGGAATTTGGCTGATTCCTGCGTCCTTTCTGTTTAAAGCCACAAACTGGTCGGCAGTCATTAGTTCAATAGTTTTTCTTCCCAAAATCCGGTATCCGTTGTATTCGCCATCATTAACCAGCGCCTGTATGAAGCGGGCATAATCCATTGCCGTTGATGACAATCCGCCGCCGCCGGCATAATGCCCCCGGTCTTTTCGTTTCGGGTAATCAATTAACTGTACGAGGCCATCTTCCTGCTTCATTACTGTGCCTTTGTCTGTTTGGGCGTAAACGGGAACCAACCGGTTGTGTTTTTCTTCAGGAAGATAAAAATGGGTGTCCACCATTCCAAGCGGATCAAACA
>JAGXIR010000056.1 GCA_024635605.1 Sunxiuqinia sp.
GAAAGGCTTATCGGAACGCGAAGTGGAAGCCGATTTGGCTGTCTGGCCCATTCAAATTATACTGACCGGGAACGATTTGAAATTGCTGAAAACCGATATTGAACAGCAAAAATCCGAAGTACAACAGTTCTTTTTGGATCAAGGGTTTAATGAGGATGAGCTGAGCATGGGATCGACCATCGATTACTTTTTGCAAGATTAGGACGATCCGGTGGATGTGTTATAACAAAAACCTTAGTCGCCAGAATCTCGTTCTTTAGTAGACGGGATTTTTTTATTGATTTTGTAATCATTTGTAACGAAAACAAATTGGCGTAATTGTTTTGTAATGTTCGATATCTTCCTGTCTGTCAAATCAGTGTGGTTTAAATGGTGATAAGTGAGCGTGAAGCCAACAATTTATTTAATCGTTTTGTAATAATTTATTAATCCGGCTGTAATGTTTTAGGCTTTCATTTGCCGGTGAATTCCATGAGAGGAATCGCGAATTAATTATCAATCTTAAGTATATGAAACGTATTGGCGTATTGACATTAGTCATCTTTTGCATGACATTGACGGGTTTGGCTCAGACAACAGATGAATTTAAACCGGGTGGGAGACCAACGATGAGAATTTTTAGTAATTACCACAGCACCTTTTCTGATGGCGAAACTGCTTCGGCTTTTGAGCTTACTCGGGTTTATTTGGGCTACCAGCACCAGTTCAGCAAGGAATTGTTTGGAGCCGCCGTGCTTGATGTGGGTGATCCGGGCGTTGGTAGTCTGCAAATGACCGCCTATGTTAAAAATGCTTTTTTGCGCTATCGCAAGAGTGGTTTTGACGTGAATTTTGGTTTGATATCAACGACGCAGTTTAAAATTCAAGAGGACAACTGGGGCTATCGGTACCACGAAAAATCGCTGCAGGATGAATTTGGCTTCAATTCGAGTGCTGACCTCGGCGTGAGCGTGGCTTACCGTTTCTCTGATCTGGTATCGGCTGATGTGATTGTTGCCAATGGCGAAGGCTACAAAAAACTACAGAACGACAGTGTGTTCCGGACGGGTTTTGGACTGACGCTCAACCCTGTGAAAAAGCTGACCGGGAGGGTGTATTATGACTTTATCACCAAAGAAGAAACGCAGTCGTCGCTGGCGACTTTTATCGGCTACGAAGCTGATCAGTTTCGGTTGGGGGCCGAATACAATAAGCAGTTTAACCGTCGCTTTCAGGAAAATCATGACTGGAATGGCGTGTCGTTTTACACCACGTATCATTTGGCCAAAAAAGTCAAGCTGTTTGCCCGCTACGACAAGCTTTATTCGAATACAATTTCGGGAGAGGCTGAAGCCTGGAATCGTTCAAACGATGGGCAGGTCTTCATTGCCGGGATCGAGTTTGCGCCGGTAAAAGGGGTAAAACTGGCCCCAAGATACAAAGGTTGGAGTCCGGATGACGCAAGTCAGCCCGCCGTTTCCAGCCTCTATTTGAATTGCGAAATCAGATTTTAATGAATGGAACTCAGATCCGCCAGTTGGCGGACCATCGAAAACAAACAATTTTAATCAATGAAAAACATGAAAACATTTCTTTCCCTTATTTTGGCGGTAGTTCTTTTTAGTGCCTGTCAAAACTCCGCCAAGAAGGCGGGTGAATCTGGAGATACTTCCGTGAGCTTAACGGCTGCAGGAGCAACGTTTCCTCTGCCTTACTACAATTTGGTTTTTAAAAATTATGCGAAAGTAACCGGTAATGAGGTTACTTACGGTGGCATTGGCTCCGGTGGTGGTATTCGCAGCCTTAAAGATAAAGTGGTTGATTTTGGGGCTACCGATGCTTACCTGAATGATGCTCAACTGGAGGAAATGCCGGGAGAAGTGGTTCACATTCCAACCTGTATGGGAGCTGTGGTCATTGCTTACAACTTACCCGGGGTTGACGAACTGAAACTGTCGGATAGCCTGTTGGAAAAGATATTTATGGGCGAAATTACCCGTTGGAACGATCCGGCTTTGAAAATCAACAACGAAGGAGTATCGCTTCCTGATCAGGAAATCTTGTTTGTTCACCGTTCAGATGGCAGCGGAACGACTCATATTTTCAGTGATTACATGAGCAAAGTGAGCCAGAAATGGGCCAACGAAGTGGGAACCGGAAAGTCGTTGAAATGGCCAGTTGGCATGGGAGCCAAAGGAAACCCGGGTGTTGCCGGAACCATCAGCCAGACTGAAGGCGCCATTGGCTATGTCGGTTCTGAATTTGCCTTTGCGCAAAAAATTCAAACCGCCAAAGTACAAAACAGCAGTGGCGAATACATTGAGCCAAGCATTGAAAGCATCAGTGCTGCTGCTCAGGGCGAAATTCCTGCCGACACACGGGTGATGGTGACCAACTCATCGTTTCCAGCCGCTTATCCAATCAGCGGATTTACCTGGATCATCTTGTACAAGGAACAGGCGTATGATGATCGCTCGGAGGCTTTGGCCCGGGGAACAGTTGAATTTTTGGACTGGTTGGTTAGCGAAGATGCCCAGGCGCAGGCTGCCAAGGTCAACTATGCTCCGCTACCCGAGACCACCGTTCAAAAAGCGAAAGCCATTCTTCGCAGCGTGACTTACAACGGTGAACCACTTTTGACGGAGTAAAAAATTGATTTGAATGTTTAGTCATCGGGTGAATCGATTCACCCGATGACAAACAACCACACGACCCACTCAGATGAACAGCGACAAAATCACCAAAGCCGTCTTATTTTCCGTTTCAATTTTGATTTTGCTGCTGGCTGCCGGTATGTTATATTCCCTGGTGGGAGGTTCTTTATCGGCTTTCAAAACCTTTGGCCTGCAGTTCATTGTTTCAGGTGAGTGGGACCCGACTTATGGACACGAAAAATATGGCGCGTTACCTTTTATTGTTGGAACATTAATTACCTCGTTTGCCGCGCTGTTAATTTCGCTGCCCCTTTCTTTTTCAACCTCACTTTTTTTAGGCGAATATTATAGAGGAACGCGGGTTGCCCGTATATTGGGAATTCTGGTTGATTTGCTGGCCGGCATCCCTTCCATCGTTTATGGGTTGTGGGGGTTTTATGTGCTGCGTCCAATGCTTATTGATTTGGGCTTTGGCGGTCAAGGCTTTGGTATTTTCACGGCCAGCCTCATCCTGGCGATCATGATTATCCCCTATGCCACATCGCTGAGCAATGAAATTATCAGCATGGTGCCGAATGATTTGAAAGAAGCGGCTTATTCGCTGGGGGCCACGCGACTGGAAGTCATTACTTCGGTAACTATTCCGGCTGCCCGCTCCGGAATAGTAGCCGGATATATCCTTTCCTTTGGAAGGGCTTTGGGCGAAACCATGGCCGTTACCATGTTGATTGGAAACACCAACCAGGTGCCTGGCGGTCTGTTCGACACGGGAAACACGATGGCGAGTGTGATTGCCAACCAGTTTGGCGAAGCTGACGGGCTCAAACTAAGTTCGTTGATTGCCATTGGACTGTTGTTATTTCTAATGACCGGTCTGATCAACGCGATCGGTAAGTTGATTATAAAAAAGATGAACTAAGGAGCTATGGAATCCATTCACGCACTTAAAAGTCAAGATCATTCATCCGGAAGGTTGCGCAAGGACAAGCTTGTTCTTGGTGGGGTGATCGTGCTTTCGCTGGTGACCATTTCACCTATTATATTGATTATTTGGAAACTGGTGGCGGAAGGTTACCGGCAAATCAGCCTCGACTTTCTGATAAAAAATACACCCGATACCTTTGAAGCGATGACCGCTGTAGCTAACGGAGAGTTGATTCCCGGAGGTATTGCCAACGGCATTGTGGGCACCTTGCTGATGGTTGTTTTGGCTTCGGCACTGGCCATTCCCATAGGCGTTTTAACAGGCATTTACCTGTACGAAAATCAGGGAAGTTTTATGGCGAATCTCACCCGCAACATTTCCGATATTCTGCAGGGTGTGCCGTCCATTGTGTTGGGACTGATCTCTTACTTGTGGGTTGTCAAACACATTACGATGGGGTTTTCGGCTTTGGCCGGAAGTGTTTCCCTGTCCATTATGATGTTGCCCATGATTGTTCGATCCACTGAAGAAACCTTGAAAATGATTCCGGAAAGCCTGAAAGAGGCTGCACTGGCACTGGGGGTTCCCTATCATAAAGTTATTTTGCGGGTGTTGATTCCAACGGGGTTCAGTGGTTTGCTCACAGGAATTCTGCTGGGCATCTCGCGTATTTTGGGCGAAACAGCCCCGCTCATGTTAACGGCCTTGGGAAGCTCCACGATTAACCTGGACATGACCAAGCCAACAAGTGCCATTCCCTTGTTAATCTGGGAATTTTACAATGATCCAAACATGATCGGCCTGATCTGGAGCTCGTCGCTGCTGTTGATGGCGATGATTCTAATACTGAATTTGGTTTCGAAACAGCTAGCCGCTAAAAGAAGATAGAACATGACTATAAGTACAATTGCTGAAGTGAAGAACCCCATTTTGTCGCTGAAGGATTTATCAATCGCTTACGACAAAAATTATGCGGTGAAGAATGTTTCGGTGGAAATAAAAAAGAACACGGTGACCGCCATCATGGGACCGTCGGGTTGCGGTAAGAGTACCTTGCTGCGGGCATTGAACCGCATGCATGAGCTATACGAGAACATCACTACCGAAGGAGAGGCTTTGCTCAACGGACAGAATATTTACGAGATGCCGGCCATCAAGCTACGGCGTCACATGGGCATGGTTTTTCAACGCCCAAACCCGTTTCCCACCATGAGCATTTACGACAATGTGATTGCCGGCTATAAGCTCAACGGCATCCGCACCAAAAAGCAGGAGCGGGATGAGATTGTTGAACGTTCGCTACGTGATGTAGCGCTTTGGGAAGAAGTGAAGGATTCGCTTTTCAAAAAAGGCACCTTCTTGTCCGGAGGGCAACAACAACGTTTATGCATTGCACGGGCGCTGGCTTTCAGTCCCGAAGTAATTTTGATGGACGAACCAACCTCGGCGCTTGACCCCATTGCCACTTCAAAAATTGAAGACCTGCTGGTCAAGCTGAAAGAGCACTACACCATCGTGCTGGTTACACACAACATGTCGCAGGCGGCACGCATCTCTGATTATTCATTATTTATGTATCTTGGTGAGTTGGTTGAGTATGGCAAAACCAAAAACATGTTTACCAACCCCATCGATCCGAGAACAGAAGAATACTTAACCGGTAAATTTGGTTAGAAAACGCAAATTGAACTTAAAAACAGCAACCCATGACCATAAGGAAAGACGATGCAATAAATCATATCCAGGCCGACTTTGAGGCGTTTGCCAACCTGGTGCTGGAACAGCTTGATATGATGGAACAAATCATCACTTCGGGCGAAATTACGGTTCCCGACGATGTGTTGAAAAAAATTCTGCAAAACGAGAAAGACATTGACAAACGGGAAGTGAAGCTAAGCGATAAAATAGTGAATGCCATTGTTTTATACAAACCCGTAGCTTCCGATTTAAGATGGATTATGGCCTGCTACCGGATTATCCTGAGTCTGGAACGGATCGGCGATATTGTATTGAATGTAGCCAATTTTATCAAGAAAATTAAAACGCCTGAAGTGTATGACCGGCTACAGGAAATGCTGTCGAATATGACCATTCAGAGTATTAAGATGGTTCGGAAATCGCTGCTTTCGTATTTGAATGACGACCGGGAGTTTGCCATATGGACCATTAAAAATGACATGGTTTTCGAGGAAATAAACCATAAATTGCTGAAAAAGATTTTGGCCAAAACCAAAACAGCCGAGAGCAACAAACACCTGCTGATGAGCATTGTGACTATTAAAGAAATGATGTCGAACATTGAGCGCATTGCTGATCATGCCACGAATATTGCCGAAGCGGCTATTTATTCGATTGAAGGAAAAGATATCCGTCACCATAAAATTGAGAAGTAAGATCATGGATTATACACCCAAAATACTGGTTGTTGACGATGAAAAAGACCTGCGCGAAATTTTGCAGTTCAATCTTTCGAGCGAGGGTTTTGAAATTGATGTGGCATCTTCGGCTGAAGAGGCATTGAGCTTGCCCCTTGAAAACTATCACCTCATTTTGCTCGATGTGATGATGGGTGGCATGTCGGGTTATAAAATGGCCGATATGCTGCGTAAGGAAAAAGAGCTGGATGTGCCTATTATTTTTCTGACGGCCAAAGGATCGGAGAATGATCTTCTTACCGGTTTCAATGTTGGCGGCGATGACTACATCATCAAACCTTTTTCGATCAAGGAAGTGGTGGTGCGGATTAAAGCTGTTTTGAAACGTGGCACCGCGACAAAAAAGCCATCAACAATTCTGGAGAGTGGCGGCTTGCAGCTTGATATTAACCGCAAGTCGGCTACCATTGATGATGAGCCGCTGAAATTGACCCGCAAAGAATTTGAAATCCTGGTTTTGCTGATGAAGAACCGGGGAAAATATATTTCGCGCGATGAGATTTTGACCCGTATTTGGAGCGACGATGTCATTGTAACCGAACGGAATGTGGATGTCAACATTGCCCGGTTGCGGAAGAAAATAAAGGAATATGGAGCTGCCATCAAAGGCCGTTCCGGTTATGGATATTGCTTTGATCAGTAAGTGCACCGACCTCCCGAAGTTTCGGGACATGACCTCCAAAAGAGGACGGGAGCAGCAGATTGAGACCAGTAATTTGAAACTTAAAATTTAAAGCCGTGATACTTCGACGACGAACTTACAAGCAGCGTATTTTTATCTATTTTTTTGCTGCCTTCACCTTTTTTATGATCGCGATTTTGGCTTTCCAGTTTAACCGCGAAAAAAGATACCGCACAGATCAGCTGGAAAACACGCTCGACAATATTGCCGGTTTTACACACCGATATATTGAGCACTACGCGATTATCCCGGAACAGAACTTTGCCCGGCTGGATACGGTAAAATACCTGATTCCGGAAAGTAATATCCGGGTGACGGTGATTGATGTCAAAGGCAAGGTGTTGTATGATAGTTTTGTGCCCGAATCCGACGAAATGGAAAACCACCTGCTTCGTCCCGAGGTGCAAAAAGCCTTATATTCCGAAACCGGAGGAAACATCCGGCATTCCGCAACTACGGGTCAGGATTTCTACTACTTCGCCCGCTTTTACGACGATTATTTTGTTCGATGCGCGGTGGTGTACAACGTTGAGGTGAAGGATTTTCTGAAAACCGAACGCGTGTTTATCTTTTTTATGCTTGCTTTATTCCTCATCATGTGGGGGCTGTTGTCGCTTGTTACACGCCGGTTGGGCGAGTTTGTTGACCGCTTGCGTGATTTTGCCGTTCGGGCCGGAAACAATGAAGATATTGATCCAACCTTTGGTTTTACTGACTCTGAGTTTGGCGATATTCGCCGGCAGATTGTTCAGATTTACAGTCGGCTGAGAAAAACAAAAGAGGATTTGACAGCTGAGAAAGACCGGCTTTTCAATCACCTGAATGCCCTGAATGAAGGAATTGCCTTTTTCCTTCCAAACAGGGAAAAAATATTGGCCAACAGCCATTTTATTCAATACATCAACCTGATTTCGGAACGCTCCTCCATTTCGGCCGAAAAGCTTTTTGAGATTGAAGATTTTAAGCCGTTGGTGGCTCAAATTGAACGTTGTCTGACCCCGGAGTATATGGTCAATCCCAAAGATCTGCCTCAGTTTTCGGTTACGATCTCCAAAAATGAAAGGTACTTCAACGTTCAAAGTATCGTATTCCCGGATAAAAGTTTCGAAGTATTGATCAGTGATATTACCCGTCCTGAAAAGCGGCGGCTGCTGAAACAGCAACTCACATCGAATATTGCCCATGAGTTAAAAACCCCGTTGGCATCGGTTAAAGGTTACCTGGAAACGATCCTGAACAACAAAAATCTTCCGAAAGAAAAGCTGGATTATTTTATTCATCGGGCCTTTATCCAAAGCGAACGCTTAAACTCACTGCTCAACGATATTTCTTTATTGAATAATATTGAAGATGCCGGCGATTTGTTTGAATTTAAAAAAGTGCATCTGCGGCCGCTGATCAATGATGTGATTGAGAACCTGGAATCACGGCTGAACGAGAAAAAGATGCTGATACAGCTTTCGGTAAGCGACCAAGTGACGGTTTACGGAAATGACAGCCTGCTGTCATCTATTTTTCAGAATTTTATTGAGAACTCGGTTAATTATGCCGGAGAGAATACCAACATCCTGATTAAGCAGTATCTTGAAGACGAAAAATTCTACTACCTGAGTTACTCCGATACTGGGAAAGGAATTGCCGAAGAGCACCTGTCACGCATTTTCGAACGTTTTTACCGGGCCGACGAAGGCCGCACCCGCGAAAATGGCGGAACTGGACTTGGCTTGTCGATTGTGAAAAATGCCGTCCAGCTGCACAAAGGTGAAATCTCGGTTCGCAACAAGCCCGAAGGAGGGTTGGAGTTCCTCTTTTCATTAGCCAAACAGTAAATCAATGTTCATGCGTGCATGAGTGGATATTGTCATATCAGTCAACTTATGAGTCTTATTTCAGAAATGAACTTCTCTGATTAAATTGACTTCTTAATTGAACTGTAATAAGATATACCAACCCTGGTCAAAATTTGGCCGGGGTTTTTTTGTGTTGTTTACCAGCCAACTATTCTAATTCTTGTTATCCAAATGTAATCCAAGCGTAGCTAAACTGTAATGAAGCTGTAATATGATTACCCGTACTTAGCTTCCGAAAACAAAAGCGATTTGTTGCGAAAAGGAAAGCACGATAGATGGAATGTTGAGAGTCAATATCAGGCAAACTGCTAATGCCCGAAACTGCCCAGGCAGCATCTATTTCTGTCAGTATATTTTGCAGTCAATCATTAAAACTCAACAAAAGCTGTTGGATTTTAGCTGAATAATTGATAACAAGTTTATGGGATTAAGAAGATTACTCTTGTTTTGCTTACTGGCAAACATGCTATTTTTTGCTTCGGCACAAACCGGTACTATAGAAGGAACCGTTATTGATGTCAAGACCAATGAAACCTTGATTGGCGCAACAATCTTTCTGGAAGGTACAACATTGGGAACAATCACCGATTTTGATGGAAACTACGTGCTGGATAAAGTTCCTGCAGGAATCTATCATGTCCGGTGCTCTTTCATATCGTACGAGACGAAGAATATTGAAAATGTGAAAATTGAAGCTGGTGGAGTCGAAGAAATTCACTTTGTGTTAAATGAGTCAACCATTGAGATTGGAGATGTAAGGGTTGTTGCCAAAGCGAATCGCGAATCAGAAGCGATGCTTTTACTGGACCAAAAAGAAGCTTCAGGAATTAAAGAAAGCATTGGTTCCAACCGGATGTCGAGCATGGGCATTTCGGATG
This sequence comes from Sunxiuqinia sp., assembly GCA_024635605.1. GTDB lineage: Bacteria > Bacteroidota > Bacteroidia > Bacteroidales > Prolixibacteraceae > Sunxiuqinia. The sequence goes on from JAGXIR010000056.1 coordinate 9,404, forward strand.
CTGCATCAGCAACGTCAAAAATTTCAGGGGTTACCAAGAATGAAAGTTCAGGAGATGTATACATTCGTGGATTGGGAGACCGGTATTTAACAACAACCATGAATGGGTTGCCGATTCCATCGGATGATGTCGAAAAAAAGAATATCGATTTGAACCTGTTTTCTGCAGATGTTATTGAAAATGTTGGAATTGATAAAACCTTCTCCGTGGAATCGTATGCCGATCAATCTTCGGGAACTGTCAATATTAGTTCCAAGACATTCAATAGCAAGGTTTCCGTTGGACTTTCGGCAAAAGCAAACACGAATGTTTTGAAAGACGGCTTGTGGAATGATTTTAAAACCACACAGAACATGAACGATGTGAGTTTTGGATTTTATGACCGCCCGTATGCTACACCGGACGCCGTAAAATATCAAAGTTGGAATACAGAAACAACGAAATTTCCTCTTGGCTATGGATTGTCGTTCACCGGTGGAAAGAAATTCAAACTGTTTGATAATGACTTTTCGGTCTTCGCGACAATGGAGCACGAAAACGCAAGTGAGCACCAGAAGGGTATTTACCAAAAATATCGTTCCAATGTATTGAATGATTCGTTTACGGATGCTGAAACATTTCAAACTAAAATCAATTCCACGGGCTTACTTAACCTCGCGTACGATTTTAGCGAAGATCATAGTTTGAATTTTAATAGTTTGCTTGTATTTAAAACTACCGATCAACTGTACGAAGCAGGACGCAATGGCGAAGGATATATCTACGATCAGCTGCCTCAGGATTCCGCAGCATTCATTCGGGATCAAAACCTGAAGATTACCCAATTGTATGTGAATCAATTGCTCGGAACGCATACACTGAGCGATAACAATACATTAAAGTGGGCGGTGGCTTACAATATCGTGAATTCTGACGAGCCCAACCGGATTCGTAACCAGGTTCATACGGTAGCTGAAAATGAGGTTCGCTTTGCTTATGTGGGCGATTTCCAACAGCGAAAATCGCACCAGTTTATAGAGGATAGCGAAATCAATGGTTTCCTGAACGATGAACTTCGTTTAATCAATGAAGATCAAAAGAAATTGAAGTTGAACTATGGCGGAAACTTCCGCATGAAAAAGCGGGATTTCGAGTCTTTATTTGTTGGGGTGAGGGCAAAAAATGCCCAGATTAGCTCCATCGATAATTTGGATGAAGCTTTTCTGGATCTAAGCAAATATAACACACGGGAACTCGTTCTGAGGGAAGCTAAGCCCGACCTTTACAATGCTGACTTAAATGTGTATGCCGGTTATTTGAATGCTGATTTCAGTATGGATAAGTTAAGCGGAACCGTTGGTGCACGTTACGAAATGGATCAAATTGACGTGCAGTGGGACGTGGCCAACTATGTGGGACGAACCGGGTCAATTTCCAATGATTACACGAATATTCTTCCAGCCTTAAATTTCAAATACCAGCTATCTGAAAAAAGTTCCTTGCGCCTGGCTGCAAGTAAGACCATTACGTTGCCCGAATTTAAAGAATTGTCTCCCTTTGAATATGTTTCTCCAACGGGGCGTGTAACCAAGGGGAATCCGGATCTTCAGCATTCGGAAAATTATAATCTGGATCTTAAATGGGAGCTTTTTCCCAGCTCAAAAGAACTGGTTTCTCTTACTGGTTTCTATAAGCAAATTAACGATCCGATCAACTTAGCGCAAACAAGAGGTTCATCTGGTAATTTCATTTACGAGAATACAGGCGAAAGAGCCGACGTGTATGGATTTGAATTTGAAACAAGATTGAGTCTATTGGAACCGGATAATAGCGCTATGCCTGAACTTAACTTGATTCTAAACGCCACAAAGATGTGGTTTAACCAAGATTTGCTGGAAGAATTCCAGTACAATAACGTTACGGAAACAGGCTTACAGGGTGCATCCGATTTCATTTTGAATGGTACCTTGAGTTTCTCAGACAATAAAGAAAATGAGTTTGTTGCTACGCTCACCGGCAACTATTCGTCCGATAAAATACTGGCACTGGGAGCTCCCGAGGATTTTCAAAATAGTGCCACTTTGTTCAATAACGAAATCATTGAAAAAGGTTTTGCGGCAGTTGACCTCGTGATAAGCAAGAAGCTCTCTAAAGCAATTGCACTAAAACTTTCGGGTAAAAACCTGCTGAATCCGAAACTAGAACAGACCCAGGATATCAAACCCCTTAACGGTGACCCCTATACAGCCACCGTAAGCTCTTACCGAAAAGGTATTGAACTCAGTTTGGGATTAAAAATAAACTTGAATAGTAATTAAACGATCACGTTTTATAAAAATGAAAAAAATGAAAAAAACAGCAATTAAAATTTTAGGTCTTGCATTATTGGCAACAGTAGTCCTAACTGGTTGTAATAATGATGATCCGGTACCTGTTCCGGTGGATGGAGTAATCGAAGCGCTGGAAAGCGGAGTCATGGAAGGTGAATTGACAGAAGATTACTCACTTAGCGCTTCAATGTCTTACAATCTAACAGGTTCTTTTATTATTACTGAAGGGGTCACGTTGACCATTCCTGCCGGAACAAACATTGTTGCAGATAACGGTGGAACAGATGTTTACATTGCCGTTCTTCAAGGTGGTGACATCGAGATTATGGGTACTGAAAGCAGCCCGGTAGTGATGTCCTCAGTAAATGGAAATCCGGGAGACTGGGGTGGTTTAACCATTTGTGGTAATGCAACAACAACCGCAGGCGTTGATGCTGAAGCAGAGGTGGGTGGTTTCATCTATGGAGGAACCGAAGACAGCGATAACTCAGGTGTCGTTAGAAACTTGGTAATCATTGGGACAGGTGCTCAAATCAATTCGGAGTCACAGTACAATGGGGTTTCGTTCTATGCCGTAGGTTCAGGAACAACAGTTGAAAACGTAGCGGTCATCAATGGTTCGGATGACGGTGTAGAGTTTTTTGGAGGTACAGTTTCGGTAACCAACCTGTTCTTGCAAAATAACGAAGACGATGCCATCGACTGGACGGAAGGTTGGAGCGGTACCGTAACCAACGCCTATGTTGAGCACACAATCGAAGGTTTCTCAACTGTTGTTGAGGCGGATAAAGATAATGCCAATCCAAAGATTGTAAACCTGACAGCAGTATCAACGGTTGGAGGTACAGCATTGCAGTTCAAATTAGAATCTGGTGCTACTATTACTGGGTTGTCATTGAGCGGATATGCGACCAGTGTAGATATGAAAGACGGTGGCCCGTTGGCTAATGTGATTATTGACGGTGAAACAGCTGATCCTGCAAAAAGCTACAATGCTACCGCAACAGTTGATCCCACGGCATGGGCTTGGGTAAACGCTGAACTGGCCGAAGTCGTTGCGTTGAATGGCGAAGTAACCAGCGATGTTACCTTGGATGCTTCAAAATCATACCGTTTGACAGGTTCTTACATTGTAAAAGACGGGGCTTCACTGACTATTCCTGCCGGAACGAAAATTCACGCTGATGCAGGTGGAACTGAAGTTTATATCGCCGTATTGAAAGGCGGACAAATCTTTATCAACGGTAACATCGATGAGCCTGTTGTTATTGCTTCCGACTTGGGTTCTCCCGGTGACTGGGGTGGCTTAACCATTTGTGGAAAGGCGACCACTACGGCAGGTGTAGATGCCGAAGCTGAAGTTGGTGGTTTTATCTATGGAGGAACTGAAGATGCAGATGATTCAGGAGATATTACCTTCCTGGTCATTAAAGGTACCGGTGCTCAAATTAACTCCGAGTCTCAATACAACGGTGTTTCCCTGTATGCTGTAGGTTCTGAAACGAAAATTGAAAATGTTTCTGTCATCAATGGGTCTGATGATGGTATTGAGTTTTTCGGAGGAACTGTTTCAGTCACCAATATCTATTTGGAAAACAATGAAGATGACGCAGTTGATTGGACCGAGGGGTGGAACGGAACTGTAACAAACACGTATATTTCGCATACGATTGAAGGATTTTCTACAGCTTTTGAGGGAGATAAAGTCAATAACAACCCTCAGTTTTCAAATGTAACGGCTATTTCAACGGTTGGAGGAACAGCCCTTCAGTTTAAAAAAGAATCTGGTGCAACCATTGCTAACCTTTATTTGGAAGGCTACGAAACCAACATTGATATGGTAGATGGAGGTGCTTTGTCCAACGTGAAAATTGACGGAGTTGATGCCGATCCGATTGCTAATTATACCGTTGGCACCAAGGTCGATATTTCAGCCTGGACTTGGATTGAAGCGGGTTTATAAGCGACTAAAATAAGCAACATCACAATATTGGAGTTTAAGCAGGCTTCAATTCCCGTAAATTTGTATAGTTCCGGATCTCAGGGTCCGGAACTATCATGCTTTATGCCGGGCTATAGTCAGTCAGCTGCTTTCGACCACCATCGTGACAGAAGAAGCATTATTCTGAAAACTTGAATGAAAACACAGCAACTGGCATGCTTATGCTGAGAGCTTGGATTGTGTTGGTCGTGTGGTTCCCCGAAAATGATGCTAAGCTTCTGGGGAGCCTTAACCTCCGTGCAGCAAAACAATTTGGTGACGGATGCCGCTTTCAAAGGCATCTATTAGACAGTTCGTGCTGAATTCGTTTGATGGCATGCCGTTAGACTATTGGATTTTTGGTAACTTTGCCGGAAATTCAATTCACATGGAATCAACACGTCAACAAAAAATAAGCCGGCTGCTTCAAAAAGAGCTGGCTGATATCTTTCAGAAAGAAAGCCGGACCCTGTTCATGGGGAAAATGGTCAGTGTAACCATTGTACGCGTTACACCCGACCTGGCTTTGGCAAAATCATACGTTAGTATTTTTCCGACCGAAGATCGCAAGGAAGTGCTGAAGCAGATCCGGATTGCCAACCCGAAGATTCGTGGTTTGCTCGGACGACGGGTAGGCAAGCAGATACGCATCATTCCCGAGTTGGAATTTTATATTGACGACAGCCTGGACTACATCGATAATATTGACCGCCTCTTAAACAAGTAAGCATGCAGTACGATCCAATTAAGCGTTCGTTGGGGAAGGTGTTTAATCGGCATTCTTATTTAAGAAAAATCTTTTATCGCCTGCTCGATTGGCTGTTGTTGCGTTCGTGGCATATTCGCAAGGAGTTGCGAAAGTTGAAAGAACAAGGCTTGGTTCAACCGGTTATTTTAGATGCCGGCTCTGGTTTTGGACAATACACGTATCGCATGTCCCGGCTTTTTCCGGGATCAAACATTGTGGCTGCCGATATTAAACCCGAGCAAATTGCCGACTGCAACCAATTTTTTGAGCAATTAGGAAAGGCTGATCAAGTCAAGTTTCAATATGCCGATTTGACCAACTATACAAGCCCTGAAACCTACGATTTGGTACTTTCAGTTGATGTGATGGAACACATTGAAGAAGACACCAAGGTGTTTGAGAACTTCTTCCTTTCGATGAAAAAAGGAGGCGTACTGTTGATATCAACCCCATCGGATCAGGGTGGTTCCGATGTGCACGACCACGATCATGAAGCCAACGGTGTGCACGGTTTTATTGATGAACATGTGCGCGATGGCTACAACATTGGTGAAATTGAAACGAAGCTGAAGGCGGCCGGATTTAGCCGGGTTGAAGCGCGTTACTCCTATGGGACTCCGGGTAAGATTTCGTGGAGATTATCGATGAAGTATCCGATTTTGATGCTTGGATACAGCAAGCTGTTTTTTATTCTTTTACCCTTTTATTATTTGCTGGTCTTCCCGGTTTCTGTGGTATTGAATTACCTGGATGTCAGCAATACGCACCAAACCGGAACCGGATTGATTGTTAAAGCCTATAAATA
>JAGXIR010000057.1 GCA_024635605.1 Sunxiuqinia sp.
CCTACTTGATGAAAATAATCGGCCCGAATAGCCATGCAGGCACCAGTTGCCCAGAAAATATCTGTTACCTGGTCAAACTGCCCTTCGTCTTTCTCAAGGACATTCAGAATTCGCCCGCGGCAAAACGGATACCCCAGCTTATCGATGAAACCTCCTGCTGCTCCGGCATATTCAAATTCGTCTTTCCGCTGCCAGCTCAACACCTTGGGCTGAACCGCAGCCACCGTCTCCTCCCCCTCCATCAGTTCAATCAGCGGACTGATCCAGTTTGGGGTCACTTCCACATCTGAATTCAGTAAAATATAATACTTCGCTTCTATTTTTTGAAGGGCCAGATTGTAGCCTTTGGCAAATCCGTAGTTTTGATCAAGCTGCAGTATTTCGACCTGCGGAAAGTTTTCCTGAAGAAACAAGACCGATTCGTCGTCGGATTGATTATCGGCCACAATAACCTGAACATCATCATCCTGACTATTCTGAATGACTGAGGGGAGATACTGTTCAAGCAACTTTCGGCCGTTCCAGTTGAGAATAACAATGGCAACACGGGATGAATTCATGCCGCAAAGATAGTTATGAAATCAGAATCCGGGAAAGGATACTAATCAGGTTTTCTTTTTCAAGCCGGTTAAGCACTTCCTGCACTTTGGCCAGTTTGTTTTTCTTTCCTGAATCGATGATGGCTTTGATTTCCTTGAACTGCTTGCCGGTTAGTTCTTCCTCCATCAATTCCCACGCTTTTTCGGCCGAAGATTCCTGTTGTGGCAGCCCCAAACTTTCCAGTTCCATGATGGCAGCCTCCAGTATTTCATCGGCCTGCATTTTTACCGGGTCATCAGTCTTTTCGTTGCCAGTAGCATCGCGCAAAGTCCAGCTCGAATAATCGTACTTCAAGTCAGCAATCATCTTCACAATGTTGTGGTCTGCACCAAAAATACGTTGAAGAAAAAGTGTTGTCTGGTTTTTCCAGGCTTCCAGGTCGAAGCTTTTTTCAGTCAGCTTTTCTTGCTGCTTTTTGAGTAGGGCAATTTCTTTTTCAGCCATCGTTGCTTTTTTGTGCAATTTAGTCTATTGGCTGACTTTGTACAACAACCAAGACGAAAAAAACTAGCCTAAGTACTGATTTACTTTTTCGAAAAAAGCCGGGAAATAATTTTCATTCGATGCTATAATTTCCTTTCCATGCAAATAGTTATCCCCTCCTTTGAAGTCACAAACCTTTCCGCCAGCTTCTTTCAGAATGATAATTCCGGCAGCAACGTCCCAAGAATGCAGGGCATGTTCAAAAAAACCATCAAAACGTCCGCAAGCCACATACACCATGTCTACCGCTGCTGATCCCATGCGGCGCATGCCACGCGTTTCCATCATAAAAAACTCCAGCAAACGCAGGTAATCATTCAGCATTTCGAAATTGTAGTACGGAAAGCCCGTGGCCAGCAAGGCATCTTCATGGGTACTACATTTGGAAACCGCGATGGGACTTCCGTTCAACCAGGCGCCTCCACCTTTCCAGGCCGAGAAGAGTTCATCCTGCCCAATTTCATATACCACGCCCGCAATGGGTTCATCGCCATCAATTAAGCCAATGGAAACCGAATGTGGAAAAATCCCATGAATGAAATTGGTTGTCCCATCCAGCGGGTCAATCACCCATTTTAGTTTCTCACCGTCTTCGGTGGCTGTTCCTTCTTCAGTGATGTAACCTGCTTCGGGAATCAGTTTCCGCAATTCAGCTACAATCATCGTCTCGGCATTTTTATCGACATAGGTAACCAGGCTGGCTTTTCCCTTTAGCTCGATATCTTCGTTCGTAATCTTTGATCGCTCTTCGCGGATAAACTGTCCTGCCGATTTGGCGACCGTTTCCATTGTTTTGCAAATATGCTGTATGTCCATCATTTGAATTTTAGTCCGAAATTCGCCTAAATCAGCTCGACTTCAAAATTTACTATGTTATTTATTTCTGAAAATCTCATGAAAAAATGATCCGATGAATTGAGGTCATCGGATCACGGTATGGAAATTTCATATCGATCTCTACAACAAATCGCTCGCCAATTCGGCCAGGTAGCTGCGCTCGCCTTTTACTAGGTTAACATGTGAAAACAGTTCCTGCTTCCGCATTTTATCAGTCATATAAGCCAGCCCATTTGACTTCATGTCAAGGTATGGTGAATCGATTTGCTGCATGTCGCCCGTAAACACCATCTTGGTGCCTTCGCCCGCCCGGGTAATAATGGTTTTTATTTCGTGCGGTGTCAGGTTTTGAGCTTCATCAACAATAAAGAAAGCGTTGGACAAACTGCGTCCGCGAATATAAGCCAGCGGGGTAATCAACAAACGCTCTTCCTTCAGCAACTCCTCAATTTTCATGTATTCCTGACTACGCGGGTTAAACGCATGTTTTATGACTGACAGATTATCAAAAAGTGGTTGCATGTAAGGGCTGATTTTTTCCGTAGCATCGCCCGGCAAATAACCCAGATCGCGGTTACTCAAGGCGACAATGGGACGTGCCAGCAGAATTTGCTCGTACTGCTTGTTTTGCTCCAGAGCAGCAGCAAGCGCCAGCAAGGTTTTTCCAGTTCCGGCTTTCCCGGTAAGCGACACCAGCTTAATATCGGGATTCAGCAATGAATTGATGCTGAATGTTTGCTCGGCATTCCGTGGTTTAATTCCATAAGCCACGCGTTTTTCAATCCGGACAATCCGTTGTGAGACACTGTCGAAACGGGCCAAAACACTCGATTTATTTCCCTTCAGAATAAAATATTCATTGGGAACCGGTTTTCCACTGATTTCCGATTCAGCCATCGGGAAAGATCCTTCGTTATACAGACGCTCAATCAGTTGATCTTTGTAGTTTTCAATCTCCGTAATGCTCTTTTCAAAAACCTGTGGATCCTTGATCTTATCGTTCTGATAGTCTTCCGACATGATTCCCAGCGACTTGGCCTTCATCCGCAAATTAATGTCTTTCGAAACCAAAATGGTGTGACGATCCGGATTTTCGTTCTTTACAAATTCGGCGACCGCCAAAATCCGGTGATCCGGGATATCATCCTTGAAGGATTGTTTCATGGCTTCGGTAAACGGTTTGCCGGTTGCAATGATCAATTTCCCCATCCCCTCGCCCAACTGGATTCCCCCATTGAACAGTTTCTCGCCCACAATTCCATCCAATATTCGCACAAATTCGCGCGCCTGAAAGTTGATCGGATCGTTTCCTCGCTTAAATTTGTCGAGCTCTTCCAAAACCGTTAACGGAAGAATGATATCATTATCTTTGAACTGGTAAATACACGTGTGATCGTGCAGAATAACATTTGTATCGAGTACAAATACTTTGGTGTTAACCTTCTTAGTTGTTGCCATAGCGTTAGGTTTTGCTTTTGCTAAATGTAAAAAAAATAGCTGATCAACGGTTGAAAGTCGCATCAAACCAGAACAAATGTTATCAACAGTAAAACGACATTTTACAGTAAATATCTGATTCAGAATGACAAGTTATAAACACACCCTCGATTTTTTATATACCCGATTGCCCATGTACCAACGCACCGGGCCGGCCGCATACAAGGATACCCTTGAAAACACAGTCAAGCTGGACGAATTGTTTGGCTTTCCGCACCATCATTTCAAAAGTGTGCATGTAGCTGGAACCAACGGAAAAGGGTCGTGCTCGCATTTGTTGGCGTCGGTGTTGCAGGAAGCGGGTTTCAAAGTTGGCCTGTACACTTCGCCCCACTTAATTGATTTTCGGGAACGAATAAAAATTAATGGAGAAATGATGTCGGAAGCCGACGTAGTAGCCTTTGTTGATCAATTCAGAAAAATGAATAAAACCGCACAACTCGAACCTTCATTTTTTGAAATTACAGTCGCTATGGCTTTTGATTATTTTCGAAATCAAAAAGTCGACATCGCTATTGTCGAAGTGGGGCTTGGGGGTCGGCTGGATTCAACGAACATTATTCGGCCCGAAGTGTCGCTCATTACCAATATTAGTTTGGATCACACCGCTCTTTTAGGCAATTCAATTGAGAAAATTGCTATTGAGAAAGCAGGAATTATTAAAGAATCAGTTCCGGTTGTCGTTTCGGAATCCAACGGGTTATACAATCACGTGTTTGATTCTGCAGCCAAAGAAAAGCAAAGTCCCATTTATTTTGCGGACCGGGAATTTCAATCCGGCTATTCCATGTTTTTGCCCGAAGGGAAACAGGTTTTTAATTTTCAGAAAAACGGACAAGTGGCTTATTCAGATTTGAAAATGGATTTGTTGGGAAATTACCAACGTAAAAACGCATCAGGCGTGCTTAAAACCATCGAGGTGCTTCAAAATATAGGTTGGAAAATTACACCATCGGCCATCTTCGAAGGCTTTTCCAATGCCTCAAAAAGCACCGGACTGCGAGGTCGCTGGGAAATTGTTGGCAACAATCCGCTGATGGTTTGCGATACGGCGCACAACGCTGTAGGCTTAGCCGATGTAGTTGCACAAATCAAAGCGACACCTTGGAAGAACCTTTACCTGATTTTGGGTATGGTAAATGATAAAAATCTGGATCAGGCATTGGCTGTTTTACCAAGACAAGCCAATTATTTATTCACCCAGGCAAAAATTCCCAGGGCACTGCCGGCTGCCGATTTAGCCTTTCAGGCCGCGGCATTCGGTCTTCAAGGCGAAGTAATCCCATCTGTTCCTGAAGCAGTTGCCAAAGCCCGGTCGCTGGCTCAACCCGAAGACCTGATTTTCATTGGAGGCAGCACCTTTGTGGTCGCCGATTATTTTTCTTGATTTTTTTATTTTTTCCTTTGGCAGAGCGAAAAAAGGATCTATATTTGCAACGCCTTTCTGAAAAGGAGGTGAGTTCAGCAAACATTCGGGCGATTAGCTCAGTTGGTTCAGAGCATCTGGTTTACACCCAGAGGGTCGGGGGTTCGAATCCCTCATCGCCCACAAAAAGAGAAATACCTACGTGGTGTTTCTCTTTTTTTGTGACCAAATCTTACATCCCAAAAATTGAGCGTTTTGTATATTTAGGCCATGTATTTCTGCTACATTCTATTTTCCGAGAAACTTGATAAACAGTAAGCTTATAACAATCGGCGGGCACAGGCTGCCTTTATTGTTCAGTTAGCCGACCGATTCTTAACATCAAAGGAAAGCAAACGTCTTTTTGAATGCGCGGTATACTTTCTCAGGTGAAGCTTTAAGAACCCAGTGTAACGAAAGATTGTTGTCGGCCATAATAGTAAATTTTTGTGTCCCTACTCGTTTGGCTTTTCGGTTCCGCCCGTTTTTGAAATGGTTGCCGCTCCATCGTCGCACCGACTGTTTTTGATCAGCATTGACTATACGAAGATCATCAAATCGGCTGATGCTCATGGGGTGGACACACGTCAAAATGAGAGGCTGAATACGACAGCGCCCCATTTCCAGCTCGTATGCGCTCTATGCCAGTTGCTAAACACTACAAAGTCACCACCACTTTCCCAACCGTGTGTCCGGTTTCAATTTGCCGATGGGCATCAGCCATTTGTTCGAAGGGATAGGTTTTTGACACATGAGCTTTCAGCAGGCCTTTCTCGAACCAGTCAGCCAGCCACTTCATGTCATCGCCACTGGATTGAACCAGCATGCTTAAGCCTTTTATTCCTTTGGCTTTCGCCTGCTCACTTACTTTTTCATTCATCCCTGAAACGATGCTAACGATTGTTCCGCCAGTTTGCAGTGTATTCAGCGAGCGCTCGATGTAGTCGCCACCAATCGTGTCCAATACAAAATCGACGGGTTTGACAACCGACTCAAACGCCTGCGACTGATAATCAATATGTTCGTCGACACCCAGCGACAGCACAAAGTCTTTATTTTTAGCCGATGAGGTGCCAATAACATAAGCACCCAGCTGTTTTGCGATTTGCACCGCAAAATGCCCCACGCCACCCGCTGCGGCATGAATGAGCACCCGATCGCCGGCATTCACTTTGGCGTGCCTCACCATGGCCTGCCAAGCAGTCAGCGCCGCCAGAGTTCCGGCAGCAGCTTCAGCAAAACCAATATTCGCTGGTTTCAGCGCCAGATGGCTGGCCGGAGCCGCAACGCACTCGGCATACGCTTTTCCATGACCGGGAAAATTCACCATGCCAAATACCTCGTCACCCGGCTTGAAGTTTTCGACCTTGCTGCCAGCTTCTTTCACTACACCGGCAATATCCCACCCTAAAATCAATGGATTTTCCTTTTCCAACTTTTCGGCCAGCGCCTTTCCTTTTCTTGCTTTGATATCTACCGGATTTATACTAACGGCTTTCACCGCCACCAGCACCTCATCATCGGCAATGGTGGGTTGGGGAATTTCGGTCAGGAGCAGGTTTTCAGCAGCTCCAAAATCTTTTAAAACAATAGCTTTCATGATTTTCATTTTTGAAGTTCAACTTGATTTCCCCTATTTCAAGTCCATTCTTCGCTGTTTTGTTCAAACTACAACCGGATTCGCCGCAGGCAAAATGAAACCTTGCAACATCTTGGCAGGATTTGTTTCAGACCAATTGCACAAAACGGCTGTAACGCAAAAGAGGCATCCTTTCGAATGCCTCTTTCCACTTTAATTGAAACTTGCCTTCTCAGACAATCAACCTAAACCAAGTTTTAAATTACCAGATGCTCTTTGTTCGTATCATTTATTCTTCCAGAACAATGCATTCCGCCAAATCCAGCGGCAACTTGCCTAATTCTTCTGCAACAAGTTCCGCCACGGTTAAGGCTCCGGCAACCCGAAGGTGCGTATCATCCTGTCGCCCTTCGGGATAGCGCTCCGTGGGCTCAGTCCACAAATACAATTCTTTAGATGGTTTACACCCTTCGACAACAAATTCGCGGAAGAACGCTCTTACAACCGAACCGTTGTCATTGATATTATTCCTGTAAAGTAGCTTTTGAATTCAAACCTTTATTGGTGGCCGGATCCAGATAAAAATTCCGGCAAGCAACACGCTCAAAACTTATCGGAGAAAGGAAAACTAAGCTCAATCTCACTCAATCTGAAGTATCGCTTATCAAATTGACTGCCCCTCAAAAACAGATGATTCTGCCAAGGGAACCAAATCCCCGTCGAATGTTAAATGACCTGAACGCAAACCACTTAGTCTGGCGTTAGTTCTCCCATCCGATCCGATTGAAAACCGAACATCATATATACCGATACTTGTCATGACATTCATCGCAAGATGAAAAGTATTTTTCTTCTCATTCTCCGTTAACTCCCACTTCGTGATTCTTCCTTTTGCTGTTACTCCTCCAACTCCGTTGGGGCCAACTCTCCAATTCGATCCAATCTGAATCGTTGCTTCGGTTGAGTCGACCGCAATAAAATTGATGGTAGAATTCACATATACACGATTCCCATAACGCCCCTGCAAAAAATCGGCTTCGAGCACAAAACTTCTATTCTCCAGCATGTGCTTTGTCAACGCATACTGCATCTCCCTTTCAGCTTCGCGTTTCTCCTTTTTTGTCAAAGGAGTTCGCTGGGCCTCTTCTTGCGCCTGTGCAAACAGGCCATTCGATGCAATTGCTAATAATAAAATTATGGCTATCTTTTTTATTGTTTAATTCCTTTCTTTTGTTCATCGACTGATGGCTCCCATTCCTGTTTGATCCGCTGATAAACCTGGAAATCGGATTCACTGTACTTGCGTTTGCTTTTCAGGCGTTCCCAGGCTATTTCTTCCTGTGCTTTCAGTTCAATCAAAAAAATAGGCTGATCGTATTCCCGGCCTATTGCTCGCACCCGATTTCGTCTTTCCTTTTTATGGAAGGTGCCGTCAACCAAAACATCCAAGTCATTTCTCACACCTTCTTCCAGTTCCTTCATCAACTCCTCATAAACCTGCTCTTTTGATTGTTTATCGTATTGTCCGCGTTTATTTAAACGATCGCGTACAATGTCCGTATTCAGATACCGAATCCCTATCTCTTTAGCAAACTGCCTTGAGAAATATGATTTACCGACACCGGGAAGACCAAAAACCAAAATAATCATTTCATCTCCTCTCTTATCGAATTCTAGTGCTATTCCACAATCAGCTTTCCTTTCATGCCAGCCTGAAAGTGGGCTCTGAACGTGCAAACGTATTGATATTCACCTTTTTTTTCAGGCACCGTAAATGTGATCGAATCCTCTTCTCCATCGCCAAGCATATCGGTTTTAGCAATAATTTGTCCTTTTAGTTCCGGATCAATAAAGTCATTATCCTGGTGCTGTAATCCTTTGGTCACAAAATTCAGCGCATCAGTTCCTTGTTTAAGTAACACCCAGTTATGTGCCATCTGGCTTTTATCTGCTGCACTGACTGTTTTTAAGGTGATTTTCAATGTCTCACCAGGTTTTGTTTTAATCGTCTCCACCGTGTAGCGGAGTTGATCATGCCCCTCAATCTTAATCTCTCTGGGTTGGCTGTACACAAGCGGCACCATTAAAGTAAGAAGTAACGTTGTGATCATTATTTTTTTGATTTTCATAATGTTGCTTTTTATAAAAAAACATAGCTCCCGTGTCTGCCTTACTCAGACAAAAAAGGGAGCTGTTTATGTACTAACTCTTTGTCCTCATTTCCATAACTTAAAAGGATAAATCTGGACCTGTCAGTATTTCTGACATTTCGAATCTGACTTTATTTATCGATCTCAAAAGAGATTTTCGCATTGACCGCGTAAGAAACAATCTTGTCATTTTCAACATTGGCATTCATTTCTTTCACGTAGATCGATTTAATATTCTTCACTGTTTTTGAAGCTTCTGCAAGTGCGTTTTGTGTTGCTTCAGTAAATCCTTTGTCAGACGTTGCAATTACTTCAATTACTTTTATCAATTTCATAATTCTGTGTTTTTAAATGTTAATCAATTACAACCTCTTTCCCACCAGAATCATTCCAAATGAAGCCTCTGCCATCCACAACTACTCAAAAACCAGCCAAGCACCAGTCTAATAGATCGATAGAACATATCCCATTTAGAATTTACGTTTTAAAGGTGTTGGTCTGGTGTTGACAATACTCACCATTGTGTAGCTATTTTACAGCACAAAGGCTCCATCTTTTTCAAAATAAAACCTTCTTATTCTGAATCACTTACATACTAACTTTAGCGGAAAATCACCATTGGATTCGACACGATCCAACAGAACTTCTCAAATTTCTGTAGAAACCAACAATAGGCTGATTCCACCCAGGCTCCCCCATCGTAATTTTTGACAATGAATATCTTTCTCTGGAAAAAAAGCAACAAAAGAGGCATCCTTTCGAATGCCTCTTCCACTTTAATTACCAATTGCCTTCTCAGACAATCAACCTAAACCAAATTTCAAACTATCAGATGCTCTTTGTTCGTATCTTTTATTCTTCCAGAACAATATATTCTGCCAAATCCAGCGGTAATCCCGTCAACTCTACAGCCACCAGTTCCGCCACGGTTAAGGCTCCGGCAACCCGAAGGTGCGTATCATCCTGTCGCCCTTCGGGATAGCGCTCCGTGGGCTCAGTCCACAAATACAATTCTTTGGACGGTTCATCGCCCAACTCCTGAACCAGGGCAGCTGTTAACTGCTGCAAATCAATCAGAGGAACATCCATTCGTTGAGCAACTTGTCGCATAGCCTCCGGATATTCCCCGTGCGTATCAACCAGTTGGCCACTTTCATCAAACTTCCGGCGAACAATCGACGTCAACAAAATTGGTGTCGCGCCCTTTTCCCGACTTTCTTGAACATACTTTTCGAGGTTTTGTGAATACGTTCCGTAGGGATCGGTGTAGCGGGTACTGTCTTGATCTTTCTGGTCGTTGTGCCCAAACTGGATGAAAACATAGTCGCCGGATTTCAGGCTGTCAAGCACCACCTGCCATCGTCCCTCGGTGATAAAACTTTTGGTACTTCGTCCGTTGACCGCATGGTTATGAACGGTCACCTGTTCGTTGAAAAACTGATCAAAAACCTGTCCCCAGCCAGTTTCCGGATACACTTCGGCCTTTTTGTTTGACATGGTTGAATCACCCACCATGTAAACATCAATTGGTTTCTGCACACCCGAGCATGCTGCCAGAAACAGAGCCAGTATTGCAATGCCAAATTTCGTTTTCATATTCCTTAATCGCTTATTGTTGTGTCACCTTAACTTCATCACTGTTCACATTCTGATTCAGTAACAGTACTTCGTCCGTCGCTTCACCGGTGCTAAGTACAATGTCCACATTTGTAGTTTTTGAACCATTCACCGAAATAATCGGATGGCCACCAGTTTCAACTGCTAAGTCTTTGATTGAAACATTTTGTGTATTATAAAAGTTAACCGCGGGAAACTTGCTTGTTTTCAATTGCAGGTTATTGATCGAAATCCCTTTGGCATCCATGCAAAACAGACCGTTTTCAGCCTCCATCACCAAGTTCTCCAACAACACATTCTCCAGGTTCATTTCCGGAAGACCTTGCAGATAAATAGCCTGCTTGGCACCTTTTACAGTCACATTTTTTATTGTGATATCCTTGAACTGCGGAGTTTCTTCGGTTACTTCCATCATTTTCGATTCTCCTTCATTTTGAGCTTGTTGTTCCAACATTTCGGAAACCGAAAGGCCGCCATAGTATAGGTTGAATGAAATGGCATTGGTTGGAATATCGATCATATCGATATCTGAAATGTAAATCCCCTCAACCACGCCACCGCGTCCGCGTGTACTTTTAAAGCGCAGGCCGACATCGGTTCCAATGAAAGTGCAGCCCGAAACGTGCATGTTTTTAACACCACCCGACATTTCGCTTCCAACCGTGACACCACCATGACCGTGATAAACAATGCAGTTTTTGACAATCAGGTTTTCGGTTGGCATGCCCCGGTCGCGCCCGTCCTGATCTTTCCCTGATTTGATGCAGATGGCATCATCGCCCACATCGAATCTTGAATCATATAGAACTGTATTTTTACACGATTCAATATCGATTCCATCGCCGTTTTGCGAGTACCAGGGGTTGCGGACATCAATGTTTCGAACGGTCAGATTTTCGCACATCAGCGGGTGAATATTCCACGCTGGCGAATTTTGAAAAACCGGCCCATCCAGCAACACATTCTTACAGCTCACCAAACTGACCATCACCGGACGCAGGAAATCCTTTATTTCTTCAAATTCTTCCATCGTTGTGAAATGAGTCGGCACATTCATATCGCTCATTTCAAACCCTCTTTTGAAACTTTCAGACGGAAACCAGTTATTTCCGCTTTCATCAACCATGCCACCCGAAGCCACCAGTTTTTTCCATTGCGAATCAGTCATCTTTGAGCGCTTTACCTGCCGCCAGGCATCGCCCGAACCATCAATCACACCCTCACCGGTTATGGCGATATTTTCCAAATCTTTACCATAAATAGGCGACAAGCAGCGGACGGTATTTAAACCCTCAAAACTGGTTTCAATCAGTGGGTACAAATCCTTATTCGTGCTAAAAAGCACCAACGCTCCGTCTTCAAGATGAAGGTTGATGTTGCTTTTCAGAATGATTGGTCCTGTCATCCAAATCCCGCGCGGAACAATCACACGTCCGCCACCTTTCTCCGCCACCTCGCTTATCGCATCGGCAAAAGCCTGCGA
>JAGXIR010000058.1 GCA_024635605.1 Sunxiuqinia sp.
AAAAAAATACTCTCCCGGTGAAGACTTTTCGCCCGGTGAGTATTTTTTTAAGCTCCTACTACTATTCCAATATAAAAACATGGAACGATTCGGCTTCCAATTCGGCTTTTAAGTTTGTGCCGCTTATTGAAACAGGCTTTTCAGTTGGTACAATCAAATCCGGATTGTCAAGCGTATTTTCTACTTTCAAATCACCTTTTAAAGTAATTTGCTTTCCGGTTTTCTTATCCAGCTTCAGCTTGCTGAAATCGAAATCAACTGCTCTCGTTTCTTTGGACGTATTTGCGATTTTGATGATCAATTGATTTTTCTCGTCATCAATCACCGAACTCGCGTACAAACCATCTTGCCCGGTCAGGTTTTCTTTCTCCCAGGTAACTTCAAGTGCATTAGTTCCTTTGTGGCTGGCATACAGCTGCTGTACATAGTAGTTCGCCGACTTGACCAAGCGGAGATTATCGAACCAAATCATGTCGGGTTTCCACTGCCAGGCATCAACATGGGCAAAAAGCGGTGCATACGTGGCCAGGTGAACCACATCGGCGTTACGCTCCAAGCCCGTCATAAATGCGGCTTCGCACAAAGCCGAGTAAAAGGAATTTTTCTTCTCAGGATGGTCGTGACAGGCATATTCGCCGGCAAACACCTTGGGTCCTTTTCGATCGTACGAATCGTACCGGTCGGCACTATTCAAAAACCACTCCGGATCTTTGTAATAATGCTCGTCCACCAAATCCACATCCAGCCGCTTCATCTCGCCCCACAGGTAATCAAAACGTTCGCCATCAGCACTTGGCCCCGAAGATCCGATGACCAGCATATCGGGATATTTGGCATAAATGGCATCCATAAACTGTTCCAAGTGGTTCGGAAAATCCTCGCCCCACTGCTCATTTCCAATGCCGATCATCTTCATGTTGAAGGACTCGGGATGTCCCATTTCGGCACGTACTTTTCCCCAGGTTGAAGTGACGGGGCCATTGGCAAACTCAATCAAATCCAGCGCATCCTGAATGTAGGGCTCCAGGTCTTCGCAAACCTCTTCGGTGACGTACTGACAAGCTATCCCGCAGTTGACAACAGGAAGGGCATCAGCCCCAAGGTCTTCACACAATAAAAAATATTCGTAGAAACCCAGTCCGTACGATTGAAAATAGTCGGGCGTAAAACGATGCTGAAATTCATAATTCCAGCGATTTTCATTCACCGGACGATTTTCTACCAGACCCACTGAATTCTTCCATTGGTAGCGCGTTGCCAGGCTATTTCCCTCGATGATACATCCTCCGGGGAAACGAAAAATTCCGGGGTTCAAATCAGCCAGCGCCTGGGCCAAATCCTGACGCATGCCATTTTCGCGACCTTTGAAGGTTTTCTCCGGGAAAAGCGACACATGCTCCAAATCAATTGAGCCTAATGACCGAAGGTCAATCCGAAGCTTTGCATGAGGATCTGTCCACGCCGGAGAAAGCTCGACGCTGTATTTCTTCCATTCACCCGAAGTGACTTCCAGATCTGCATGAGCCATGATCTCAGCACCTGAGGAAATCAATTCAATCCGAAGCTTTTTTGCCTCACTGTCGATAGTGCGGGCATAAAAATTAAGCTGGTAGGTTTCACCTTCCTTCAAGCCAATTCCCCGAAACCCCTCATTGATAACGCCGGTTCCGGTTAACAGGCCCGAATTGGTCAGACGCAGGTAATTTGGATTACGCTCGAATGGAGCGCCGCTGGTTTCAACGGAAACATGCCCATAAGTTAACCAGCCCATGGTTGGCGAATTCGTGAAATCGAACGAACGGTTTTTGATTAACTCGGCATACAAACCTCCGTCAGCACCAAAGTTGATGTCTTCGAAAAACACACCATACATATTGGGCTGAATAGCGATCTCCTTCTTCGGCTTCTTAATGGACATTTCATAAGTTTTTTCCTGAGCCTGAATCTGAAAAGCCGTACAGATAAAGACTAACAGCAAGATTAGGTTTTTTGTCATCATCGTATCAAATTTAGTCATTGAATAATTCTTAAAAGCCATAATAGTATCTCGATGCAAGTTACAAATTTATAAGAGTGAAAAATACTTTTATGAAATTTTTCATGGAACTCTTCCTTTCTTAAAAATTGGTTATTCGCACTTAGTTCGAACATAAGCTGGATCGTACCGCCTTATTTTACACCAGGCTCAACCCAAAAACCAGCGAACAACAGAAGGAATGCAAAAACCAGTTATTTTCATCAGAAAACTGCTTTTTATGCAAAAAAAATTGCTCCACTCAGATTTGCGTTTTAATATTGTTTCTTGTATTGTTTGATCAACTATATTTGAAGCCCTAATAAAATACGTTTAATGCAAAAAGCAGATAGATAACTATGAGAAAATGGCGCATAGAAGATACCGAGGAACTCTATAATATTAACGGCTGGGGAATTAACTATTTTTCAGTCAACGAAAAAGGGAATGTGGTTGTTACCCCCCACAAAGACGGAGTTCAGATTGATTTAAAAGAACTGATTGATGAATTGCAAGTGAGGGATGTTGCCGCCCCAATGCTGATTCGCTTTCCGGATATTTTGGACAGTCGGATTGAAAAGATGTCCAATTGCTTTAAGATTGCTGCCAAAGAATACAATTATAAAGCGCAAAATTTCATCATCTACCCCATCAAAGTCAACCAAATGCGGCCGGTTGTTGAAGAAATTGTGAGTCATGGTAAAAAATTTAACATTGGGCTTGAAGCGGGTTCCAAACCCGAATTACATGCCGTAATCGCGACCAACACCAGCAACGATTCACTGATTATCTGCAATGGCTACAAAGATGAAGATTACATCGAACTGGCTTTGCTGGCCCAAAAAATGGGACGGCGCATTTATATCGTGGTGGAAAAATTGAATGAGCTGAAACTGATTGCCCGTATCGCCCGCCGGTTAAAAATTAGACCCAACCTGGGAATCCGGATTAAACTGGCCAGCTCGGGAAGCGGAAAATGGGAAAACTCCGGTGGCGATGTCAGTAAATTTGGACTGACTTCGAGCGAACTGCTTGATGCCATGGACTATTTACGCGAAAACGAATTGGTGGACTGCCTTAAACTGGTTCACTTTCACATTGGAAGCCAGGTCAACAAGATCCGGCGCATTAAGATCGCCCTGCGCGAAGCTTCACAATTTTATGCCCAAATGTGCCTAAGTGGCTTCAACATTGAATTTGTTGACATTGGTGGCGGACTGGGAGTTGACTACGACGGAACTCGCTCGGCAAACAACGAAAGCAGCGTCAACTACAGCATTCAGGAGTATGTGAACGACGCGATCTCGACCATGGTTGATGTCAGCGATAAAAACAACATCCCCCACCCCAACGTCATTACCGAGTCGGGGCGCTCACTGACAGCCCACCATTCCGTGCTTGTTTTTGAGGTGTTGGAATCCACTTCATTGCCTGAATGGGATGAAGAAGAAGAACCTCAGCCAGACGATCATGAACTGGTGAAAGAGTTGTATTCGCTGTGGGATACCATCAACCAGCCTCGTATGCTGGAAATTTGGCACGATGCTCAGCAAATCCGCGAAGAAGCACTCGACCGCTTCAGCCTCGGGCTGCTCGATCTGAAAACCCGTGCCCAGGTGGAGCGTTTATTTTGGTCGATTGCCCGTGAGATTCAACAAATGACAAGCAAAATCAGACATGTGCCCGAAGAGTTAAACCAACTACAAAAGCTACTGGCTGATAAATACTTCTGTAACTTTTCATTGTTCCAGTCCCTGCCAGACTCCTGGGCTATTGATCAGATTTTCCCGATCATGCCACTTCACCGGCTCGATGAAAAACCCGACCGGGCAGCGACGATACAAGACATTACCTGCGACTCGGATGGCAAAATCGACAATTTTATTTCGACCCGAAATCTGTCGCATTACCTGCCAGTGCATAAATTGAAAGCGAAAGAGCCCTATTACATCGGGGTGTTTTTAGTGGGTGCCTACCAGGAAATTTTGGGCGATTTGCACAACCTGTTTGGCGACACCAACGCGGTGCATGTTTCGGTTGACGGAGATGGTTACTCCATCGATCAGATCATTGACGGAGAAACTGTGGCCGAAGTGCTCGACTATGTGCAATACAATCCGAAGAAAATGGTGCGTACCGTCGAAACCTGGGTGACATCGTCGGTAAAAGCCGGAATAATCTCAGCCAGCGAAGGAAAAGAGTTTTTGTCCAACTATCGTTCAGGCCTTTATGGTTACACCTATTTAGAATAGAACGACATTCAAAACCAATACAAAAGGCCTTTCAGCAATGACGGGCCTTTTTTGTTTTCTATGGCCAGCCAGTTTAACCATGTAATTTTTCATGAGAATTGCATACTAAAAGAAAAACCAAAAGACCAACACGATGAAACCCAAATGGCTAGTGCTTCTTCTCCTGCTTTTCGCTCTTTCGTGTAAGAATGAAAAAGGCCGGCTCATCCAAATTCAAGCCAACGAAACAGCCGGATTCCAGTTTCCTTATTTCCTTTATATCCCTGAAAACATGGAAATAGCGAATGAGCGGTTTTTAATTGTTGAACCGAATAATTCGGGTTTTACCAGCGATGTTTTTGACGAACACCTTGAAAAGGCCGAGCGGGTTGCGTCGAAAGATTTTTACCTGGGCAACTTTCTGGCGCGGCAACTCAACTATCCGCTGTTGGTAACGGTATTTCCCCGGCCAGCTGAAAACTGGCATATTTACACCCATTCGCTGGATCGTGATGCCATGAACCAACGGGACAACGACTTGGAGCGGCTGGATCTGCAACTGTTGGCCATGGTTAAAGATGCAACAACCCGGCTCAATGAGATGGGCTACGCTACCCAGCGACAATTTTTGCTGACCGGATTTTCGGCTTCAGGAACTTTTGCCAATCGTTTTTCGATGATCCACCCCGAAAGGATTCTGGCCGTTGCCGCTGGTGGGCTCAATGGCTTACTCATGCTTCCAACGGACAGCTTGCAAGGACACGCCATGAACTATCCGCTGGGAACCTGTGATTTCGCCGAACGTTTTGGAAAACCTTTTCAACAGGAACTCTTCCGACAAATGCCCCAGCTTTGGTTTATGGGTGAATTGGACTACAATGACGCCATTCCGTATGCCGATGGTTATGATGATGACGAACGCAAGCTGATTTATCAAACGCTCGGTGAACAGATGCAACCTGAACGATGGTCCAACTGTGCCCATCAATATCAAAAACATCAGATCGAAGCGGAAATAAAAACTTATCCGGGTATCGGACACGAACATCCGGAACTAGTCAAACAAGACGTCTTGAAATTCTTCAAAGCAGCAATCGACCGAACCAATGATTGATAATGGTTTGCCCAGTCGGTATTAAACTGCAAACCACGGTGAAAGCAATCCTTCAACCGGCTGATTGCTAAAAAGCTTTCTTTTTTATCCTTTTTCTTATCAAACAGAAAGCCTTTTCGGGTGTTGAATGGGATAAATTAATTACTTTAGAAAACAAAAAAACAGACTATGGATGAGTTTTTGGCTGCACGCTTACAAATGGCCGTCTCACTCGGATTTCACATCGTTTTTGCATGTATTGGTATGGTTATGCCGTGGTTTATGTTTGTGGCCGAATGGAAATGGCTGAAGACCAAAAATCCGGTTTACCTCGACTTAGCGAAAGCATGGGCTAAGGGAACGGCCATCTTTTTTGCCGTTGGTGCCGTTTCAGGAACCGTACTTTCCTTTGAACTGGGCATGCTCTGGCCAACCTTTATGGAACATGCCGGCCCCATTTTTGGCATGCCTTTTTCTTGGGAAGGAACTGCCTTTTTCGTTGAAGCCATTGCACTTGGACTTTGGCTGTACGGCTGGAATCGTCTGAGCGACAAAGTACATTTATACACCGGAATGGTTGTTGGTATCGCCGGTGTTGCCTCCGGAATCTTTGTTATTTCGGCGAATGCCTGGATGAACGCCCCGGCTGGATTCGACTGGATTGACGGGCAGGCCTACAATATTGATCCGGTGGCAGCCATGTTTAACAAAGCGTGGTTTGCGCAGTCGCATCATATGATTATCGCTGCCTTTTCGGCTACGGGTTTTGCTGTTGCCGGAGTGCATGCGCTTCTTTTCATGAAAAATCGTTTGGAGATCCATGCCAAAGCCTTGACCATCGCCCTGGCGTTTGCTTCGGTTGCCGCCTTCCTGCAACCTTTGAGTGGTGACCATGCAGCCAAAAATGTAGCCAAGCTGCAACCGGCCAAACTGGCTGCCTTTGAGTCGCATTTTGAAACACAGAAGTCGGCTCCGCTCATCATCGGCGGCATTCCGGATGTGGAGAACCGCGAAGTCAACTTCGCTATCAAAATCCCGGGTGCCTTAAGCTTTCTGGCTCATGGCGATTTCAATGCCGAAGTAAAGGGTTTGGAAGAATTTCCGGAGGAAGAATGGCCGCCGGTTCCCATTGTCCACTATTCCTTTCAACTGATGGTCGCTATTGGCATGTTCCTGATGTTGTTATCCGTCATTTTTTTAGCCGGAACCTACAAGTGGAAACACTGGCTTGAAAAACGCTGGTGGATGCTGCTGCTCGTTTTTGCCACTCCTCTCGGCTTTATTGCGATTCAGGCGGGATGGGTCGTTACGGAAGTTGGCCGCCAACCCTGGATTATCTACGGTATCATGAAAACGAAAGATGCGCTGACACCCATGCCCGGAATTCAGTATACCTTTTACACGATCTCAGCAGTCTACCTGCTGTTAAGCTTTATCATTGTCTGGCTGATGAGTCGTCAAATTAAAATGCTTCAATCCAAATACCTGAAACATGACTGAAATAATCTTAATCATACTCGGAATTTCTTTATTGCTCTACGTTCTGCTTGGTGGAGCTGACTTTGGCGGAGGAATCCTCGAACTGATTTCGCGGGGGAAAGCTTCCGGGATTGTATCGCGTGCTATTGCGCCTGTGTGGGAAGCCAACCACATGTGGCTCATTCTGGTAGTGGTGATCCTGTTTGTTGGGTTTCCAACGGTTTACTCCACCGTTTTAACCGCCTTGCACATTCCGGTCTTGCTCGTTCTGATCGGTATTATTCTGCGTGGATCAGCCTTTACCTTCAGGCATTATGACATTGAGGAAGAAACACCCAAAGCCATTTACTCATCCATATTCCGGTATTCGAGCCTTTTTACCACCTTCTTTTTAGGGGTGACAACTGGTGGAATTATCCTGGGCGACATCACACAGGACTACTCGCAAGGCTTTTATGCTGTTTACATGAATCCCTGGCTCAACTGGTTCTCGTTTAGCCTGGGCATTTTTGTGGTCATTCTTTTTGCCTTTTTGGCAACCATTTATACCTTGGGCGAGACCAAAGAAAAATCACATGTCGAACGATTTACCCGAATTGCCAAGTACCTGATTATTACTCTGGTTGTAGCAGGAGCCCTGGCTTTTGCCACTGCCGAACTGGAAGGTCATCCGCTTTTCTTTGAGTTTTACCATTCCATACCAAGCATGATCAGCGTGGTGTTGGCAACAATCGCTTTGCCTTTGTTATGGATCAACCTAAAACGGAACAACCGACAAATGCTGCGGTTGATTGCCGGCTTTCAGACTACCATGATTGTGCTCGGCTGGTTTGCCATTCAATTTCCGGTATTGGTCAAAATCAACGATGGCGTGGATATTACCGTTCAAAGTTCGATTGCTCCAAGGGCAACGCAACTACAACTGCTTATTGCCTTAATCGTAGGCGTACTGGTCGTCTTTCCATACATGGGCTACCTCTACAAAACCTTCAAGTTTGGAGAAAAAACTGCGGACGAACAAAAAGCAAGCTAAGTGATCTGTCAATGCCGAATGGGGCTGTTGGCCAAAGCAGCCATAAAATAGGACAGGGCAGCACAAATCATTACCCAAAGAAAGCCGGCTTCAACCGAAATCAGAATCGCCAGGCTGGCACTGACGACCGATGCACAACCATTGACAGCCCAAGCCCAAGGGACAGCTGATGGCTCGCGTTTACTGATATCCGTCAAGCCGAGTGGAAAGGGCAAGCCCATCATCAAACCCGGAACACCAACAATCACGATCATCAGTCCAATCTTTATCAGCATAGAATAAGAATTGAATGCACGCAAGACAGCCGTGAGGCTGACAGCATAAATCACAATCACTACCGCAATGCACAAGCTGGCAATCATCAGGTTTTTGGGTGAAAGGCGAATGCGGCCGGAAAAGTAGCTCCCAATGCCCGATGACAGCAGCATCAAACTGATCACTCCCGAAGCCGCATAGATTGGGTGCCCCAGAAAAGGCGTAAACTGCTGGATAAAGACCATTTCAACAAATAGGTATCCCAAGCCAATTCCGCCAAAATAGAGGAAAGTCCTGAATTTTCGTTTCAAGCTAAAAGAAGATGGAACCAACGGCACGAGAATAAAAGCCAGCGATGCCAACACCACCAGCAGCAAGGTGAGCCAGACGACCACATAACCCAGCTCCATAAAAGGCACCGTTTGGTCGCCAAAAAGTTGACTCAGCTGATTCAAACTTTTCAACCGTAGGAATTGAAAAAAATACGGCTTATCATCGGTGGCTGGCTGAATGCGAAAAGCATAGTCATGGTATAGCGAATCGGCCGAACCGGTCACGAGCTGATCCACAGCGTCAAAAAACCAAGGGTCATCCAGTTGGTTGAAGTGCTCCCTGTCAAACCCGGATTGAACGGGCAAAAGCAGCGGATCAAAAAACATGTGTCCGCAAAATTCCCGGATTGTTGAATCCTCTGCCTGCGTAAAAGCTGACTTTTTAAGCACAAAAGTAACGGTACTCCAACTACGAATCGCCGCCAGATGCTTTTCTTTTTCTTCAACCTCCTTTTCGAGCAAATCAGATAGAGTAGCCAGAATTTTCAGAGGATTGCGCACCGGATAATCCATCCAGCAGGTAATGCTGATCAGTCCGTCGGGTGACAAACGTTGCCACAACTCACCGAAAGCTTCGCGCGTAAGATCATAACGCTGCTCCAGGGCATTCAGCCCCGATGAACCGAAGAACGAACCAATCACCGGCAGTTGAATCAAATCATAG
Organism: Sunxiuqinia sp.; assembly: GCA_024635605.1. Taxonomy (GTDB): domain Bacteria; phylum Bacteroidota; class Bacteroidia; order Bacteroidales; family Prolixibacteraceae; genus Sunxiuqinia. The sequence continues at coordinate 9,102 of JAGXIR010000058.1, forward strand.
AATTCCGCACTGCCTTGCACAAATGTACGGGGTTCAAGCAGATGCACAGTTACTGCCGGATCATCCAGCAAGTGGTTGGTTGAATCGGCAAACTCCTCTTGCATAAGAGCAACTAACAGACGATTGGGTTCAACCGCATCAATCTGCGGAATCTGGTGCGACAAAGCCAGGCTAAGCTGCTCGCCGGTGCCGCTACTCAAAATCAGAGCCTTTTCAGGCTGTTGAATCAGATAAGGCAAAGCATTGGTAGAGTATTGCAAAATGGATAGAGAATCAGGCGCTGGTTTTGGAAGAAACACCCCCAGCCCATTCCCGTTATTGAAAACACCCAAGCGCGACGGAACGACCCCCTGGAAATTTAGACTTAAACCAGGAGCATAGCGTAATGCCGGAGTGCTTACCACTTCAAGCAAACCATAAGGACCATGCGACCGACTAACCACCTCTGCATCGGGAAGCAGCAAAGTTTTCTCAATGCTTTTGTATTCTGAGCGAACCAGCTTTGGATCGTCCACATTCATCACCAACAAAACGATCAGACCCAGCCCAAACAGTACGCGGCTTTGCTTGTGCGCCCGGCCAACGAACCCGCCTATCAATGGAAGAACAGCCAAAATCTCTGGCAAACCTGCGGGCGGTGCCAGCCACATCAGTGCAAGCGCCAGCAAACCACCCAAACCCGAGCCCAGCAAATTGGCGAAATAAAGCTTGCCAATGTTTTCACCATACCGGACAAAGCTGAGCCCGATGGCCAGGGCACCAAAGAAGAAAGGCAGCAGCAGAAACAGGCAGGTCAGGGCCAGACGCAACAAGTGACGGCGATCGTTAAACAACAGGTAGGTATCAAACCTGAAAAGGTCAATTTGAATAACAAGCGGAGCCAGAGCCATCGTAACGGCGGTGAGCAAAAGCAAGGCCGGATAAACAGCTGCAAAATGCCGCAGCAGTCGCTCCCTGAAAAAAGCCAGAAAGGTTCCCGAAGCACCAAATCCAAGCAGGGCCAGCGAAATAATGAGGTGGGCAAAATGATACCATTGGGTAATGGAAAAAATTTGCATTAACGCCAGCTGAAAAGCAATGAGCGCCCCAGATAACATGCCAATGCCAATTCCGACGTGGGTGCTATGCAAAGCAGGCGCTTTAATCATTTTCACGGGTAAAAGGCACAAACCGAACCGGCAGCAGGTTCTCGGTTCTTACTTGCTGATTCTTTTTCTCAACCAGCTTCAACTGCTGCACCTGAAAAGGCGAACCAACCGGAATCACCATCCGTCCACCTTCCTTTAACTGCTGAATCAATGGTGGCGGGATGAAATCGGCGGCCGCGGTCACCACGATGGCATCAAATGGCCCGGCTTTCTCCCAGCCATAATAGCCATCGGCTATTTTCACTCTCACGTTGTCGTAATGCAAATCCCGGAGCAATTCAGCAGCCGATTGCCCAAGCTCCTCAACAATCTCAATGGTATAAACCGAATCAACAATTTCGGCAAGCACCGCCGCCTGGTATCCCGATCCGGTGCCAATCTCCAACACTTTAAACCCCGGCTCAGGTCCGATCAGCTCCGTCATGTAGGCCACAATGTAAGGCTGAGAAATGGTTTGCCCGTACCCAATCGGAAGGGGCCCATCGCGATACGCTTCGCTTTGATAATTGGCCGGTACAAAGCGGTGGCGCGGAACCGAACGCATAGCATCCAACACGGATTTGGAATGAATATCCCGGCTTTCAATCTGCTGGCGTACCATCAGCTTCCGGGTTTGCTCATAGGGATCCTGCTGTGCTTTGCCTTCCAGTGCAAAAAGACTGAAGCCTGCCAGGCAAACGGAAAATAAAATCTTTGACATGACGGATTGTTTTTGTTTGTTTGCTGTAGTTGCATGTACGAAACAATAAACCTGAGGTTATCTGTCCGCAGATTTGAATTTACAAAAAGCCAGTAGCGAGGGGCAGGAACCGCGACACCCGGGGGCGAAGCAATAGGCACAGGCGAGACACCTATTTTCACCGAGATCATAATCATAACAAAAGACAAGCATGGAAAAATACGATATTTTTCCATGTATCTTTGATGAAAAGTAAGCGATAATGAAAAGCATAATCATCACACCAAAAAGCAAAAAATCAGGACTTTTCCTTAAGAAACTGCTGTCAAAGCTTAGCGATGTAAAAAGTATTGAAATCGTTGAAGAAAACGAAGAAGTGCCGTTTGCTGTGTTATCTGAAAGCTCACTCGAAAATGAGTGAAGCAGCGAGGAAGATGATATTTGGGATACCTGGGGTAAAGAAAAGTTTAAAAATACCCGGAAATGAATTTTGCAAAAGGCGACATTGTTATCATCCAAGTTCCATTCGTGAAGACTTACCTGCGAAAGCTATATCCGTGTACACAAAATATTTGTCCTTGAGCAAAGGTTAATCAAAGGAAAAGTATCCAGCCTCAAAATCGCTAAATATCAGGAATTAATCCAAAGAATCAACCAAATCATTGAATAAGAAAACCAAACGCCTATCGCTCTATATTCAAAAAGAACTACCCTTTATACACAACTCTATGAGTGTTGATCCTCACTTGATCTGGCCTTTCTTTTATGAACCAGAAGATAGAACCCAACGGAAAAGATTTGACCCTTAAGGCCCCCACTTCACCGTAAGGTGAAAGCAGCGAAGGCCGTCAAAAGCCGGTCCCGGTAGAATCGGGATCGCCCGGGCCGGCGTTGGCGGGAAGGATTTTTGGTGGGTATCCCAGGTGGTGCGCCGGAAAGAAAAAATCCTGACGTGGGGAGAAGGATCACTTTGACTTCCCGAGCACTCGGGATTGCATCCTTTTTATCAATGAAAAAGGATGTGCCCGTCCGGCATGAGGACAAAGAAGCATTGAGAATAAACAAACGTTTTGCCATGGCACATATTGAAGGCGTGGTGGTAGTTTACCTTCGCAAAGCCATCGGGATGCTGGATCCGGAAGTGGATAAGCGGCAAGCGCTTGAGCAAGCACCACGCCGCTATGTGCAGATTTAAAGGACGCGTGAAGCAGCGACCATCGAAATAGAGCAAGCAAAAACAGCCGTTCAGTTGTTAGCATAACAGTACCTGGTCTGTGCAAACAGGCTGATTCTTAATTAAAGCACCAATAAAATGAAGAAAATGACTGTCATTCTAATTCTGCTTTCCGCCCTTGGTTCCCTTTCGTCCAAACAGCTTAAGCCCGATGCTGCCCGACAATTTCTGGCCTCGCTCGATGAAGCACAGCGCGAGCGGGCGCAACTGCCGTTTGAGGATTCATCGCGAAGCCACTGGCACTACCTGCCGGCCACCAGCTATACCCGGGCGGGAATTAGTTTAGGCGAGCTGGACAATACGCAGCGCCAATTGTTTTTTAGCTTGTTGAAAACTCACCTAAGTGAAACCGGCTACAACAAAACACAAAAGATTCTGGAGCTCGAAGAAATTCTGGGTGAGCTGGAAAATAATCCAACCTACCGTAACCCGGACAATTATTTTGTGGCCTTTTATGGCGAACCAGACAAAAATAGCTTGTGGGGCTGGTCGTTTGAAGGACATCACCTGTCGCTGAACTTTACCATGGCTGACGGTGAAATTTCGATGGCTCCCCGATTTATGGGCGCCAATCCGGCCATTATTCCCGAAGGAAAACGAAAAGGAGAAAAGACACTGGCGCGCGAAGAGGATCTGGCTTTTCAGCTGCTTCACGCCTTGCCGGCGAGCCAGCGCCAACAAGCCATCTTCCGCAAGCAGGCCTTTTGGGATATCACCACTTCCAACGACAGCCAGGTGGAGCCGATGGAACCCCTGGGTATCCGGCTGAAAGACCTGACACCTGATCACCAGGCCATCTTGCTTGAGCTGATTGATGAATACCTGGCTTCGATGCCAGCCGAGCTGGCGACCCTGCGTATGAACCTGTTAAAAACCGAAGAGTTTGACCAGATCCGCTTTGGATGGGCCGGAGGCACGCAGCCCGGCGAGCCGCATTACTACCGGGTGCAGGGCAAAACCTTTCTGATTGAGCTGGACAACACGCAAAATGGTGCTAACCACATCCATTCCGTTTGGCGCGATTTTGATGGTGACTTTGGGCACGACCTGATCCGTGAGCATTATGAACACTCCAATCACCACGATCAGTAATGAAAACAATAAACACAAAAGCTTGAAGAGCGTTGAATGGTTGGGGTAACTATTCCGCTTTCTTTTCCGGAGTTTGTCCGGGCCCTTTGTCTTTTGGTCCCCGCTTATAAATAATCAATCCATTAAGAAAGTTGCGCAGAATTTGATCTTGCAGCGGTTTATAGTTCGGGTGTTCGATGCTTCGGAAAAAAGCCCCCAGTTCACTTTTTGTAACCTGATAATCTACGAGCTTCAAAATCTCGATAATATCGTCATCGCGCAATTTCAAGGCCACGCGTAGCTTTTTCAGAATATCATTATTGGTAAGAGGCATCGCTTTATTTTTTTTGAATTGAAAATTGATTCTCATGCACCCGGTTGCCTGCTTTTAATTTGATTACCGGCAAACCGCTTCACAAAAGTAGCAGATTAAACCGGATTACGGGCTTCTGGCATCGTCTTGTTGTTCAAATCAGAAAAGGAAAAGTCAGTCCCCTTGGCATGGAGGCCGGACGGCCTGTGTACAACTTGAATGCTGAAATCCGGGAAGTTGGACAGTGTGTAGACGTTGTGGGTGATCGAATTCCCTATACTGCACTCCCCCATATACCGCTCCGATTAAATGCCCAGCTTCCGCACGGGAATGGCGGCTGCCGCCAGAGTCATCCCAGGCGCATTTCAGGATCTGCCAACGAATGACCAAACATTGAATCCTTGGCACTGGATCGCGGATTCGTTCAGTTTGAAGCTTGCAGCTTATTTTGAATGAAACTAAACTAGCGTTTCCTAAATAATTTATTCTATAGGTTTACTTAACTTGAGGGTCGAAAAAATCCGTTTGATGACCTTAATTTATAAGATAAAAAAGTTACACCTAACGAGAACGTTATGCCCAATTTAAAGACAAGATGAGAAGACACGACAAATATTTAACTATGAAACTAAATCTGATAAAAACTCTTCTATTGTTACTTACAATTTCAATTTTCACCTATTGTAAAACAAGAATTGATATAAAACCAGTACAGCAAACCTCAAAATCTGTATTCATTACAGGAGAAGTATTAAATCCTAAACCAGAAAAAAATACCGTTACAATTTATGTGAACGAAATCCTATCTGGAGACCAAAAGACTTATGTGAGTTTAGTTGATAGTTCGGGTAAGTTTCAAATTAAATTTAACCAGTATTATGCTCAAGACATTTTAGTTAGGTATGGAGATGATGCTTTCCCTATCATCATTCACCCCACAGATAGCATTCATATTGTATTTGATGCAGATAAAATTTTAGATAAAGATAAATTGGCTAAAACCATTCAGTTTTCGGGTAGTTCAGCTGATGAAAACTCAAAACTTGTTGTTTTTCATTCCGAAATATCTAAAATATTCATCCCTTGGGAACAATATTGCTTGTATGAAAAAGAAAAGAGTCCAGATGAGTTTAAATCCATACTTGATAGTTTAAAAACCGCAAAATATGAAGTTGCGAATGAATTTATTCAACAAGGTGTTTCTAAGGAACTAGAAGAATGGATTAGAAATGAAGTTGACCTTGACTATTTCTATTGGCTTGCCAGATATCCATATAGTCACGCTAAGTTTAATAATACTGATGAAAAAACTGTTGTTCCTACATCCTTTTATGATTTCATGAATATTAAGTTTTTGCCCGAATTTCTGAACAACTCAAAATCGATAGATTTTGTTGGACGTTATCGAGCCGGTAGAATTTCATCATTGATGGTTGATGAAGGAAAACTGTACAAACTAGATGAACGATGGGCTTATAAAGGAGATGCAAGCAAAGCAATAATAAGTACAATATTGAATAGTACAAATGATTCAATATTAAAGGAGATACTTATTGCCAGACAACTATACAAAATGCTTGATATGCGTGAAATTAAGGTTTTTGAAAAATACTATTCTTTATTTGAAGAGACTGTTGAACTAAACCCGCTATGCGGGAGCTTATTTTCCACCTAAAATAGGAATAGTTGGTGAGATCTGTTGATTTTGCTGCTCATTAATTTTAAACAAATTTATTATGAGCAGAAAATCTTACATGGAGCAGGCCTGCGAG
>JAGXIR010000059.1 GCA_024635605.1 Sunxiuqinia sp.
CCAGCCCATTGTTGCGGTTCTGAAAGCGCTGGGTTTGGAAGCCTATACGACAGGAAGAAACGATTTGATGCTTGATGGGAAGAAGATTTCGGGCAATGCGGAGCATATTTATAAAAAGCGGGTTTTGCATCATGGAACCCTGCTTTTCGATAGCGAACTTAGCCAGTTGAGGAATGCGTTGAAAGTTGATTTGTCACGTTTTCAAGACAAGGCGGTGCAATCGAACCGGAGCGAGGTCGGAAATATCGCTGGTTTTCTGGATCAGAAAATGGATATTCAGCAGTTTTCCGATTTCGTTTTTGAAGGGATTCGGAAGACCTATCCGGAACATCGTGTTTTTCAGTTTTCCGAAGAAGAGGTGGCAGCTATTCAAAAACTGCGCGACGAAAAATACGCCACCTGGGGCTGGATTTACGGCTATTCGCCAAAATACAAATACAGCAATAAGTTAGAGATGCGTGGACAGACGATTTCCTTTTCGTTGGAAGTCGTTAAAGGCGTCATCAATTCCATCGATTTTTTGGGAAAAATAACGAATGAGCAGGCTATTGCGCTTACGAATGCGCTGCTGGATACCCGTCATGACTATTGGGAACTGGAACAAAAGCTACGAAAAATTGAAGCTGGTTTGGCTCCAATTCCGGTTAATGAACTGCTTGATTCGTTGGTTTAAACCCGGGTTAAAATTAAGGAATCACTTCAATTGTTTTACTAGCTTGAAAGACCTGCCCGTTTGAATCGATCATTTCGGCCCGGATGATAAATGTCCCCAACACCTGGCCGGCAGTCACTTCAAACTCCGACCGCCCATTCGGGTTCACCTGTACCGCCGGACTCCAGAACAGGGTGGTTGGTTGTTGCTGTGGGTTCTCTGATTTTCTTAACCAGAAGTCACGCGGAATGCGATAATCACCGTCGAAAATATCTTCTGCCGGAAGCAGTTCCACTTGTTCCGTACGCTCGCCCCTTTTCGTCCAGATTTCAATTAGCCCAACGGAGTTCAATCCGGTGTAGCGTTGGATATCCACGGGACTGGTCGATACGTTGATGGTCTCCACATCGTGCGGGCTCATTGAATTCAGCACCGTTGCGCTGGTTCCCAGCTTTTGCCCGTCGACCACAATCAGGGCGCCATCCTGTGCATTGATGGAATTGGTTCCACCCGGGAAGATGATTTTATCGCCATCCAAGCGGTAAGGCTTAATAACTTTCAACACTTCGAGCAGTGATGTAGCGGTTTGCAGGTACTTTTTGTACGCCGGTTCAGCCACTTCACGATTCTCTGGTTCAATTCTTATTTTCGTAAATAAGTCCCTGTTTTTTTTGTAGAAATCGCTGCTGAATTGGGCTTGCTCCAGCGCCGCATGTTTTTGTGTAAACAGATGAACCTGATCAGAAATTTGCTCAGCCAATGATTTTTTAAATTCAACTTTCAGATCTTCACTTCCATCGGGCCCAATGGCTTTGATGGCAAAATTGTTCAGTTTATCGGTATTGATTGCCTGCTGGTAAAACTCGCCATTTTCATTGGTCGAGGTGTTGAGGATTTGCATATTTTGAGCGTTGATGAAGCTGACTTTGGCATTGGGAACCGGGTTGTTGTTTTTGTTAAAGACCTGCCCAAACACCCCTGACTGTTGGTACTTGTTTTGCTCACGTTCCCGGTCAAAATGGATGATGCTGTTCCAGTCAAAATTCTTCATTTGGTTAGCAACCAAGAGGTAGTTCATGGTGGTCTCCATGCTTTTGGTATCGAGCAGGTTTTGGGTTTCTGTCAGTTGTTTCGACAGGTCGGCATTGAATAAAAGCCACGGTTCCAAACTGCTTGGCCAGAGCAGGTTCTCCTCGGCAGAGCTGATGACCAGATTGACCGCAGGACTTGCTTCTTCCTGGTGTCGGGCTTCAAGCGTAAACTTGAATACTTCCCCGGCTTTTACTGTTTCCGGGGCATTCAACTCAAGAGCCAATTCACTTTGTTTTTCAAGATAGACCAGCCGGCTGGCCAGCACCTCCCCTTCTTCGTTGAAGGCCGAGATTAGGCTGATTCCATTCGGGAAATCAGTTTTTGGAATTTTCAAACGCATGGGGCTTTCAAGCTTTACTTCAGAAGCCCAGACGATGGTTTCGCCTTTGTTGGCCAGCAGATGGATTGTTTCCGGTTCCTGTGCTGACGGAATCAGGTTGAGATAAATAAAATCGGCATCTGTACGGACAAGCGCCAGTGCCAGGCCTTCTTTAATCGTTGGAAGTGCAAAAGTTTGGTTTTCGCCCAGTTCGCTGGTTAGGCGCAAACTGTATTGTTTTTCTTTTTCGAATACGCATGGGAGTATGCCGTAACCCGGAATCGAGGTGCTGCCCTGGCTTATTCTCGTTCCGTCTTCATCGGTAATTTCTCCGGTTACAGATACCGGTTGTCCCAGTTGGTTATGAACGGTAAAACCGAGCTTCTGGGGCGTTCCTGCAACCAGTTGGCCACCTTCAGGATAAAAGCAAATGCTGAGTTGTTCGTTTTTGACAGGAAGGACTGTGGAATAATATAATTCATTCTTTTTGCTTGAAACAACCAATTGCAAAGGGTTTTCGAACGCTTTGTCAGGGACAGCCAGATCGATAGTTGCCTCTCCTTGGGCACCTGTTTTAATTTTTTGTTTCAGAACGAGTTCCTCCTGATCATAAAGTTCCGCTTGCAGCTTCTCTTTTTTTTGTGGATTTCCATTCATTTCCTCCACGGTAAAAGCATAGTTGTTTGATTCTCCGGGAATCAGAAACTCGGGTACATCTGTTTCTTTCAGGCGAAAGGCTTCTTCATTTTTGGGATTGATGTAAATCAGTTTGTAAAATGCTTCGTTGGACTTGGATGCGGCTGAAGTGTTGGCAACCAAAACGTATTTACCTTCGCGCAGGCCTTTGGGAATGGCAATGTCGCCTTTCATCATGCCCCTTTGTGACTTGAAATTGTGGCTGATGATACGAACGCCATCGCTTGAATATAAGCCAACCTGCACATCGTTGCTGATCGGTTCTACGATTTGACCCGTTGTATTGGTGATCAACATCGAAAACCAAATAATTTCTTCCGGCTTGTAAACTTCCTTGTCGGTGATCAGTTGAATCTTTTCGATTGGATAAAACTGGTAATAGTCATTCAGCTTTTGCGCGAGGGTTGAAAGGACAACGCTTTGTGACGATGTGGTTAAGGAAATTAAAAGAAGGAGGATTGAAAATAGTTTCGTTTTCATGGTTGACTTTTTTGTGATGTTAAAGGTATTGTTGGCGGAGTATCATTCAGCGAGCTTTCTGGTTCGGGGTTCTTTTTTAAAGCGTTCCGCAGATCTTCGCTTGGTTTTATGACATTGTAATCGCCCCAAAAATCTTCATCGTAGCTGGTAATAATTTCACTGAAAATATCGGACGAATCAAAATTTTCGTCGCGCTTGAAACGCTTCAGGTTGGTTTCGCGATGGTTGGTAATCAGCAAGTCAGAGATGCTGTGAAAAACCGAGTTAATTTTGTCTTGCCGGCTTTTGACATGGAATTTCACGGACGTTTGGGCCGAGCTTAGGTACCATTTGTCATGGTGTCTTTTGTAAGTTGCCGAGTAATCCAGATCGATGGGGCGGACATTAAATCCACGTGGTTTTTTCTTGATAAGCGATCGGCGGGCACTTTTTTTTCCGCTTCGACTAAGGCTAAATTCAGCGTGAACCAAGGCAGACGTTTCTTTGTCGATGTAGAGTTCGCCTTCGTAAGTTAAATAGTCAAACTTACCATCGGGTTCAAAGTGGATGACGTACGTTGGGCGGTTGACGTAATCGATCACGTGTTCGACGTGGTAGGTGTAATATTCCCGAAATTCGGGGTCGATAAAGGAATCCATGGTTTTAATGACATCCAGCTTGGTGATGTAATAAGGACCTCCCTGCATTTTGAAATCGACCAGTTGAAACGAGGATTGTACATCCGGGCTTTTTCGTCCTTTCAGGTAACGAATCTGGTCCTGCCGGAACGGATTGCTGTATGAAGCTTTCAAGATGTCCATCACAGCTTCTGAGACATTGATGTATTCTTTGTCCTGCTTTAAAACTTCGCGATAAAACGAAGTCATTAGTTGGGTGTTTGTCGAGTAATTTTGATAGATGTTTTCAATCATTTTGTCCAGCACCTGCATCGGATTTGCCGCCGAAACCAGCACTTCTTTTAATTGAATTTCGACCGGATCCAGATAAATATCGAGTTCGCTGTGCGGAAGCGTGTCTGGCAGGATGTACAGCCGGTCGTAGCCCATGGACGAAATAACCAGCGTATCAGACTCATATTCTGGAGGTATTTTTAGTTGAAATTCACCATCTACGTTGGATATCGTACCAAAAGGATGTCCCAGGACAGAAATACTGGCATAAGGAACTTCTTCCTTGTTTTGGCGATTCAGCAGTTTTCCTGACAATTCATAGCGAATAAGCTGGTTTGTGCCTGCGCCAGTCTTCGGGCTTTTTTGCCGGGTGATGATGAGCTGGTTTTTCAGGAGGTTAAAATGAAACTTTTTTCTAAAAACTTCATCCAAAACCTGTTGAATGGATTGATCGTCAACAGCAATTGAAATGGGCTGATCCGTGTTGACCAATACCGGATCGTAGGAAAAGTAGATACCGGTTTGAGCCGAAATCTGGTTCAACAGATCCAGCAGCCGGCCGTCTTCAATTTGTACGGAAACATGGCTGTCCAGACTGGCAGACTGCTCTTCCTGCCCATTCGTGGCGAAGGGCAGGATTGTAATGAGCAGGCTGATTGTCAAGACGATAAATTTCACTAAAAGATTTTTTCCAAATGAAAACTCGTTTTTATTTCGGCTCCATCACGCAATACTGTCATCTTAATTTTCCGGTCTTCCTTGCTTTGAAAGATAAGATTTATATCATTTAAAGACAAGGATTTATGACCGGTGTTATTCACCGATAAGATCTGGTCATTTTCTTTTAGGCCAGCATGGAAAGCCGGTGAGTCATCCCGAATATTGTCAATGGTATAGATGGGTAATCCAGGCATGGGGTTATAAACTTCCATTCCGCTCATGTTGTAATTAAAATCGTCATTGACCTTGCTTGTCGGGCGAAGTTTGATCTGGTGATTGGGGTAATCAAGTGTGACGAAAAAGCGCTTCAGAATTTCGGCGCCCAGGGTTCCATTGCGGTCATTGGCTATAATCAGACTTTCAATCATTTCATTATTTGGGAATGCGACGATTGGTTCGGTCAGGATTAGTGGTCCGACCCAAATTCCGCCGATGCGGCCTTTTTGTCCGTGCAAATCGCCACTCAGGCCTTTCCCGAGAAAGGTTTCGATGTGTTTTTTCGGGATGTCAATGCGATCGTCCGACTTGGTCGATAGCCAGATGGCATCGCTGGCACCGGTATCCACCAATAGTTTTACCGGCACTTCCTCGTTTTCATCAGTCATGATGGTGGTGCGAACATAGGGCTTGTTGTGCTCAAAGTGAAGCGGCATCACAATGTCTTTGTTTCTTACCCGGTCGCGGTAACGATCGGGGTCAATGACCGTGAGCTTTTCGTTGCTGTAGTCAATTTCGACTACAAAATCCTTGAACAAGTCAAACCCAATCAATCCATGTACCGGAATTCCCAAGATCTGAGAAATCTGGAAGTTGTCATTAATCACCATATGCACTTCCTGGTTCCACGCTACCAAACCGTCAATTTTCATGGTGTTGTTGCCTGAGCGATAAGCCGTAAGGCTTTCACCTTCGCCCAAACCTTTGATGGCGACGGGGCGCAACAGGTTTAAATTTAGTTTATTAACATAAGGCAGCTCGGTGATGATCGGAAACCGGACACCCGTATCTAAAATGAAATTCAGCGTGTCGGAATCATTGATCTGCACAGGGATAATGATCAGGTTGCTAGCCGATTTGAATTTGAAAGTGACTGATTTTTGGCCTGAGTTTTGAAACTCAAAGCGGTTTTTACTGGGCTCAAAGCGCGTCCTTTCTTCGTAATCCAAACTTTCCCGAAGTGGGACATAGTCGCGGACAACCAGCAGATTGTTTTCGATTTCGAAGATCAGGTAAAAGTCTTCCATCAGTTTTTCAAGAACATAACGGATGGGCTTGTTTGAAATATTGAGGGTAATATTTTTTCCCTCAAGTAGTTTCGAATTATACGAATAATCTAAATCAAGGTAGGTGCAGATTTGTTCGATAACCTTTGAAAGCGATTCATTTTCAGCATAAAGGCTGATGTTTTGCTCCAGAATATTATCGCCTTGCTTTTCTTCCTGTGCAGCCAATGGCAGGACAGAAAGCATAAACAATAGTGTTATGATGAATATTGAAGCGTCGGTTTTTATAACGTGTGTTTTCATGGCTTGAATGTTTTTAAGATTATGCATCTTTCTTCGATATTAAATAGTGCCCAGCTTGTTTCTGTACTTTCAGCCCGTGAGTTGTTGAAATCACCTCCAGGATAAAGTCCAGTGTTTCTTTTTCAAAATGAGCATTTAAGAGCAGTTCATCCAGCTTGTGATCCGGAAGTTCAATTTGCACGCGGTAAACCCTGTTTAATTGCTTAATGACTTCAGCCAATGCTGTCTCATTGAAAATAAACGTCCGTGTTTTCCAGGCCAGAAAGTTTGGATCATCATTCAGGCTTTTGGTCAGTTGCTTGCTTGAATTGATGAAGGTTCCTTTGTCTCCGGGATCAAGCGTGATTTTATGGGGGTTTGCCAGTTTGGAAACCTCTACTTTCCCCGACGCTACGATCACTTCAACACGATCATTCTCCGGGTAAGCATTGACCGAAAAGCTCGTTCCCAGAACTTTTACGGTCAATGCTTCGCCGGCATGAATGATGAATGGTTTGTTTGGATTAGGTGTTACTTCGAAAAAGGCTTCTCCTTCAATTGAAACTTCACGAATATCGTTGGCAAATTGATCGGGATAGTTAATTTTTGTGTCGCGGTTCAGGGTCACCAGGGTGCCGTCCGACAGCTCAATTTGTGAGAGTCCGGCATCATCAACCATCACTCCTGCCATGTGTTGGTGCCCCAGTTGGCGCTGACCCACATAGTAAGCAGCTGATCCAATGATCAATGCCAGAATGACGACCGCTGCAATTTTAAGCGTTCGCAAGATCATGGATCTGGAAATGGCTTTTGGCTTATCTTCCTGCATGTGCGACTTAACCAGGGAGAAGGCTCCGGCGGTGTCGTATTTCTTTAGCCGGAAATGCAGATCGATTTTTTTTACCAACAGACGTAATTGGCGCTGCTCGGCTTCGTCAACCGGAACTGGGCTGACTTGGGATGCTGGCTCGTCGAATAGTTCTTTGGCGAGTGATTCCCAATCTTCTTGTCTTATGTCGTGATTTGCTTTCATCACTAGTAAGACAAGGCTGGCAGAAAATACCCTTAATGAAGCAATCAGCTATTTTTTGAAAATGACCAAGCCGATGAAGTAATCTTTGTAGTCGCGCAGTTGTTCGCGCAGTTGTTTCAGGGCCAGGCCCATTTGTGTTTCAACTGTTTTTACCGACACGCCAAGCTGGTCGGCAATTTCCTGGTATTTCAACCCTTGTTCACGACTAAGTTTAAAAATCTGACGGCGTTTTTCCGGTAAGGATTCAATACTCTCAGCAATTTTTTCGGAAAGGCCGACTTCGAGAAAATAGTCCGATTCATTCACTTGTAGCATGAAATTTTCTTTGACGCTTTCGGCATGTTTCTCCCTCACCTTGGTGTGTTGAATCCAATTCAGACAGTGGTTTTTTACCGCTTGAAACAGGTAACTTTTTAAGGATCGATCGATCTGCAGCCTGGCTCTCTTGCTCCATAAGTTGACAAATAAATCCTGTACGATTTCTTCCGCCTTCGCATCATCGCCAAGGAATTGGCTGGCAAATAGGCACAACGAAGCATAATACGTGTTAAAGATTGTTTCGAAAGCCTTTTCGTCGCTTTTCCGAAGCAGGTTAAGCAGGTCATTGTCGTTGTATGTGTTCATGCTTTGTGCATATTCAATCTAAAAGGATGCCGGGCTAAGTTATCAAAAAAATAAACGCTTAGGCAAGGAAAATGCCATTTCGAATGAAAGATTAATTCGTTTTGAATCGCGTTTTTGCTAGCCGAAGACCGATGTGTAAAAAATGATGTACTAATTTCGATTTGCCTTCGTTTGAGAGAAAAGTGGACACGAAAAAAGTGCACAACGCCTTGTGGGGCGCAACGAGCATTCAATTTAATCTGTCGTAAAAAATCGATCGTATGAAACAATTACTCTTAGTTTTGGTTTTTGGGGTTCTTCTTTCCGGAGCTGCCGTTGCACAGGACTATAACACTGCTATTGGATTGAGAGGCGGTTTTGAAAGTGGATTGACGGTGAAGCATTTTATTGGTGGCGATGCTGCTTTGGAAGGGATTTTGTCAACGCGCTGGCATGGGTTCAATATAACGGGTTTGTATGAGATTCATAACTATCCATTTGCCGTTGAGGGATTAAGCTGGTATTATGGTTTTGGTGGACACCTGGGCTTTTGGGACGGCTACAGATCGTCCCGGTTTGATGAAGACAAAGCGTACGCAGTTGTCGGGATTGATGGTATTTTGGGCTTGGAATACAGTTTTGTCGAGGTTCCCATTTGCCTGAGTCTCGACTGGAAACCGGCCTTGAATGTGATCGGACACTCGGGTTTTTGGGGCGATGGCGGCGCATTCTCAATTCGGTACGCCTTTTAGGGCAATATTTTTTGATAATTTTCTTTGAGCTCAGAAAATTTCCATTAATTTTGCATCGCTAATTCAAGCCCGGGTGGCGGAATTGGTAGACGCGCTGGATTCAAAATCCAGTTCTGGCAACAGAGTGCGGGTTCGATTCCCGCCCCGGGTAC
>JAGXIR010000060.1 GCA_024635605.1 Sunxiuqinia sp.
CTTTCGAAGAAGATCACCGGATCGGTTCCCTGCAAGGCTGAGTTCATCAATCCTTTAGCATCGTAGGGTGTAGCCGGAAAAACCACTTTCAAACCCGGGATATGAGCCGGCAGTGCGGTCCAGTCCTGCGAGTGCTGGGCACCGTATTTCGACCCCACGGAAACACGCAGCACCACCGGCATCTTGATCACGTTTCCACTCATGGCTTGCCATTTCGGCAATTGGTTGAACACCTCGTCACCCGAGCGTCCAAGGAAATCGCAATACATGATCTCAGGGATCACCCGTCCACCACACATCGCATAGCCAATAGCTGTTCCCACAATGGAAGCTTCGGAAATGGGCGAGTTGAACAGACGGTGATAAGGCAAGGCCTCGGTCAATCCGCGGTACACGGCAAAAGCGCCACCCCAATCACGGTTTTCTTCACCATAGGCAATCAGGGTTGAATCTTTATAAAACCGGTCAACGATGGCCTCAAACAAGCCATCGCGCAAACCGTATTGTTTGATTTTTGAAAACGGTTTCCCGTCTTTATCGAAGGCAAAACGCTCTTTGGTTTTCAGTTGCTTCACCCGTGGGTTTTCCTCCATCGGATGGTTCACTTCGGGCTCGCGACCAGCTTCCATACTATCAACCGGAGAACTGGAAAACATCATCTCGCCAATCAGTTCAGGGTTCTTTCCCAAATCCATGAGTGGTGATACCTTGTCGTCAATGGCCAGTTTCAATCCCCAGGTGATCAGCTCTGTGTTGTTGGAATGAATACTCGTGAGCTCCTCTTGTGTTGCAATGCCCGCATCCATCAGTTCTTTTCCAAACCAGATGATTGAATCTACAGCCTGCCAGGCTTCAATTTCTTCTTTCGAACGATAGGAAGAAGCATCAGACGGCGAGTGTCCGCTAAAACGATAGGTCAGCACATCCAGCAACACGGGGCCGCGTTTTTCTTTCAGGATTTTGCGCTTGCGTGTGTAGGCATCGATCACCGCCAGTGGGTTGTAACCATCCACACGCTCAGCATGCATTTGGTCGGCATTCAGCCCGGCGCCAATACGGGCAGCCACGTTGTAGCCCATGGTTTCGCCACAGGTTTGTCCGCCCATCCCGTATTGGTTATTCATGATGTTAATGATTAGCGGCAAGCCACCCTTCATATCACCTTCCCACAATTGGTTAAACTGATCCATCGTGGCAAAGGTCAAGCCTTCCCAAACCGGCCCGCAAGCCATTGAGGCATCGCCAATGTTGGCCACCACGATGCCGTCTTTACGGTTTACCTTTTTGAAGAGCGCGGCGCCAACAGCGATGTCGCCCGAACCACCAACGATGGCATTGTTCGGATAGACACCAAATGGCGTGAAAAATGCATGCATCGATCCGCCCAGCCCCCGGTTGAACCCGGTTTCGCGGGCAAAAATCTCCGCCAATGTTCCGTAAATCAAAAAGCGAATGGCCAGTTCTTTGGTGGTTCCTTTAAAGTTGGCTTTCACCGGAGCAAAGGTTTTGCCATCAAAGTGCTTTTCCATCACTTCGGTCAATTGCGCATCGGTCAGTTTGTGAATGGCTGATAAGCCTTTAGCCAGGATTTCTCCATGCGAACGGTGCGAACCAAAAATAAAATCTTCAACACCCAGTGTGTAGGCCATCCCTACCGCAGCGGCTTCCTGTCCGATAGACAAGTGAGCAGGCCCCGGGTGATTATAGGCAACACCATTGTATTCACTTTTGATTTTGATTTCGTTGAGCATAGTTTCAAACTCGCGAATGACAACCATGTCGTGGTAAATACGGATGAAATCTTCATTGGAGAAATTCGCTTTCTCTTCTTCAATACTTTTGTTGTATTGATTGACAGGAATCGGATTGAAGGTCACTTCACCAGCTTTCCTGACGTTTTGCGGATCAATAAATTGTACTTTTGGCATATCGTTTCGTGTTACAGTTTTGTCTCTTTTATCATTTTTATTCTTTTCTCAAACCATTTGCTCTTTTTCGAAACAAGTTCCAAATTTCATATTCCAAGTTTCAAGTTGGGCTGGCTGTGTGACTATTTGAATTTCTTTCCTTTTAACTCAGATTCTTTCAAATAAGACATGAACCCGCTTAATATTTTACTAATTTCCAGCACCTTAGCATACGCTTGATCGAATTCATCTTTTGCAATATATCCATTGTCTAACGCCCGGTAAAGTTGAGAGCGTGATTCGCCGCATGAACCTTTTGAGAAAGATAAAAACTGACCAAATTCTTTATTACCATCTCGCTCAAATCCTTCAGCAATATTATCCATGATCGATCCAGAAGACGCTTTGATCTGACTGACTAACTTATAATCTTTTGAAAAAGCACCTTCAATTGTCATTTGATGAATTTATTTACAAAAAACTCGTGCTGCCTTCCAAACTTTTAAATCTTCAAAACGCTCGATAGTTGCCATAACTTGGAATTTGAAATTTTGAACTTGGACCTATTTTAGAACTGAAAAATCGTTTCCTTGATAATTTCACTTACGGTTGGGTGCGGGAAAACAATTTCCTCCACATCCTGCACGCGCAGTTGGGCTTCGATGAGCGCACAAGCACCCCAGATCATTTCGGAGCAAGCTCCGCCGACCATGTGAATCCCCAGAATCTCTTTATATTTTTTACCGACAATCACTTTGCAAAAGCCGTCTTTGCCTTCGTTTTCAGCAATGAAACGGCCGGCATAGGCCATGGGCAACTGGCGCACTTCCACTTCAATTCCTTTTTCTTTGGCAACAGCTTCGGTCAAACCAACGCCGGCAATTTCAGGATGCGTGTAAACTACGCCCGGTATAGCATTGTAGCGCATCACATCTTTGCGTCCCAACATATGGTTAACGGCCACTTCCCCTTCGCGGCTGGCAGTGTGTGCCAATAGTGAAAAACCAGTCACATCGCCGGCAGCATACACATTGGGGATGTTGGTACGGCAATGCTGGTCAATTTTAATTCCTTTGGGTGAAAATTCCACCCCAATATTTTCGAGTCCGATGCCTTCGACATTGGATTTGCGGCCAACCGAAAGCAGTATTTCGTCACCGGTAATTGACTGAACCTGCCCGTCTTTTTCAAAGATGACTTCCTTGTCTTTCAACTCAGTAACCTTGGCACTCAAATGGTATTCGATGCCGCGTTTGGTAAACTCTTTGCGCACAAAAGCAGCAATATCCAGATCAACGCCGGTCAGGATCTCGGGCAACATTTCAATGACCGTGACTTTCGTTCCCATGGCGTTGAAGAAATCGGCAAATTCCGTCCCAATCACGCCACCCCCAATAATCACCAAGCTTTTAGGCAGTTCTTTTAACTGAAGGATTTCACGGTTCGTAGTCACGATGTTTTTGTCCAATCCCGGGATCGGCGGAACGGCCGCTTCGGAACCGGTGCAAATCAGCAAACGACTCGCCTGGTATTCCTGACCATCAGCAGTCAGCGTAATCACATCGGCCCGCTTTTCTTTGATGACGGCTTCGGCCATCACCATTTCGGCTTTGATGTGTTTCATTTTAGCGCCTACGCCGGAAACCAGTTTGCGCACCACTTTGTCTTTGCGCTTCATGATCTTTCCAAAATCAACCGAAATATTCGATTCGATGTTGATTCCGTACTTGCCGGCTTCTTTCGCATTTTCCAACACTTTCGCTGAATTCAAGAGCGTTTTGGTGGGAATGCAGCCTTCATTCAGGCACACCCCACCTAACGCTCTTTTGTCAAAAATTACTACGCGCATTCCTTTTGCTCCGGCGCGCTCGGCTGCAACGTATCCGGCGGGACCACCGCCAAGAATTGCTATATCGAATTTGTTACTCATTGTCTGGATGCTAAATGTTAGATATTAGATTCCAGATGTTTGATCTTGCGATTTGCATTTGGAATCTCATACCTCTTTTTTTATATGCTCAGCGTTTCAATTTGTTCTTTAATTTCTTTCAGGAACAGGGTGGCTTCACCGCCATCCAGCGCTTGGTGGTCGTAGGTCAACGACAGCCCCATCATCGGAACAAAGCCATACACGCCGTCGCCCAAATCTTTTGGACGGGGAACAATGGTACACACACCCAAAATGGCGGTTTGTGGAAGGTTAATGACGGGTGTAAACATCTCAACACCATAATTGCCAAGGTTGGAAACAGTAAAGCTGGCCGCTTCCGGCTTCAGCAACTCCGGATCAATATTTCCTTTGCGACATTGCCCGGCAACGGTCGACAACTGAGAAGAAAGCCCTTCAATAGAAAGATCATCGGCATTCTTAACAGCAGGAACCATCAGGCCTCGTTCGGTATCAACTGCTAATCCCAAATGCACTTTTTTAAACCAGCGCATGCTATCGCCAATGAAATGGGTATTGGCCTGCGGAAATTTTCTCAACGCCTTAATCACTGCAAAGCAAACCAAATCGTTGATGGTAATATTTTGAGAAACCTCTTCGGCTTCCAGTTTCTTTTTAAAGGATTTACGCAAGGCCATGATCTGGCGTGCATCGGCGCTCATGTGATGGGTAAGCTGGGCCGAATTTTGCAGCGACTGGTGCATGGCTTTAGCAATCAGCTTGCGCATGTTGGTGAGTTTTTTCACCTCAAAGTCATCACTGTAAACAGGGTTGTAAGCAATCAGATTTTCCGCGGCAACACGGCCTCCTAAGCCAGTCGTTTCTCCGGCAGCAGTTAAACTTTCAGCCTGTGCCTTTTCCTGTGCCAATGGTGTCATCTTTGGCAACGACTCAGCAGCTACTTCGATGTCTTGCGCAATGATGCGCCCATGAGGCCCGGAACCTTTCACCTTCTCGTATGGAATGCCGATTTTCTCTGCCATTACTTTGGCACGAGGTGAGATACGAATCTTACCTTCAGGTTTTTCGCCTACCACCATTTCCTTTTCTTCGATTACCGGTTCAGCTTTGGCGCTTGAAGGAGCATCCTCTTTTTTCGCGGCAGGGTCAGCTTCGGCAGCTTCGCCTCCCGGACGAAATTCATCCACCTTTTCACCACTTTTACCTAAAACAGCCACATTGGTCAATACGGGAACTTCATCCCCTTCGTCATAAAAAACGGCTAGCAGTTCGCCATCGTCTTTCGCTTCTTCTTCAAACGAAGCCTTATCAGTTTCATATGAAAACAAGAGATCTCCTGTTTTCACCTGGTCGCCGACCTGCTTGTACCATTCACCAATGATGCAAGTCTCAACAGATTGCCCCTGGCGAGGCATAATTACCGGAATAGCCATACACTTTTATTTCACTTGTTAATACATTTACTTTGTCTCAACCATTCATAGTAGCGCTTAAAACACAACTGCCATTGAGTACATCTAAATTCAGGTTGTAAACTTACATCATCCAACTTGTATTTACAAGTTGCTCGTTGAAAATTAATAATTTTTCTTACTTTTGAGCAACATTAAGCACGCTTATGACCGAAGGAAACAGAATACCACAATACAAAAAATTATACGAAACGCTTCGCCATCATATTCTTTCGGGGGTTTACGAAGAGGGTAGCTTGTTGCCTTCAGAGAATGAACTATGCACCGTTCACAGCATGACCCGACCAACGGTTCGGCATGCCTTGGAAGCCTTGGTGCAAGACGGCTTCATTTATAAGAAGCAAGGCAAGGGCAGTATCGTACAAAAGCCACCACAAAACATCGGCATTTTATCCATTTCGGGAACATCGTCGGCCATTGGTAAGCAATACCTGCAAACTCAAATCCTGCAAAAGCCAATCATTAAAAACTGGCCGCAGCCTTTTCATTTCGACCTGTCGGAAGCTGAAAAAGACTTTGGATGTGTTTACATGGAACGACTTCGCTTTGTAAACGATCAGCCCGTATTTTACGACATTAACCATATTCCGAACATCAACCTGCCCCGGTTCACGAGCCGGACGTTTGAAAATAAATCGCTGTTTGAAATCTTGCGGACTGGCTTCCAGGTTGAAATTAAAGGAGGCGAACAAAAGCTGAAAGCCATTAAAGCGGATGATAAAATCGGGGAACTCCTGAAAATTAAAAAAGGTGATCCGGTACTTTACATGGAACGCAAACTTTCGACCAATCGCGAAGGATTTCACATTTACTCCACCATCTATTTTAACTCGGAGAAGCACGCCATTTTCGGGAATTTCTAATTTGAAAAAAGGTAAGCCGTAAAAAAGAAGAAAGGTGGACATCCGTGCATCCACCCCTAGCTGCACATAAAATCCCGTGAGAACGGGACTGGATATCCACCAAAAATTCTTTGATCACAAAGTTAATCAGAAATTTATAAAATCTTAACTATTCTACAACAGATAAAAAAAATCGAAATCCTCCAATGAAATGAGTAGTGCCTCGGGCTTGCATCCAAGTCGCCTCATGCAAATAACCTTATTGTCAGCGGAATAATCAACCAAAATCCTTTCTTCGTCACCATACGCCAATCAACTAATCAATATTTATCCACTATTAATGTATAAATATCCACGAAATTCTTTTAATACTTTATAAATCAGCAAAAAATTTTAATCTTTGTGCCCCTGAAACAGAACTTTTAAAGAATAAAAATCACACTATGAAGGTTTTAAAATTTGGTGGCACATCAGTTGGAAGCGTTGAAAACATGAATGCTGTGATGCAGCTGATTACCGATGGAGAAAAAAAGCTGGTTGTCTTGTCTGCCATGTCAGGCACAACCAACGCTTTAGTTGAAATTGCAGGTTATTTGCACAAAAAAAATAAAGACGTTGCCCGTTCACAGATCGGCAAACTGGAAACCAAATACAAGGAAGTGGTTGCTGAACTTTTCAAAACTGAACCACGCAAGCAAGAAGGTCAAAAAATAATTAAAACAAGTTTTGACACGATCCGCAAACAAGCTTCGGGCACATTTGACGCGACGAATGAGCAAGTTATTCTGGCACAAGGCGAATTAATATCGACCGCGCTGTTCGCCCAACTGATGCTTGAAAACGGCTACAAAACCAAACTACTGCCTGCGCTTGATTTCATGCGTATTGACGCTGACAAATCAGCCGACCTAAACGCCATTACCACAAACATTGAAAAAGTGTTGGAGGAAGTGGGCGAAGCGGATTACTACGTCACTCAGGGATTCATCTGCCGAAATAATCAAGATGAGATCGACAACCTGCAACGCGGCGGTTCGGACTATACCGCTTCGCTGATTGGCGCAGCGATTAACGCAGAAGAAATTCAAATCTGGACCGACATTGACGGCTTTCACAACAACGATCCCCGATATGTAAACAACACGAAAAAAATTGAGCAACTATCATTTAACGAAACTGCAGAGCTGGCTTATTTCGGCGCAAAAATCTTGCACCCGCAAACCGTTTTACCAGCCAAATTGCACAACATACCGGTTCGCCTAAAAAACACCATGAACCCGACCGACAGCGGCACGCTGATTACCGCTGAGACTAGCGGAAGCGGAATTAAAGCCGTTGCGGCCAAAGATGGCATCACTGCTATTAAGATTCGCTCGGACCGTATGTTAATGGCCTATGGTTTTCTAAAAAGTGTTTTTGAGATCTTCGAATTCTTCAAAACACCCATCGACATGATTTCTACATCAGAGGTGGCCGTGTCGTTAACCATCGATAACACCAGCAAACTGAAAGACATCGTCAAAGAGTTGAAAGAATATGGCGAAGTTCAAGTTGATGAAGATCAGACGATCATCTGTATTGTTGGTGATATTATAGGAGAAGAGCGTGGTTTCGCCGCCAGAGTGTTTGACGCAATGGAAGGCATCCCCATTCGGATGATTTCATATGGAGGAAGCCGGCACAACATTTCGGTATTGGTTCCGACGAACTTCAAGCAGAAAACATTGCAGGCCATCAGCGACAACCTTCTGGAAAGCTAAGGATGACTTCCGGCAAGCAGGACTAGCCGGTTTTTTAAAAACGAAAATCCTGCTGTATTAAATTTATTGATTATCAAGGACAAGAAAAAAGCCCCCTAATTCATTTATTTTTCGAATTAATTTTTTTTGCCGCAAAATTAAATATACATTTGCCATTCACATTTTTATTTTAATACTGATTATGAACATTTTTGTAGGAAACCTCAATTACTCAATCACTGAAGATGATATCAGAGAAATCTTTGAGGAGTATGGTGAATTAACTTCTGTTAAGTTGATCACTGACAAATTTACTGGAAGAAGTAAAGGTTTTGGATTCGTTGAAATGGCTGATGCTGATGAAGCAAAAAAAGCTATTGAAGAACTGAATGGCGCTGAAGTCGAAGGTCGTTCTATGGTTGTTAATGAGTCAATCGAGAAAAAGAGAGACAACAACCGTGGTGGCGGCGGCGGTGGATTCCGTGGCGGCAACAACCGTGGCGGTGGCGGCGGTTATGGCCGTAGAGACAACAATTTCAGATCGAACTACTAATTTAGGAGTTTGATTATGAAAGGTACTGTAAAATGGTATGATGCAACCAAAGGTTTTGGATTTATCCTGACTGAGGACAACAAAGACATCTTTGTGCACCGTTCTGGTTTAGCTGATGCCTATGCTGGTCTGGAAACAGACGAGACGGTAGAATTTGAAATTGGACAAGGAAACAAAGGTCCGATTGCAACGAACGTAACTAAAGTAGATTAATTCTGAAATTGGTGCGGGTACTTTTATAAGTCAGCTCCTTCAATTAACGATATTTACAACTACTTGTATGATTAAAAAGCTTGGCTTCGGTCAGGCTTTTTTTATGCCGTCATATCAAGATCTGCTCCAATTCGGGTCATAGCCCCTCCTCACTTCAGAGTTGGGGGTGGATAAAAGAATAGATCAATTTTTCACAGCGCAAAACAGAAGGCCTTGCAAGAAATCCGTCAGTTGTCGGTTTAATAAACAGGAACAGAAGAGGAAATGGGTGTACTAAGATGGTGCCTGTTCAGGAGCAGCCTATTTTTATCAAAAGTGGAATCAAACGAAAAGCTTAGTGCAGGCTGGAAGTTCCGACGACAGGAGGAAATCACGGAGCTATTGAATGAACTTCAATCTGGCGGCGAGGTTTTTCTATCAAATGCCATTGTGAATGAAAAGTATTGTTTAAGAGCTTGTGTTGTTAACTTTAGGACCTCAAAAAAGGACATTGAAGAAATTGTTGAAATAGTGGTTAAAGTGGGACAAAAAGTTCATTCAATATTATTAAAGACAAGGAATTGAATTCGATAACGCTTCAACCCCATGTATGCGAAAATAGCAGATCAGCTGCAAAAGGAGAGTATAGCCATAAAACGAAGTCAGTTATACGCTGAAAAAGTGAGTGAGTAAAACTCGCTATTTTCGACATGCACCAACACTTATATCCAATTACTTCAGCCGAAAAAATAATGAAAAGAGAACTAGAATTACTGGCACCTGGTGGAGATCTTGATTCTGTGAAAGCTGCAATTCTTGCAGGGGCCGATGCGGTATATTGTGGGTTGAATAAATTTAATGCCAGAAACCGGGCAGCGAATATAAGCTTCGAAAATTTACATGGAATTTTAAGATTGGCGCATAAAAACAACTGCGAAGTTTTCCTGACGCTGAATATCTTGATCGTTGAAAGTGAAATCCCACTTCTGATAAGTGTATTGAACAAATTAGCAAATACCGGCATCGATGGTGTGATTGTTCAGGATTTTGGACTGTTTTATCTTTTATCCAACTATTTCAAAGGCCTTAAAATTCATGCGTCAACACAGCTTACCACGCATAATGAGGGGCAGATAAAATTTCTAAGTCAATTAAACGCCACCAGAGTAAATCTATCCCGCGAACTAAATCTTGATGAGATCAATCACTTAACTTCAGTAGCACATGAAAATGAGCTTTTAACGGAGGTTTTTGTTCACGGTTCTTATTGCATCTCCTTTTCGGGCGTTTGCTATATGAGCTCTGTTTTATCAGGCAAATCGGGAAACCGTGGCAGATGCAGCCAACCGTGCAGAGATCGGTATTTAACGACTCCCCAGGGAAAAGATTATCCGCTTAACCTGAAAGATAATTCAGCCTATTCCGACCTGAGAGAATTGGCTGATGCCGGGGTGGATTCATTAAAGATTGAAGGTCGGATAAAGGAATTTGAATACGTTTATACAGTTGTGAATGCCTGGAGAAAACAACTCCAGAGCTTTTACACTCATGACATTTTACTTAATGACAAGAGCGATTTGCATAAAGTGTTTAATCGTAAATTCTCCAATTCTTTTTTGAAGGGTGATATTAATAAAGAGATGTTTATTGATAATCCCATGAGTAATTCGACGCTTCACTTGTCGGAAATTAACCACTATTCGTCCGATGATAAACGAGAACAAGGGGCGAAAGAATTGTATGAAGAAAAAGAAGAAACCAGAAATCAGATAAAAGATAAAATTGACCAATTAAATATCGATGACATTCCTTTAGTGATTGAGGTTTCCGGAACATACGGAACCGTTTTAACAGCAACCGTAAGCACACCTGCCAAATCGTTTATAGTAGAATCGGAAAGTACGCTGGCAGAAAAAGGGATCGAGTGTTTAAGTCATGCGATCATCTTAAAAAAGCTACGCGGTTTAAATGATACGGGATATTACATCAAAGACTTAAATACCGACCAACTTGGCGCCAAACTGTATATTCCATTTAAAGAACTGACGGCTTTAAAAAGAAAAATATTTTTTGTGCTGAATGATTCCAGAGAAGCAGTTTCACCCATTGCTCTTCACGCATTAAAAAAGCCAACTCCAGTAAAAATTGAGCCCAGGCTTTCCGTATTAATCTCCTCACCAAAAGATGTGTTGCTTGGTGAGGACAGCTCAATAGACGTCTTTTTCCAATTGCCCAATTCGTTAAAAAATAAGGCTCCCGAATTGATCGACCTTTTCAACAGTAACGAGCATTTAATCCCTTGGTTTCCATCTATCCTATTGGGTGAAGATTATACCATCGCAGTCGATTTCCTGCACCAGTTTAAAGGAAAAATGATTGTAACTAATAACACCGGAATAGCTTGCGAAGCCTATAAAATGGGCATTGACTGGATAGCGGGGCCATATCTGAATTTAACCAATTCGTATAGCCTTTTAGCCTTGAAAGAAAACTTTAACTGTTCGGGCTCCTTTATTTCGAATGAACTTAAATACACGCAAATAAAAAGCATCAAGAAACCCGACAATTTTGACTTGTATTATAGCATCTATCATCCAATTGTTTTGATGACAAGTCGGCAATGTTTGTTTCATCAGGTAACCGGATGTAAAAAGAGTCGCATTGATGGCAGCTGTATTCAACAATGTGAGAAAGCGTCAACCATTACCAATTTAAAACAGGACTCGTTCATGATTGAGAAAACAAAAGGAAATTATCATCGTATCTACCATTCGGCTAATTTTCTGAATACAAGTATTCTAAAAGATTTGCCGGACCATTTTGCAAGTTTTCTCATTGATTTAAGAGATATCAAGACTGAAACAAAAATCGAGCTGGATAAAGCAAGCATCATTCAACTTTTTAAAGATCATCTCCGCGGAAATTCTAATGCAGCCCAGCAGCTCGAACACATTATTCATCCATCAATAAACACGCAATATAAAGAAGGGATCTGAACCGGGAAAAAGCTGTTTGTCTCATCACTATTAACTGTCACGAGAGGACTCCCACTTGATCCTGTTTCGGAAGATTACGCAAGCTAACAGATCCCGAAATAAATTCGGGAAGACGGCTCTGTAGTGCGATGTGCACCAACAAAAAAGCCACTCCCTTTCGGATATGGCTTTTATATTCTGTATTGATCGGATGACTTCGAAGTCATCCGATCAATGGCAAGTACAATCTTCTGCTTCCTTTCTCCTCCCCTTTGGGGGAGGCCGGGTGGGGCTTATTCGTGTGCCGAGATCAAGATCTCCAGGATCTTTTTACCGGCAGCTGATACGCTGGTACCAGGCCCGAAGATGGCAACAACACCTGCTTCGTACAGATATTTGTAATCCTGCGCAGGGATAACACCACCGGCAATGACCATGATGTCTTCGCGGCCCAGTTTTTTCAACTCAGCAATAACCGATGGCACCAGGGTTTTGTGACCGGCAGCCAGCGAGGAAACACCCATCACATGCACGTCGTTTTCAACGGCTTGTTTGGCGGCTTCTTCCGGCGTTTGGAACAGCGGTCCCATATCCACATCGAAACCAAGGTCGGCATAACCGGTAGCCACAACTTTGGCACCGCGGTCGTGACCGTCCTGTCCCATTTTGGCAATCATGATCCGAGGCTGACGACCTTCTAGCTCAGCAAATTTCCCGGCCAGCGCTTGCGCTTCGGCAAAGGTTTTGTCATTTTTACTTTCTGATGAATACACGCCTGATATTGTTCTGATTACAGCTTTATAACGTCCTACGACTTTTTCGCAGGCATCTGAAATTTCACCCAATGAAGCACGCTTCTGCGCGGCTTTAATGGAGAGGTCGAGCAGGTTACCTTTGCCTGTTTCGGCACATTTGGTAATCGCTTCCAGAGCTTGTTGCACCTCTTCTTCATTTCGTCCATCACGCAGCTTTTTCAGGCGCTCAATTTGCGACAAACGAACGGCGGTGTTATCAATGTCCAGGATATCAATCGGATCTTCTTTCTCCAAACGGTATTTGTTCACTCCTACAATGGTTTGTGCTCCACTGTCGATGCGGCCTTGCGCGCGCGCTGCAGCCTCTTCGATACGCATTTTTGGAACTCCGGTTTCAACCGCTTTCGACATGCCACCCAGTTTTTCAACTTCCTCAATCAGCGCCCAGGCTTTGTTATACAACTCCTGAGTCAGCGACTCAACGTAGTAAGAACCAGCCCATGGATCGGCCCCACGGCAAATTTCGGTTTCCTGCTGAATGTACAACTGCGTGTTACGGGCGATACGTGCCGAAAAGTCGGTTGGCAAAGCAATGGCTTCGTCCAGCGCGTTGGTATGTAACGACTGGGTGTGTCCCAAGGTAGCAGCCATC
>JAGXIR010000061.1 GCA_024635605.1 Sunxiuqinia sp.
GTCAGTCGGCCATTTATCACCACTGACCGTCCGTTAGCGGCTCTATCGCGACTGCCCACCACAATGGTTTCAATCATGTCCGGTTGACGCCCCATAAGATATTTGCCGCTCATCGTTGATGCTGAATTGTCCATAGTTTCCTCGCTACGTTCCGAAGCTACCGGGTTGCTATAACCAGGAAGTGCACGCAACATGTTTTTTTTGGGCAATAAATAAACCGTGCCAGGTGGTTGAAAAACGTAGCCTGGCTTTTTTCCTTTCAAAACTTTTTCCATCATATCAGGAATCAGCAGCGACTGAAATTCGACGTTCACCTTCAATGATTCAACCCAGGCTTCTTTGTAATAAAAATGAACCGGATATTCACGTTCAAGTTGCTCCACAAATTCAGGAAATAAAAGATTATGAAACGATCCGCTAAGTCGGATCTTCTCCTGTGCCTGAGTCAAAAAAGATAACAGAGAGAAACTAAGAATTAAAATATTTTGTTGCAGTAGCTTCATTTTTTCGTCAGACTTTGTTCGCAATAGGCAACTAGTTTTTTCAACCTAAGAGCATCGATGGTTTTAAACTTCAAGTTTTGAGACGAAATAAAACGTCGAATTTCACGACGATGCTCCTTGGGGAAAATCTTTAGAAAACTCCCTTGTCTTCTGAATTTGTAAACCACATCCTTGTAAATGAGATAATATTCACGAATCTCATCGGTGTATTCGTAACCAATTTGGCTCCCCTGAGATCGAAATTTCAAATTCTTTTTATGGGCAATGTAACACTCCAGTTCACCTTTAAATATTAACTGAACAAAAGGTTGCTGAATTTTCGGATGTTCATTTTGAACAAACAGCAGATCTTCTCTTTTTATTGAGTCAATGGCGTTGCGGTTCAATACAATCTTATTTGGCTGCTGATTGTAATCGGTATACGAAAGGATAAACTCCTGTCGATGCAGATGATACTGCATTTTCTGATTTGAAAATACTTTCCCGTTCAAAAATAAATCAGCTATAAAAGTCGTTTCATCTTGCCAAAACGGATGTCCTTCAATCGGATTGACTTCAGCCACATACTTTTCCCCATTATGCAAAAGCATATCTAAGCCATACTGCTGATCATATGCCGCCTGCAAGGAATCGACCCAGTCAGACTGCCCTAAAGCTGCTCCCCCAGAAAAGATGAACAATAAAAAGAAAAGGCTTAACTTTTGCATAAATCAGCTGGTAAATAGGCATTTGGATAATTAGTCAGGTTCATTCGCTAGTTTTTCTGGATTAAAATCAACCAAAAATAATCATAATATCTGTAATGCATTGAACGTAAGCTCTATTTTTTGCAATTTAACATCCTGGATTTAGGATTGTTTGCTTCAATAAAAAAATCCCCAGATCATCTGACCAGGGGATTGAAGTATTGTTTTAAAACCAGTTATTCGAACAATAAAACTAGTAATACAAGAAGCGCTTAATTTTCTGTGTAGGTGTCTTCTCAAAAGGTTCGGGTTGCAACACAACCATCTGAATACGTGAAAACTTATTCACTTCATCATTGACTTTTTGCTGAATTTCACCTAAAATTTCATCAACCCTGAAATTAATTTTTGAAACGGCCTCATCTTTCATCGATTTCATGTTCTTCACCCGCTGTTCAATCTCTTCCATATTCAGATGAACCATGGCCACCAGTCGTCCTTTTTTCTCAACCACCAGCGACTCCAGCACGTATTCCATGCGATTAATTAGCGACTCAATCTCTTCAGGATAGATATTTTCGCCACTCGATCCAACAATCATATTTTTAATCCGTCCCCTGATAAACAAAAGTCCCGACTTGTCGAAACGGCCCAAATCTCCGGTTTTAAACCAGCCATCTTCAGTAAATACCTCTTTGGTCAGTTCCGGCTCTTTGTAATAACCTTTCATCACGTTTTCACCCTTGGCCTGAATTTCACCTTCGCCGGTAACCGGATCAGCATTGCCAATGCGCAGTTTGACACCTTCCATAGGGATTCCGGTTGACAAATAGCGGACGTTTTCACCAACCGCTCCTGCCAGTAAAGGCGAAGTTTCGGTTAATCCGTAGCCAATAGCCAGCGGGAATCTGGCATCCATCAGGAAGCGCTCCACCTGGTCATTCAATTTCGCTCCGCCAATTCCAAAGAATTTCAGCTCACCGCCAAACGTTTGGTAAAGTTTTTTCCCGGCAATGCGGCTCAGGAGAATTTGAAATGGCCGGATCTTATATAGCGCCCGGGTAATGGCCTTGCTATTGATTTGAGGTAATATTTTCCCCTTGTAAACTTTCTCTATAATCAGCGGCACAACCAGCATAATGGTTGGTTTAACCACCTGCAATGCCGGCAACAATACTGGACCTGTGGGCGGTTTTCTCAAGTATTGAACCGAAGCCCCAAACATCACCGGAAAGATTAATCCAAGAGTGTTTTCAAAGGTGTGTGAAAGCGGAAGCACAGATATAAACCGGTCGCTGGTATCAATGAATTGCAAGGTTCGGCTTTGCTTTGCTGTCCAGACGATGTTTTTATGGGTTAGCATCACACCTTTCGACTTGCCGGTTGTTCCCGAAGTATAAATAATGGACAGCAAATCTTCTTCATCCACATCGGCATATTGAAAGACGTCCGGCTTGTCAACAGCTGCTGCCGGGTAATCCTCAGCATTGAGCTCTTTCAGCGTCTCAATCTGAATAATCTTGACCATTGGATACTTTTCCGGCTCCAGCTTGTTCATCAGGTTATCAGAAACAAAAACAGCTTCTGCTTCCGCATGCTGGATGATATTTCGAATTTCAGCCGGATGAAAATCAGGCAGAATCGGAACAGCTATGGCTCCGATCGACGCGATGGCAAAAAAGGCCACCCCCCAATTGGGCATATTCGTGCTTAATATCGCAACCTTGGTCCCTTTTTCTATTCCAAGTCCTCTCAGATACGTTCCCAAGTTCTCAACTTCAGCTTGCAACTGGCTGTATGTTTTTACTTCTTCGCTGACAAAACTCAATGAGTTTTGATTGGCAAAATTTTTAAAACTAGCCTGCAACATAGCAGGTATCGTCAATTTTCTCATTTCTTCCATTTCTGTAGTCCCTCAAACATAACACACTCTATAACAAGAGAAAGCCATTAAAGATCAACAAAAATACACAATTCCATGACATGGAAACGCTTTTTAACATGTTTTAGAAGATGCGAACTCCCCCAAGCAGTGAGACAAAAAACAGCCATCTATTTTGGCAAGGAATCGTCTATCGTTTTTTCATCTCACACCAACGTTAATTCCCGGTGGAAAAGCTGAAATCCTGATCAACGAGTCAACAGAATTATGTAGCTTTGGTTACACAATGGAAAAAGAAAACCTGATACAACAAACAGCCGACTATGTTCAATCCTATTTTGAGCAGGAAGGCAGCGGACACGACTGGTGGCACATTTACCGGGTATGGCAAATGACGCGACGAATTGCAATGAAAGAAGACGCCAACCTTTTTTTTGTTGAAATGGCTGCCCTTCTGCACGACCTGGATGATTGGAAACTAACCTCCCATTCAAACTCCAAAACTGTCGCGTGGATGAATCAAATTCGATTAAATGAATCGGATCACACTCGAATTCAAACCATCATTGACGAAGTTTCCTTTAAAGGGGCTGAAGTTGATACAACACCTAATTCTCCCGAAGCCCGGGTGGTGCAGGATGCCGACCGGCTGGATGCTATGGGTGCCATTGGCATTGCCCGTACTTTTGCTTACGGCGGGCATAAAAATCGGCTGATTTTTGACCCCGAAGTTCAGCCGCAAATGCATGCCAGTTTTTCAGATTACCAGAAATCGACGGCCCCCACCATTAACCATTTCTATGAAAAGCTGTTGTTGTTAAAAGATCGGATGAATACCAAAACGGGACAAAAAATCGCTAAAAAACGTCATCAGTTTATGGAACTTTACCTGAAGCATTTTTTTCAGGAATGGAATATGAATGAACAACTATTAACCTCATAAATAACTTAGCCATGAAAATTTCACACCTTGCGATCTGGACCCTTAACCTGGAAGGAATGCGGAATTTTTATATCCACTACTTCGATGCCAGTTCAGGAGAAGCTTACTTTAACCACTCCCGTGATTTCAAATCATACATGATAACCTTTGGTGGTGACTGTTCGCTCGAACTGATGCAAATGCCGGGCATCCCAAAGTCGAAAAACGATGCACAAAAACAGTATACAGGATTGACGCACTTTGCCATCCAGGTTGGCTCAAAACAAAAAGTTGACCAACTAACAGAACAACTACGTAACGATGGCTTTCCTGTTATAAGTGAACCCCGCACCACCGGAGATGGCTTTTATGAATCCGCAGTATTGGATCCAGAGGGCAACCGGATCGAATTAATTGCCGAATAAATATTTCTATATTTCAAACCAAAACAATTAAAAACTAACTAAATGACTAATCTAAGACGCCCGTTAGGTCTTGCTTTTTTTGCTGCCATCGGGTTAATTGCCTGTCAAAATGAGCAGCCAAAAGAACTTCCCAATATACTATGGCTAACCAGCGAAGACAATAGTCCGTTTGCTGGCTGCTATGGCGACGACTTCGCGACAACTCCCAACATGGACCAATTGGCGTCAGAAGGGTTTCTTTATACCCATGCCTATGCCAACGCTCCGGTTTGCGCTCCTGCCCGAAATACAATTATTACCGGTGTATACGCCAATTCCGGAGGTAATCAACACATGCGGAGCTATTACAAGAAAGGAGAGGAAATACGTTTCAGCCCACAATTTCTCAGGGAAATTGGGTATTACTGTACCAATAATCGAAAGGAAGATTATAACATCGACCCGGAACAAACGAAAAATATTTGGGACGAAAGTAGCGGCGAAGCCCACTACAAGAACCGAAAGCCCGGCCAACCGTTTTTTGCCATCTTTAATTCCACCATTAGTCACGAAAGTTCTATTCATAAATGGATTCCAACCGAAGAGCTGAGACACAGCCCAGCCAAGGTAAAACTACCTCCTTACCATCCTGACACACCCGAAATGCGACACGATTGGGCGCAGTATTACGACAAATTGGAGGACATGGATTCCTGGATTGGCGATAAATTGAAGGAGCTGGAAGAAGCTGGTCTGGCTGAAAACACCATCGTGTTTTATTATGGCGACCACGGTGGAGTGCTGGGACGAAGCAAACGATTTGTATACGAAACCGGCACCCGTGTTCCGTTTATCGTTCGCATCCCCGAAAAATACAAACACCTGTTTCCGACTGAAAAAACAGGCTCCGAAGTGAACCGGCTGATCAGCTTTGTTGACTTGGCGCCAACGCTGCTGAGCATTGCGGGAATCGAAATCCCCGACTACATACAGGGGAAGGCTTTTCTGGGAGAACAAAAGACAGCTGATCCGGAATATGCTTACATGTTCCGTGGTCGCATGGACGAACGCTACGACATGAGCCGGGCTGTCCGGGACCAAAAGTTCCGTTACATCCGTAATTACATGCCGTACCGGATATACGGCCAGCACATCAATTACCTCTGGAAAGCGCCTTCCATGCAGTCGTGGGAACAAGCCTATCTGAGCGGTGAATGCAATGCTCAGCAGTCGGTTTTTTGGAATACCAAGCCGGTAGAAGAATTGTATGATACCGAAAATGATCCTTGGGAAGTTGCCAACCTGGCTGACGACCCAAACTACGCAGAAGTGTTGGAGCGCATGCGAAAAGCCAATAAAGATTGGGTGACTGGCATTTTTGACACCGGGTTTATTCCTGAAGCCGAACGAAGTATGATGACCCAGAATATGCCCATGTATGATTTAATTCGAACAGACCAGATTCCTTTGGATCAAATTATGGATGCCGCGGAATTGGCAACACGAGGCATTAAAGAAAATAGGGATCAGTTGGTCGAGTACTTGCAGCATGATAATAAAACGATCAGGTACTGGGGAGCTACCGGCTTACTGATTTTAGGCCCAGAAGCCCAAGGGGCAAAAGCCCAGTTGGAAGCTGCACTAAACGATTCATCTCCGAATGTTAAAGTAGTTGCTGCGGAAGCGCTTTATTATTTGGGTGAAAAGGAAAAAGGACTTCAGGCAATGCTTGATGTCTTAAATCATCCGGAGCCATTTGCCCGCACTCATGCTTTAAACGCATTGGACTACACCAATGAATTTAATCCAGAGATCAAACAGTCGATTCTGGAAATGCTTGAAAAATTCGACGAAGATAAAAGTCCTAACCGCTATGACTTGCGACTAGTCGACTGGCTTTTTGAGAAAAATCAGGTTGAAGAAAAAGTGCTCATTCAAAATACTGCATTGTAAAATAAAGCAGAGCAGGTTTTCCAAGCCGGAAAACCTGCTCTGCTTTTAATCTTCACAGTCCAATTATTTTTGCTTCTTCTTTGTTGCCGTTAGTTGGGCAGGTCCTTCAGGCGACTGAACTTCACCAGCCAGTTTTCCATCTTCAAGCAAACAGGCAACCTCAATGAATTCATTGTCGAGGGTTACGCCAAAGGTTAGCTGGTTGTCTTCAAACTTCACCTGCTCACCAGAAATTTTGGTTCCATCCATGAATTTAACAACCAAGGTCAGCTCACCATCTTTTTCAGCAATAATCAACTGCCCTTTACTATACTCGTAAGCCGCCGTCGGAACTTGATATTCCCAGGTACCTTTTATACTTTCTTTTACGGATGCACTTGCCGGAACGGCCATCAGAAGGCTGACTGTAGCCAACGCGAAAAATAAATAGAATCGTTTCATGTCATTTAGTTTGATTGGATTACACATCGGGCTGAATCTTCAAAGATTTCGATTCAC